>JAIFLV010000178.1 GCA_020048895.1 Rhodoferax sp. | reverse complement strand
AAGCTAAATCCGGCATCGATTTGTCGAGTGCTCTCAAAAATACTGGGCAGACGGGAAGAGATTAACCCTGGACTTCGACGGACGTAACAGACGGGTGCCAGCCCTGTGCTGCTCCTGCTCGCGAACGACCGCAGCCTGGCAGGTTGATTTCTACGACAGCTTTGTGGTTCGTCAATCGTGGTTGGCAACTACAGGTCCTGACCAGGTACTGCCGTTCATGATGATGCTTCCGTTGCAGTCATCGGGTGGACCAATTTCTCCTTATCGGTCGGCCGGTCTGTAGACGTGGAATTTGTTCAACTCCGCGCCAATGCAGCAAAACCAGTCGGTAGTCAATTTAGCTTTGTCATAGCCTAAACGTCCATCAATTAGGTATTGCCTCCCAGCCACGGCAACTCAGACCATGCATCATCGGGCTGCCAGGATGCGACCCAAGCGGGCATCTGCTCGGCTGGCATAGGCCGTGCAATGCCATACCCTTGGGCCAATTCGCAACCCAGGTGCAACAGGGCGGTACCATGCTCCACAGTCTCAACGCCCTCAGCGATCACTTTGCGACTGAATGCGGCAGCCAGGCCGATGACACCTTGCAGAATAGCCAGGTCATCGGGATCTTCAAGCATGTCGCGCACAAAACTCTGGTCTATTTTCAGCAAGGTCACCCGCAGACTCTTGAGGTAAGTTAGCGACGAATAGCCGGTGCCAAAGTCGTCCAGCGCAAATGTCACGCCGATTTGTGCGCAGTCTTCAATAATTTGCGACACCTGCGCCATGTCCGCCAGCGCGCTGGTCTCAAGAACCTCAAGCTCCAACCTTGCCGGGTTGACTTGCGGGTGATGGGCAAGAATGCCTTTCAGGCGCTCAAAAAAGTTGCCTTGCTGCAACTGGAGTGCGCCGATGTTGACGCTAACTGGAACATCCAAAGCATCGGCGCGCCACCGTTCAATTTGGTTTAGGGCGGTGTTTATCACCCACTCACCCACGGCGACGGCTAGCGGGTCGTCTTCAATCGCCGGAAGGAAGGCCGCTGGTGCCAGCAGACCTTTTTCGGGATGCTGCCAACGGATCAGCGCCTCCGCACCAATCACCTGGCCGCTGCGCATGTTGACCTTGGGCTGGTAATACAGCACAAACTCATGGTTCTCCAGCGCCTGACGGATGCGTTCCAGGCTTTCGTGGTGGTCGCGCAGGCTGCTGTCATGCTCGGCATCAAACACGCTGAAACGGTTCTTTCCCGCAACTTTAGCCTGGTACATGGCCTGGTCTGCCTGACGAAGGAGTTGATCGGCATCGATGTCTTGAGCCTGTGGATAAAAGGTTACTCCCACACTGGCCGAAGCCTGCGCAGTCAAGTCGCCCACATGTACTGGCAGTGCAGCGGCGGCCAGCAACCGGATGACCATTGGCACGCTTGCTGATGTGTCTTCCAAATCAATCAAAACAGCCACAAACTCGTCGCCACCGATGCGTGCCAGCGTGTCGCCTTCGCGCAGTGTGTTCTTCATACGGTTGGCAAGGGTGATGAGCACCTGGTCGCCGGTGACATGGCCATGACGGTCGTTGATGGCCTTAAAACCGTCCAGATCCAGGTACGCTACAGCCACCTGTTTCTGCCTGCGCTGCGCTTGTGCCATGGCCTGTTGCAGACGGTCGGCCAGCAGCGCGCGGTTGGGCAAGTTTGTGAGCGCATCAAAGTGGGCGATGTGTTCAAGCTGACTTTGATGCTCCTTGCTGGCGGTGATGTCGGAGAACAGGGCGATGTACCGCAGGGTGTTTCCCAAATCATCTTTCACGGAGCTGATGGTTAGCGACTCGGCGAACACTGCGCCGTCTTTGCGTCGATTCCAGATCTCACCGTTCCAGCGGCCATGCTCGGTCAATGCGCTCCACATGGCCGCATAGAAGCTTTGATCATGCCGACCGGAACTGAGAAAGCGAGGATTCCGACCGATGGCATCCTCGCGGCTGTGACCAGTGATACGGGTGAATGCATCATTCACATCGATGATGGTGGCATCGGGCGCAGTGATAACGATCCCCTCCAATGCATGGGTGAAGACGCCGGCGGCAAGCTGGAGCTTCTCCTGCGCCTGTTTGCGCTCGGTGATGTCAAAAAGCACAACAAGATGCTCTGCGTCCTGGTCTGTTGAGAATCTGGCAGCACTGGCAACAGCAATTTTTTCACGGCCATCCTTGCACTGCAACTTGATTTCCATTGGGGTGAATTGGGTACCTGTACATTCCGCACGATTTACCTCTTCCCCCCAAGTTTTGATAACCCAGCTGCGATACATCGGGTCTGGGTAGGCGCTACGCCACCATGAATCCAGAGTGGGAATATCCTCTGGCGCGTATCCATAGGTTTCGGTAAAGGCCCGGTTCAGAAACGTGATGCGAGCGTCCGAATCATTCAATGCCATAGGGACTGGAGAGGCATCAATGATTCCGCGCATGCGCTCGGCCTTCGACGATGCCTCCTCGAACTGCTGGCGGCTTCGTGCGAAAGCTGCATTTACTGCAAAAGCAAATCCGATTAACACCAGGCTCCCCAGAACTGCAGAGAGGAAATAGATGCGTTCGTTTCCCTTCAAAGAGTCTGCTACCTGCTCAACAGGGGAGCCCACCAACACAATCAAAGGGTAGTTCGGCAACTTTCGGTAACTGGTCGCACGGCGGCGGCCATCAATGGGCGTGACGCTGATGAGGTTGCCAACTTCAGAGTTGCGTACTTCTTCCAGAAGTTTCCCCGCTCTTACATCCTCCCCAAAGCTGTTGGTGCCGTTGATGTGACGCACTCTGACAATGCCATCAAGACCCACCAAGGTGATGGTGACATCTTTAGACAACTTTACGTTTGAGTAGTCGGGCGCCAGGAACACGGGATCGAGTGCGAGAAAGACAACGCCAGCAAAAGATCCGTTCGGGTGATAAATGCGCCGCGTAAGTGAAATGATCGACTTCCCGGTCTTTCGTCCAATGATTGGCTTTCCGATTAGCAGTCGATCGGCCTGGTCTGATGCATGTTCCTTAAAGTATTCGCGGTCGGCAAAGTTGACCTTCATGTCATCAGCGGTCGTTGCAATAACATTTCCAGTCTCATCGATCAGGGTAACGATTCCTACGTACGTCCTGTCGACATGCAAGGCTTTGAGGCGTTGCTCTATTGACTGGGGTTTGCCATGTGTCAAAAAATCGTCTCGTATAACCAGCAAGATCTGATCAAAGACTTGCAGAGCATTTGAAATACGTCCTTCCTGGGTCTGCGCTAAGACGGAGTTGCTCGCAAGTTGGCTCGCAATAGCTTGATCACGCTCCGAATCGATTCTGTTGAGGGTGAAGATCCAAATCCCTGCGCAAAGAACGGTGCAGATGAACAATACAAGCTTTGCCTGTTTTGGCCTCATCGGGACAATGTGATGGACCGAGTTCAGTTCCGGTTTCGCTTTGACCATCGGATGGAATCTTTGCAGACGACTTGATTTGAACTGACCGTTCCCAATTCGGCAGACACAGATTTCAGGAAGGATCAGCTTTGAGGCTTGACAGTGCCGACATGACGTTGAATCTCTCGTCCATTCTTGTCGGTCTTCACGCTAGCGATTTGATGTATGTCAGCGATGCGGCACAAAACTCGAACCCAGCTGCGATTTCGCTCTTGGCAAATAAGGTCAATAGCTTCGATTCACTGCGTGTGAGCCCGAACTGCAACTGACAAGGGTACACCATGACTCGGCGAAGTTTGTGGCGTCGCCCGCAATTGGGCAGTTCAATGGACATGCGCAACGGGCGGAACGTCAACGCAACAGCGTCTGACATACTTAGGTGGTATTGGGCGCAGATTTGCAGTTTTGGCGTTCACCTAAGCAGAGCTGTGGACACTCATTGACATACTGATCGGTCCGTAAGTCCGCTTAGGGCACCCAAGCGAAGTTCACGGACGGCTTAGGATTGGAGTTTCTGTGGACTGCCGGAACCTGCCGTTCGCCAGCGAGACTGCGGGCATGCAGTCAACTTGAAATTGATCAAAGTCGGCCCCGCGAGCGCGCTCGCTCTCCCCGTTCGTTTCAGGTGCTGCCACGCACCACCAACTCATACCCAAGGTCGATGCACGGGTTCGGCACCGTTTCACCTTTCATCAGCGCCAGCAACATGGCAGAAGCTGCGTGCCCGATTTGGGCGCGTGGCGTTCGCACCGTGGTCAGGGTCGGCAGCATCTGGTCGCTGCCGGTAAGGTCGTTGAAACCTGCCACGGCGATGCGCTGGGGCACCGGCACGCCCAGGCGCAGTGCTGCCAGGAGGGCGCCCTGGGCCAGATCGTCGTTGCAGAAAAAGATGCCGTCAATGGCGGGGTGCTGCCCCATGATCTGCTCGAACATGCGCCCTCCCAGAGCAATGGACGAAGGTGCCGGATTCAGCCATTCGAGTGTGGGGTCGTAACACCCCGCCTCGGAAAGCGTGCGCCGCCAGCCTTCCAGCCGCTGCAGTGCACGCGGGTCCAGTTGTGCACACGCACAGGCAATGCGCTTGCGCCCCCGTGAGAGCAGATAGCGCGTGATCTCTGCCCCGGCGTCGGCCTGAGAAAATCCCACACTGTAGAGCCCGGGCGTGTGGGACGCATCCATCAAATGCACACACGGCACGCCACTCTGTGCAATCAGCGTACGCGTGGCTTCATTGCGCTCAAGCCCGGTCACCAGCAGCCCGGCTGGCCGGTGCAGCAGTTGCTCACGCAACAGTGTTTCTTCCTCACTGAAATCATAGTGCGTCACACCAATCAGCGTCTGGTAGCCGGCCGCGCGCAACGTGCGCTGCGTGGCCTCGAGCAGATCTACAAACAACGCGTTGGACAGCATCGGGATCAGTACCGCCACGTGGGTACTCTGCCCGGAGGCGAGGGCACGCGCGGCCGGGTTCGGCACATACCCGAGCTTGACTGCGGCGGCCTGCACCCGCTGGACCAGTTCCGGGTCTACCGCACGCTCACCGCGCAGCGCCCGCGACACCGTGATCGGGCTAACCTCAGCCGCCCGTGCGACGTCTGCCAGCGTAATGCGTCCAGTGGCGCGGGGGCGGTGCAAGGGAACCGTCATGAATTAGGGTAAATACTGATCTGCGAAAAAGCCAATTGACTATAGGATAGCGCTATCCAGTTGGGTTTGGCAAACATATTTCGCCAGATGCGTTCATTTCAGCTATTGTGATCCAGATCAAAGTTGCTTCAGGCACATTTTTTTAGACTCGCCAGGATAGCGCTATCCTAAAATTTTCAACATGAACTCCATTGTCATCATGGGCGTCGCCGGTTGCGGCAAATCCAGTCTGGCGGCTTTGCTGGCGCAGGCAGAAGGGTTGACGTTGATTGAAGGCGATGACCACCACAGCCCGGCAAGCCGGGCAAAAATGGCTGCTGGCGTTGCGCTCACCGATGCTGATCGTGATGGGTGGCTTAGGCGCTTGTCGGAACTGCTGCAGGCCAGTCCGGGCCGTGTGGTGTTGACCTGTTCGGCACTGAAGCGCGCCTACCGCGAGCGGTTGCGCTCGGCCGCACCGGGTCTGCAATTCGTTTTTCTGGACATCACTGTGCGGCAGGCGCTGGCGCGGGTCACCGCACGGGCTCAGAACCACTTTTTTTCATCGGCCCTGGTGGAGAGCCAATTCGCGACACTGGAAGACCCCACCGACGAGCCGCGTGTGTTGCGTCTGGACGCCACTGCGAGCTTGCCGGAACTGCACCGCGCAGTGCGGGCCTGGCTCAAGACAATGGAAGTCGCATGATCAATTCTGCGGCGCAATAAGGAGCTATCGCACATGTCCAAAGTCACGTTAAAGAACGTCGTCAAGCGGTACGGAGCCGTCACCGTCGTCAACGACCTGTCCATCGATATTCAAGAGAAGGAATTTGCCGTGCTGGTGGGGTCGTCCGGCTGTGGCAAGTCGACAGCCTTGCGCATGATTGCCGGGCTGGAAACCATCACATCGGGCGAAATCTACATCGGCGACACGCTGGTCAACGATATGGCACCCAAGGACCGCGACATCGCCATGGTGTTCCAGAGTTACGCCCTGTACCCGCACATGAATGTGCGCCAGAACATGGGTTTTGGTCTGAAGATTCGGAAGTTTTCGCAAGAAGAAATTGACACCCGGGTGGAGGAAGCCGCAGACATACTCGGCCTCACCGAACTGCTTGAGCGCAAGCCCAAGGAACTCTCCGGCGGCCAGCGCCAGCGTGTGGCGGTAGGCCGTGCCATTGTGCGCAAGCCCAAAGTGTTCCTGTTTGACGAACCCCTGTCCAACCTCGATGCCAAGTTGCGTGTTGCGATGCGCGCCGAAATCAGCAAACTGCACCGCCGCCTGGGTGCGACCATGATCTATGTCACGCACGATCAGGTGGAAGCCATGACGATGGCCGACCGCATTTTCATCATGAACAAGGGCGTGGTCCAGCAAAGCGGCGCACCGATGGAGGTCTATACCAAGCCGGTGAACCGATTCGTCGCTGGCTTTATCGGCTCACCCGCGATGAATTTCTTCGATACCCGATTGGTGAGCGAAGCGGGGCAGCTATTCATCGATGGCGGGAGCTTTCGCGTTGCGATGCCCGAAGCCTTCCGCGCCAGGCTGGCTACACATGCCGGTAAGGAAGTGGTTTTCGGCGTTCGCCCGGAAGACATCGCGTTACACCAGCCAGATGCCGAGGCCGGCAGCACGATCAACGCCAAGGCCGAGGTCGTCGAGTTGCTAGGCTCCGAGATCTTCGCGCACCTGAGTTGTGATGCACATTCGCTGGTGGCGCGCATGGACGTGCCGAAACAGCCGATTGGTGTGGGCGATGCAATCCGGATCGATTTCAAGATGGCCAATACGCACGTGTTCGACAAGAACACGTCGGAGGCCATTGTCTAGGGTGGGTGGTTCTTTACTATTTTTACTTGGAGATCTTTATGCAATACAAACTTTCAAAAATCGTGGTGGCACTCTCGTCTCTGTGCGTTTGCGCAGGCGCCATGGCGCAAGCGGGTGAAATCCGCGTACTGGTGGCCAACCACCCATTCGGTGAATTGCTGAAGCTGTCGATTCCCCTGTTCGAGAAGAACTATGGCATCAAGGTCAATGTCGAGAGTCTTCAGGAAGGCCAGCTGACGCAAAAGCTCACTACCGAATTTGCCACCAAGTCGTCCACGGTCGACGTCTTCATGACGCGCCCCCTCCAGGAAGGCAAGATGTTCTCGAAGAACGGCTGGTACGCGCCGTTGACCGACTACGATTTCGGCGACTATCCGAAAAACATCATGAACGCCGCTTCCTTTGGCGGCAAGCCTTACATCGTGCCGCTGGTGACCGAATGGCAAGTGCTGTACTACCGCAAGGACCTGCTGCAACAAGCGGGGCTGAAAGTTCCAACCAATTTCGCTGAACTCGAGGCTGCCGCCCAGAAGCTCAATTCCGAAAGCGTTGCCGGCTTTGCCTCACGTGGCAAGGGTGCGGCCGCTGTGACCCAGCTCTCCAGCTATGTTTTCAACTATGGCGGCCAGTATCTTGAGAACGGCGCTGCAGTCTTCAATTCCAAGCCAGCCATCGACGCAACACGTTTTTACGGAAAAATGCTCGGCAGCTATGGCCCCAAAGGCGTGACATCGATGTCGTGGGAGAACATCATGCCGCTGTTCCAGGCTGGCAAGGTCGCGATGTGGACCGACGCCTCGGTGTTCTATGGCCAGATCGTCGACCAGAGCAAGACACAGATCCCGGTGGCCAACTTTGACATTGCCAACTTCCCGGCAGGTCCCAAGACCAATGCGCCTTTCATCGTTTCATCCTGGGGCATTTCCGTGGCCAGTCAGTCCAAGAAAAAGGACCTGGCCATGAAGTTCCTGAACTGGGCATCGAGCAAGGAAATGGCCATCAAGGGCATGATGGGCAACATCACGATGGCGCGCTCCTCTGTGTGGGACGACCAGGTCGTGCGCAGCAAGATGAATCCGGGTCTGATCGAGACGCGCGCCTTTGCAGCCAAGAACGGTACACCGGTGGACCGTCCCTACATGAGCGCCGTGGGCGAAGCCCGCGACCTCATCGGTGAAGTCATCATCGAGTCGATCAACACCAAAGGCACTTCCACCAAGCTCGAGCAGATCGCCCAGGAAAAAGTCAAGCGCGTTAACGAGTTGCTGCAAGACAGCGGCGAATTCGGCAAATAAGCACAGAGCCGCTTGACTGGCAGGCGCGCCGTCTACAGCGCTAGACGGCGTGCAAGCCAGGTGAAATTCGGACACCAGAACTTTCGCACAGAAGGCACGCCATGAGCAAACCCAGCTTTACCGAACGGAACTTGCACGTTCTGTTTCCGCTTCCGGCGATTGTCTTTATCGCGTTGCTGATGGTGTTTCCGATTCTCTACACCCTGTACCTGAGCTTTACCAACTGGAATCTCACCTCCGGGATGGAGCCGGCCTTTGTAGGACTTAACAGCTACTTTCGCGTTTTCTCAGAGCCACGTTTTTTGCAGGCACTGGGCCGCACCTTTACTTTCACCCTGTTTGCCGTGGCCATCGAGGTCGTGCTGGGCGTTGCCATTGCGTTGATTCTGAACCGCGCTTTTGTCGGCAAGAGCATCGCCAAGCTGCTGCTGTTGCTGCCACTGGTGGCCACGCCGGTGGCGGTGGGTATCGTCTTCAATCTTTTCTACGACCCGACCATCGGCCTGCTGAATTTTGCCCTCAACGCCCTCGGGTTGCCGCAAGGACGCTGGGTGTCAAGTGAGAACACTGTCATTGCGTCACTGGTCCTGGTGGATGTCTGGCAGTGGACGCCGATGATCACCCTGATCGTGCTCGCCGGCCTGGCCGGACTTTCCGAGGAACCGGTCGAAGCGGCACGCGTGGACGGTGCCAGCGAGTGGCAGATTCTGGCCTATGTGACCATCCCGATGGTGATGCCGGTCATTCTGACGGCAATGATTCTGCGTCTGATCGATGCGCTCAAGACGTTTGACATAATCTTTGCGATGACCGGCGGTGGCCCCGGTTACGCGTCGGAGACGCTCAACATCATGGGGTTCAAGTACAGCTTCGAGTATTTCCGCATGGGCCAATCGTCGGTCATTTTGGTGGCCCTGTTCCTGGTGGTGCTGCTGTGCAGTCTGGGCATCATGAAACTGCGCGCATCCAGCGAAAGCTAAAGGAAGCTGCCATGAAGAAAAAATTCCTTCCTACCCTTCTGTTCTACCTCCTGGTGCTGGCGATTGCGCTGATCGTGCTGTTCCCGTTCCTGTGGATGCTGACCTCATCGTTCAAGACACAGGTCGACATCATTTCCTGGCCGCCCAAACTATTCTTCGAACCAACCCTTCAGAACTACCGCAAGGTGTTTGAGGAGCAGGACTTCCTCAAATACTTTCTGAATTCGACCATCGTCGGCACTTTCGCGGTCGGTCTTTCGCTCCTTCTGGGATTGCCAGCGGCGTACTCGATATCGCGCTTCGCACAAAACAAACTCGCGGTCTTTATCCTGTTGGCGCGCCTGATGCCCGGTATTTCCTTCCTGATGCCCTGGTACATCATCTTCTCGCGGCTCAACTTGATGGACAGCTATGTCGCGCTGATCCTCTCGCACATGTTGATCGCGCTACCGATCGTGGTCTGGATCATGACGACCTATTTCAGCACCATCCCGCGCGAGCTCGAAGAATCGGCCATGGTCGACGGCGCCACGCGACAGATGGCGTTTATCAAGATCATCTTGCCACTCTCCGGCCCCGGCATCATCACTGCGACCACTCTGTCGTTCATCTTCTCCTGGAACAATTTCATGTTCTCGCAAGTGCTCAGCATGGAGCGCACCAAAACCCTCCCCATCGCGGTTTACAACTTCCTGTCCTATGCCGAAGTGGATTGGGGTGGCGTGATGGCGGCGGCGGTGGCGATCATGGCGCCGGCGATTGTGCTGACGATGATTTTCCAGAAATACGTGGTCAAGGGTCTGACCATGGGTGCGGTCAAAGGGTAGTTGGCCATGAAGATCACCAAGCTGACCACCTACCGTCTGCCACCGCGCTGGATGTTCCTGAAGATCGAGACCGACGAGGGTGTGAGTGGTTGGGGCGAACCGGTAATCGAGGGCCGGGCCAGGACGGTGCAAGCAGCCGTCGATGAACTCTCGGAGTATGTGGTTGGTCAGGACCCGTCACGCATCAACGACATCTGGCAGACGCTGTACCGCGGCGGCTTCTACCGTGGCGGCCCGATTCTGATGAGCGCCATTGCCGGTATCGATCAGGCCCTGTGGGATATCAAGGGCAAGATGCTCGGCGTGCCTGTCTACGAATTGCTTGGTGGCTTGGTGCGCGACCGCATGAAGATGTACAGTTGGGTTGGTGGTGACCGGCCGGCCGATGTCATCGCCAACATCCGCACACTGCAGGCGATCGGGTTCGACACCTTCAAACTCAATGGTTGCGAGGAGATGGGTTTGATCGACAACAGCCGCACGGTCGACGCGGCGATCGCCGTAGTGGCTGAAATTCGCGCCGCGTTCGGCAATACCATTGAATTCGGGCTCGACTTCCATGGCCGTGTTGCTGCACCGATGGCGCGCGTCCTCATCAAGGAGCTCGAACCCTACCGACCGCTGTTCATTGAAGAGCCGGTGCTTGCCGAGCAGGCCGAGTACTATCCACGCCTGGCCGAGGTGACGCACATTCCGTTGGCCGCCGGTGAGCGTATGTTTTCGCGTTTCGATTTCAAGCGGGTGCTGGTCAATGGCGGGATTTCGATTGTCCAGCCTGACCTGTCGCACGCGGGCGGCATCACCGAGTGCCACAAGATCGCTGCCATGGCCGAAGCCTTTGACGTCGGCTTTGCGCCGCACTGCCCGCTGGGACCGCTGGCACTCGCCTCCTGTCTACATGTGGATTTTGTGGCCCGCAATGCCGTCCTGCAGGAACAAAGCATGGGCATCCATTACAACCAGGGCGCCGAACTGCTGGACTACGTGTGCAACAAGGAAGACTTCCAGTTCCACAACGGCTACATGCTTCCCCCGACCAAGCCAGGGCTGGGCGTGGAAATCGACGAAGCCCTGGTCATCGAACGCAGCAAAGACGCTGCCGACTGGCGCAACCCGGTCTGGCGCCATGCCGACGGGGCAGTGGCCGAATGGTGAGCGACAGTTATCCCCATCTGCTGGCCCTGGACTGGGGGACTTCGAGCTTGCGTGCATATCTAATGCAGCATGGCAGGATCGTCGACACCCGGCAATCAGGTCATGGCATCCAGCACTTGCCCGCCGCGGGTGCACTCGGGTTCGAACAGGCCCTCAAAGCGATCGCCGGTGATTGGATCCAGAGCTGGCCGACGCTGGCCGTGGTGGCCAGTGGCATGGTCGGCAGCGCGCAAGGCTGGCGCGAGGCACCGTATGTACGATGCCCAGCCAACATCCAGGTGCTGGCGCAGCAGCACGTGCGGGTGCCCAGCGGACTCGGCCCGGACGTGCTCATTGCTCCCGGTGTCCTTCTGGATCAACCCGGACAAATTCCCGACGTGATGCGCGGCGAGGAAATTCAGATCGCCGGTGCCATGTCCGAGAACCCGCAGTGGGCCGAGCGCTGTTGTATGGTGCTGCCCGGTACGCATTCGAAATGGGTGGAAGTGCAACAGGGCCATCTCACCCGTTTTTCCACCTACATGACAGGTGAACTGTTCGCCGTGTTGTGCCAGCATTCCATCCTGGGCCGTCTGTTGCCGACTGACCGGGGCGCTGCGCGCGAGTCCGACCGCGAAGCTTTTGAACTAGGCCTTGCACAGGCGCGAAGCGGTCGCCCCGGAGACCTCACACACCAGATTTTTGCCACCCGCACCCTGGGCCTCACCGGTCGCCTGCAGTCCGCAGCGTTGGCCGACTTTCTGTCGGGCCTGTTGATCGGCAGTGAGCTGGTTTCTGGCATGGCAGCCCGGCGCGACATGGAGCCAATGCCGCTGGTCATGATCGGTGAACCAGCACTCTGCCAGCGGTATGCCGATGCACTGCGCTACTTCGGTCAGCCAGTCGCTGCGGTGCTCGGGAACACCGCAGCGCAGGGATTGTGGAATTTTGCCTTGGCTGCGGGTCTGCTGCCAACAGACATTTGATTTTTCCGGAGGAAGGATGACGCACCACTCCCCATTGACCGAGCGCTTTGCTGCGGCGCAATCGGCGCTGCCCCTGGTTGCCATCCTGCGCGGTATCGGGCCGCAGGAGGCTGTTGCCATCGGGGTCAGCCTGGTAGATGCGGGCTTTCGTCTGATCGAGGTTCCGCTCAACTCGCCCGATCCGTTCACCAGCATCGCTGCGCTGCGCCAGGCACTACCGGCGCAGGTGCTAGTGGGCGCGGGCACCGTGCTGGAGCTCGGGCAGATCGGGCGACTGTGCCACTGCGGGGCCGAACTGGCGGTGATGCCGCATGCCGACCCGGCACTGATCCGTGCCGCCAAAGCTGCGGGACTGGTATGCGTGCCGGGTGTGGCCACGCCCACCGAAGCCTTTGCAGCGCTGGCAGCCGGGGCCGATGCGCTCAAGCTTTTCCCCGCCGAGCTGGTGACACCGCCCGTTGTAAAAGCGATGCGCGCAGTGCTACCCAAAGGATGCCATCTATTGTCCGTGGGTGGCATCACGCCTGCGTCCATGAAGCCCTATGTCGATGCGGGTGCCACCGGCTTTGGTCTGGGCTCGGCGCTCTACAAGCCGGGGATGACGGCAGAAGACGTCGCAACCACGGCGCGGCAGTTTGTCGCCGCCTGGAGAGACGTCCGCTCGATCAGTTCCGCGGCGGCTTGATCTACAGGGGCGGCACCCCGGGCAAGGTCTCGGCCTCTATGTGCTGCGAGCCAATGCCCGCCTGGGTGGCATCGTGTCAGCCTTCAGCAACCGGGATCTTGGCCCTTTGGCCAGAAGGCTGGAGGGGTCGCGAATTTGTGTACCATGTAGACCGTCAGCGCCCGTAAATACTGCGTAACCAGCTACACATTCAGGAGCATTCATGAAGCCAGAAAAAGTTGCCCCATGGCTTGCCGCAGTTCGCTCGGCGTTTGCTGCATGACCCACAGCCGCCCATTGTCCTGCTGGCGCTGGAGCACAAGGGCGCTGGCTCTGGCATGTGCATGGCTGGTATTGGTACCCGCGCTGGCCTGGAGTGCCGCGCCTGACAAGGTGCGTTTGCAGCTCAAGTGGTACCACCAGTTCCAGTTTGCCGGCTACTACGCCGCGCAGGTCAAGGGCTTCTATCGCGCAGAGGGCCTGGATGTCGATATCCTGGAAGGCGCCAGTGACAAATCGCCGGAAAAAATGGTGCTGGGCAAGCAGGTAGAGTTTGGCGTACACGACGGTGCAGACCTGGTGTATCGCCGCCTGCTAGGGGACCCGGTCGTGGCATTGGCATCCATCTTCCAGCATTCGCCCTATGTCGTCATCTCAAAGAAGTCCAGCGCAATTCGCCATCCCGCTGACCTGGTGGGTCGCACCGTCCTGATTACCCAGGACCAGGGCTCGGCGCAGATTCTGGCGATGTTTCGGCGTGAAGGGATCAAGGTCAGCAATACCTTCGAGCAGGCGCCCGTGAAGTTTATGCCGCACACCTGGAATGTGCTGGATGTGATCGAATCTCGTGCCGACGCCATGACCGCCTACCTCACCGAGATCCCGGGCTTCCAGAGGCGCTATGACTTCGACCCGGCGGTGCTCAATCCGGTGGACTTCGGCATCGACTTCTATGGTGACACCTTGTTCACCCGGGGCGACTATTTGCAGGCCAATCCGGAACTGGTGGAGCGCTTCCGACGCGCCAGCCTGCAGGGGTGGCAATACGCCATGGCCCACCCGGAGGAAATTGCGGATCACATTTTGACACTGGCGTCGACGCGGCCAGGTAAACCGGACCGGCGCACGCTGCTCGATGAAGCGCAGGCCATGGTCAACATCGTGCTTCCAACCCTGGTAGAAATTGGAAATATGAATCCGGGTCGATGGGAGAAGATGGCTGGGGCCTACCGCGAACTTGGCATGGTGACGGGCAGCGCCAACCTGGAAGGCTTCAGCTATGAGGTTGACGCAGAGAAGCGCGAAATTCGCCAACGCGTGGAATGGCTGCTGGCTGTCTTGCTGGGCCTGTCCGTGCTGGCACTGGGCGGCTTTGCCTGGCTCCGGTTGCTGCGCGCACAAGTTCGGTCGCGCACCCGTGAACTCACCGACGAAGTGGCAGAACGCAAACGCACCGAAGAAGCACTGCTGGAGAGCCGCCAAAACCTGGCCATCACGCTCAACTCCATTGGCGATGCAGTGATCACGACCGACGCTGCCGGTCTGATCACAGGAATGAACCCGACTGCCGAGCGGCTCACCGCCTGGCCATTGGCCGACGCGCTGGGGCAACCCCTCGCAACGGTGTTTCGCATCGTCAGCGCCACGACCCGGGCCGCGGTGGCTGACCCGGTGCAGCGTGTGATGGAGCGTGGCGAGGTGGTGGGCTTGGCCAACCACACGGTGCTGCTGGCGCGTGACGGACGCGAGTACCAGATTGCCGATAGCGCAGCGCCCATCCGCACTACTGCCAATACCGTGGTGGGGGTGGTGTTGGTATTCAGTGACGTCAGCGAGAAATATCGGGCTGAAGAGGCTTTGCGTATCGCCGCCACCGCCTTTGAGTCGCAACAGGGCATGTCGATCGCCAATGCACAGTACGAATTTTTGCGGGTAAACAAGGCTTTCACCGCCATTACCGGCTATAGCGCCGAAGAGGCGGTGGGCAAGACACCCGCAATCCTCGCCTCCGGTCGCCACGACGAGGCCTTCCACGCAGCCATCTCGCACGCTCTCGCGAATGAGGGCGCTTGGGCCGGCGAGATCTGGAACAAGCGCAAGAATGGCGAAATCTACCCCGAATGGCTCACCATCAGCGCGGTAAAAGACACAGCGGGCGTAACCACCCACTTTGTGTCGATCTGCAGCGACCTCAGCGAACGTGTCAGGGCGCAGACGCAAATTGACACCCTGGCCTTCTACGACCCGCTGACGCATTTGCCCAACCGCCGGTTGCTGCTGGACCGGCTGGAACAAGCCCTGCACACCAGTACGCGCCACGCGCGCAGGAGCGCATTGCTGTTTGTCGACCTCGACAACTTCAAAACCATCAACGACACGCTGGGCCACCGCCTGGGTGATTGCCTGTTGGTGCAGGTGGCGCAGCGCCTGAAGACCTGCATCCGCGATGGCGATACGTTGGCCCATTTGGGCAGCGATGAATTTGTAGTGATGCTCGAAGACCTGAGCGAGGACGATATCGAAGCCGCAACCCAGGCTGAGACCGTCGCGGACAAGATTTTGCACAGCTTCGTGACCAATTTTTCGCTCGACAGCGGTGCCTACCATGGCACATCGAGTATCGGCATCACCCTGTTTAGTGGTGACACGCTGGAGAGCAGCGAGCAGCCGCTCAAGCGCGCTGAACTCGCCATGTTTGAGGCCAAGGCCGCCGGGCGCAACATGCTGCGCTTTTTTGATGGACGCATGCAGGCCGAAGTATCAGCCCGCGCAGTGCTGGAAGCCGATATGCGTGAGGCAGTGCAACAACGGCAGTTTGTGCTGCACTACCAGCCACAGGTGGTGGGCGCCGGACGCATCAGTGGCGTAGAAGCACTGGTGCGTTGGCAACACCCGCAGCGCGGCATGGTGTCGCCGGCCGAATTTATACCGCTGGCCGAGGAAACCGGGCTGATTTTGCCACTCGGGCAATGGGTCATGGAAGAAGCCTGTGCCCAGTTGGCGGCGTGGGAACATCACCCCGAGCTGTCACTACTGACCATTGCGGTCAACGTGAGCGCACGCCAGTTTCAGCAGACCGATTTTGTCGACGCGGTGCAGGCCACGTTGGAGCGCACGCACGCCAGGCCCAGGCTGCTCAAGCTGGAACTCACTGAGAGCATGCTGGTGGGCGATGTGGAAGCCGTTATTGCCAAAATGGGCACCCTGAAGGCGCACGGCGTGAGCTTCTCGCTCGACGATTTTGGCACCGGCTATTCGTCACTGACCTACCTCAAGCGTCTGCCGCTGGCCCAGCTCAAGATCGACCAGGGTTTTGTGCAAAACATCGTCACCGACCCGAACGACGCCGCCATCGCCAAGATGGTTGTCGCGCTGGCCGAGAGCATGGGGCTGGCGGTCATTGCCGAAGGAGTGGAGCTGCAAGCCCAGGCGGATTTTCTGGCCCATCTGGGTTGCCACGCCTACCAGGGCTATTTGTTCAGCAGGCCGTTGCCATTGGACGCTTTGGAAGATTTTGCCCTTCAGCGCCCGTAGATACTGCGTGGGCAGCTACAAAATATGTAGCGAATCGGGGTGAGGTTCAATCAACACAAAATACACAATAGCGATTTTTTCCGGCCAGCTTGGCCTGGTACATGGCGTGGTCGGCCTGGCGCAGTAACTGATCGGCCTCGATCTCATTCGTTTGCGGGTAAAAGGTAACGCCTACGCTGGCCGACACCTGCAGCCGATGCTCCCCTACCGGCACAGGCTCTGCCACTGCGGCCAGCAGGCGAGCCAACATGGGTACGCTGGCGGTCACGTCCGTCAACCCCACCAGCACCGCCACAAACTCGTCCCCGCCCTGGCGCGACAGCGTGTCGCCATCGCGCAGGGCCTGACGCATGCGACTGGCCAGCGCAATGAGCAATTGATCACCCACCGCATGCCCGTGTGTGTCATTGACCGCCTTGAATCCATCCAGATCGATAAACGCCACCGCCAATTGCTCGCTTCTGCGCAGTGTTTGCGCCATACCCACCTGCAAGCGGTCTGCCATCAACACCCGGTTGGGCAACTTGGTCAAGGCATCAAAGTGCGCGATGTGTTCCAGCTGGACCTGGTAGTCCTTGATAGATGTGATGTTGGAAAACATGCCAACATACTGCTGGCGGTTGCCAAGCGAGTCGGTGACCACACTGATGGTGAGCAACTCGGCGAATTCTTCGCCCTCTTTGCGGCGGTTCCAGATCTCACCGCTCCAGTGTCCATATTCGGCAAGGTCGCTCCACATCGCGGTGTAGAAAGCCTGGTCGTGGCGGCCGGACTGCAGAATACGGGGGTTCTTGCCAACAACCTCGTCGCGGAGGTAGCCGGTAATGCGGGTGAAGGCCTCGTTGACATCGGTGATAGCGCCATTGACATCGGCAATCATGATGCCCTCGCGGGAATTGGTGAACACCAGGGCCGCATTGATGCGCTGCAGCCGCTGCGATTCGGCGCGCTGGGCATCCACCAACCGCTGGCGGCGATAAAACAGCAGCGCCAGAAAGGTGACGATCAGCAGTGCGATCACCACAACTACCGCAATAGTTTTCGCCTCCGTTTCCCATCGCCGCAGTACGTCGGTGCGTTGCAGCTGCGTGACCACCACGATGGGGTACAAAGACGAGACGCGATAGGCCGCAAGTGTTGTTTCAAGCGCGCCATCCGGGTCAGCCAGCCGTGCCTGAAACTGGCCAAATTCAGCATCATTGAACTGTTTGACCAACTGGTCATCGGCCTTGGACAGGCCCGACAACGCATTGAAATGGGTGCTAAAAAGTGAGGCTCCGTCGATTCGATACACCGCAACATTGCCCTCCTCCGAGTCCAGTTGCTGCGCGAAATGTTGCAGAAAATAGTCAGGATTCAACGCTATCAGCAGTGCGGTGGGTCTGCCATTGGCCATTATCCGAAGGGTTACCGGGATGAAGCTGGGGGCATTCTCTGCCGACAGGGAACCGCGGTCTTCATGTCCACCGGAGAAGTCGCGGCCCGTCCAGCGTGCGCCAATGCGCAATCCGTTCAGCTCAGACTTCCACTCCGGCAAGTAGGCACTTGTCTCAACAGGAAGCCCCACATTGGCGGGGTTGGAACTCACGACGATGCGTCCCTCATCGTCGAGCAGAGACACTGATCGCAAATAGGGCGAATCGCGCAGGAGCCGTTTGAACGCTGCCTGCATGGGCACGAAGTCCAGGTTGGGAGCCTCCATGGGAATCGAATGGGTACCTGCCAACTCGGCGATTTGCAGGCTACGCGTCAGATACTCCTCAAAACTGCGGGACAACAAGGCGGATTTTGCGAAGCCGTGGTCGATAGCCTCCGCGCGCAAGAACCACAGTCCGTAGCTCGTCAGGGCCAATGTGCCGCTGACAAACAATGCCAATGCCGTGAAAAACACCAGACTGATACGCCGACTGCGCTCATCCGAGGGGCTTTGTCGATGTGCTGCCAACATGGTTGCAAAAAAATCTGGCGCTTGTTTCTGCACTAACCTTGACCCGTAGAACCGTAGCCACCTTCGCCACGCTCGGTCGCTTCAAACCCGGTTACCACGTTGAACTGCGCTTGCACCACCGGCACGATAACGAGTTGCGCAATCCGTTCCATGGGTTCGATGGTAAAAGCCACGTCGCTACGGTTCCAGGCGCTCACCATGAGCTGGCCCTGGTAATCGCTGTCAATCAGGCCGACGAGGTTGCCCAGCACGATGCCGTGTTTATGTCCCAGACCCGAGCGCGGCAGGATCAATGCGGCAAAGGCGGGGTCGGCCAGGTAAATCGCCAACCCCGTGGGCACCAGTTGCCAGGCGTTGGCGGCCAGCGTGAGTGGCGCGGGCAGGCAGGCACGCAAATCCAGGCCAGCACTTCCAGCGGTGGCATAAGCAGGAAATTGATCTGCCAGCCGTGTGTCGAGAATCTTGACGTCAATTTTCATGGTGGGAAATTAGTGTGCCATACGCCGTGCAATTTCTGCAACCAGTTGACGGGCCAATGCCAGCTTGGAATTTCGGGGAATCTCGATGGAACCAGCAGCATCGACTAACAACAAGGCATTGTCGTCCTGCCCAAAAGTGGCGGGCCCGATATTGCCCACCAACAAAGGTACCCCCTTGCGGATGCGCTTGGCCGTGGCATGGGCCAGCAAATCATGGCTCTCGGCAGCAAAGCCGACACAAAACATTTCACCGCCTTGAGCACGCGCAGACTGCGCCAGCGTGGCCAGAATGTCGGCGTTTTCCACAAAGCCCAGGGTCGGCGGTTGCCCTGAGCCGTCTTTCTTGATTTTTTGATCCGCCGCAACGGTCGGCCGCCAGTCTGCCACCGCCGCAGCCGCTATGAAAATAGTAGCTGCTTGCGCATATTCCACGCACGCTGCAAGCATATTTGATGCAGATTTCACATCCACCCGGCGCACGCCGCGCGGAGCCGACAATGCCACTGGCCCGGCCACCAGGGTAACCTCTGCACCTGCCTCCTGCGCAGCGCGAGCGATGGCAAAACCCATCTTGCCACTCGACAGGTTGGTGATGCCGCGTACCGGGTCAATCGCCTCATAGGTGGGGCCTGCGGTCACCAGCACGCGCTGACCAGCCAGCACTTTAGGCTGAAAAAATGCTATGACGTCCTGCAACAGCTCGTTTGGCTCCAGCATGCGACCGTCACCGGTTTCCCCACACGCCTGGTCACCGCTGCCCACGTCCAGCACGGTGCAGCCATCGGAGCGCAACTGCGCCACATTGCGCTGCGTGGCGGGATGCGCCCACATTTCGCGGTTCATGGCGGGGGCAAGCAGCAATGGAACGCTCTCTCTGGGGCGCGCCAGGCACATCAGACTGAGCAGCTCGTCGGCACGGCCGTGCAGCAACTTGGCCATAAAGTCGGCACTGCACGGCGCTATCAGAATGGCATCGGCCTCACGGCTCAAGTTGATATGCGCCATGTTGTTGGCCTCACGCCCATCCCACTGCGAGGTGTAGACCGATCGGTTGCTCAGCGCCTGCATGGTCACCGGCGTGATGAACTGGCCGGCAGCCTCGGTCATCACCACCTGCACCGTGGCACCCTCCTTCACCAGGGCCCGACACAGCTCCGCCGCCTTGTAGCAGGCAATACCCCCCGTGAGCCCCAATACGATGTGTTTTCCAGCAAGATCGTTCATGGGAGGCAATGTAGCAGAGCGAGATCGGATGGCACCGGCCTGCGCACTTGGTTGCAGCGGGTTTTTTTGGACTCCCCACTCCCCCAGCCCCTCGCCCCCGTCGGGCGAGGGGAGCCTTGAACAGCCGATTTGGTTGCCTCGCGCCGACTACGGAATTACTGACGTGGCCAGTGGAGTTCCTTGCAATCGGTTTTGCCGTGCTGGCGCACAGGCGGCTAGGGATTTTGGGGTCGGATTCCAATATTGCTGCGCAGCACCCGTAGGGACGACCAAAGGTCGGGCAATTTTGGACTCTGACCCCAATATCCCGGTTCGGAGCGCAATAGCGCTCCAACGCCCATGCCCATTGCGCAAGCAGCTAGCAAAAATGTAGCAAACCAAGCCACGTAGAATGCTTCGCATCCAGCCCCTCCCAGCACCTCCACCGTGACCCTCTACACCCAATTACGTGCCGTCCGCAGCGAAGAAGACGTCAAGGACGCCTACATCAAGGCGCTGGGCCTCAAGGGCTACACCAAGGGCCTGATCGACATTCAGACCAAAGAAATCTGGTTTGAAGCCAAAGACACGGGCCGCACTTCCAGCTACGCCATGTTCACGCAATTGTTGCATTACGTTCAGGTGGCGTTGAACCAGGGTGAGACGGTACCGCCGTTCCTGGCCGTGATCGACACCGAAAAAGCCGCGCTCATGAAAAGCGCCGACGTGCTGCCCTTCCTCGCCAAGAAAACTATTCGGTGGGGCAAGTCCGCCAGCCAGTACACGACTGACGCACTGGACGAAATATCGGCCCACATCGGCACGCACTTTGTCTCGTTCCGCATTGCGACGCACGAAGACGAATTCATCAGCACTGTCAAGGTTGCGATTCAGTCCGGCGACATCATCCGCACGCAAATCACGCCGGACAATCTGAAGCAGGTGTTCGACAAATGGGTGGCCATGGTCGGGCGGGAAATCAATGGGGTGGCTGAGGAAGACTACGCCTTGCTGTTCTTCGCGGACATCATGCACGACGGCACACTCTCGACGCACGCCAACCTGCCCGCCGAGCTGCTGCACAAGAATGGCGCGCCGGTGTTCAGCCTGGGCGGCAAAATGTTCGAGCTGGGCAACAAGGAAGGCT
>JAIFLV010000168.1 GCA_020048895.1 Rhodoferax sp. | reverse complement strand
CAAGCTAAATCCGGCATCGATTTGTCGAGTGCTCTCAAAAATACTGGGCAGACGGGAAGAGATTAACCCTGGACTTCGACGGACGTAACAATCGGCCCATGGTCGACCAGTACCAGATATGCGATCAGTGTGGCGTAATACAGTGGCACGATCCGGGCAAACCGTCGAATCCAGAAAACGACAAAATAGTTACTCCAACTGAGGTGCCGAAGTTGCAGCGCGGCGCTGGTGATGACAAAACCGCTGATCACAAAGAAAAGGTCAACCCCCAGCCATCCGTACCTTGCGAAACGCGCAATAACGCCCAGAGGCTCGGCAGGCCATTGACCGACCACAACACAGTGACACGCCACTACTGCGAGCGCGGCAAATGCACGCAGTACATCAATGGCGGGATATTGCTGTCTCGGCAAACGACACGAGGTTGGATCGGTTTCCACACGCGGATCTTACTTTGACCTATCGAAGATTTCGCATCGGCAACCCCGTCAAGGGCTTGTACGTTTTGTGCGCAACAGCATCTCCCGGTAATCGATTCTGTGGTCCTGGCAGTACTCGATGGCGAAAGTGATCAACGCATTGGCAGAGTCGAGTCGGAACTTGCGCTTGATATTGCCTTTGTGGACCTCGACCGTTCGGTCAATGATCGGAGAGCCAGGCTCCACGTGGGTGAGCTCGCGGGCAATCTCTTTGGCGGTCATGCCGCGCGCGATGTATATGTACTTGCGTGCAGATGGAGGCACTGCAGTAAAGTCGACGATGCGACAGAGGGACGTCGGCGGCATTCTGGTCTGTTCATTTGCTATGAATATAATAGCTGTTACCGCACTATTGATGGGCGCTTTGACTGTTTTTTGGTAGATTTTTGGATGATCGATGTACTGGTGATCGGTGGTGGCAATGCCGCGCTGTGTGCGGCCTTGATGGCACGCGAAGCGGACGCCAGCGTGTTGCTGCTGGAAGCTGCACCAAAAGCCTGGCGCGGTGGCAATTCGGCCCACACCCGCAATCTGCGCTGCATGCACGAAGCGCCACAGGACGTGCTGGTCGAGGCCTACCCGGAAGAAGAGTTCTGGCAGGACCTGTTGAAGGTGACCGGGGGCCTGACCAATGAGAAACTGGCGCGCCTGACGATTCGTGCCTCCGCGACTTGCCGTGACTGGATGCGCCGCCAGGGTGTGCATTTCCAGCCCCCACTGTCTGGTGCCCTGCATGTGGCCCGCACCAACGCCTTCTTCATGGGTGGCGGCAAGGCACTGGTCAACGCCTATTACCGCAGCGCCGAACGGCTCGGTGTGCATGTGCGCTATGAAGCGCCGGTTCAACGCCTGGAAGTTCAGGAGGGGCGTTTCATCGCAGCCTGGGTCGGCGACGAGCGCATCCCGGCTGCAGCGTGCGTGCTGGCTGCGGGCGGGTTCGAGTCCAACCGGGAGTGGTTGCGCGAGGCGTGGGGGCAGAATGCGCGCGGCGAGTGGCCCTCTGACAATTTCGCCATTCGTGGCACCCGCTTCAACCAGGGCACACTGCTCAAACATCTCCTGGTCGACCACGGTGCGGACGCGGTCGGTGACCCAACCCAGGCGCATATGGTGGCCATCGATGCCCGGGCGCCGCTTTACGACGGCGGCATCTGTACCCGCATTGACTGTGTCTCGCTTGGGGTGGTTGTGAACCGTGACGCACAACGGTTCTACGACGAAGGCGAAGACTTCTGGCCCAAACGCTACGCGATCTGGGGCCGTCTGGTAGCACAGCAGCCAGGGCAGGTGGCCTATTCCATCATTGATGCCAAAGCCATCGGACGCTTCATGCCACCGGTCTTTGCTGGCGCCAAAGCAGATTCGCTGGAAGGCCTGGCACAGCAGTTAGGACTCGAACCCGCCACTCTGGTTCAGACGATTGGTGCCTACAACACAGCGTGCCAGGGGGGCACTTTTGACCACACCCGATTGGACGATTGCCACACAATGGGCGTTCTACCGGCAAAAACCCATTGGGCGCGTCCCATCGACACGCCGCCTTTTTATGGCTATGCCCTCAAACCTGGCGTCACATTTACCTACCTGGGGCTCGCAACGGACGAAACCGCCGCAGTGCGATTTGGCGAACAGGCCAGCCCCAACCTGTTTGTAGCCGGTGAAATGATGGCGGGAAACGTCTTGGGCAAGGGCTACACGGCCGGTGTCGGCATGTCGATTGGAACAGCTTTTGGACGTATAGCGGGCGTCCAGGCTGCGCAAGCAGCTATGAATATTGGAGCAAGTGATGCAGCGACTTGAGGCCCTTGTGCGGGAGGCCCGCGCCCTGACCGCACCTGAAGTCGAAGTGCAGCGACAAATGCAGATCTGCAACGCCTGCCGATACTGTGAGGGTTTTTGTGGGGTGTTCCCGGCCATGACGCGGCGCCTGGAGTTTGGCAAGGCCGACGTGCATTTTCTGGCCAACTTGTGCCACAACTGCGGCGCTTGCCTGCACGCCTGCCAATATGCGCCACCCCACGAATTTGCGGTCAACGTCCCTCGTGCCATGGCGAACTTGCGCGTGCAAACCTATGCCGATTACGCCTGGCCGGCACCGCTGGGCGTGTTGTACCAGCGCAATGGGTTGACCTTGTCGATGGCTTTGGCAGCCGGCTTGTCCCTGTTTCTGGCGCTGGCGGCGGGCCTGCACTTACCCACCGCAGGCATGGCTTCGACCGGCAACTTCTACCAGATCTTCCCGCACAACCTGCTGGTCGCTGTTTTTGTACCGGTGTTTGCCTTTGTTGTGCTGGCCCTGGCGCTGGGGGTACGCAATTTCTGGAACGATATCACCCCTGCCACTTCTGGCGCTCCCGTCAACGCTGCTGCAGCAGCAGATGCCAGCGCCAAGGTGTTGACCCTGAAATACCTCGATGGCGGCCATGGGGAAGGCTGCAACAATGCCGACGACGCGTGGACACTGGCGCGCAGACGGGCACACCACCTTACTTTCTATGGGTTCCTGCTGTGCTTTGCCGCGACCGGTGTGGCTACTATCTACCACTATGTGTTCGGATGGTTGGCACCGTACGATCTGCCGAGCTTGCCAAAGGTCCTCGGTGTTGCTGGCGGCGTCAGCCTCCTGGTGGGCACGTGCGGCTTGGGGTGGCTCAACCTGCGACGTCACCCTGAGCACGGCGACCCGGCGCAGAAGACGATGGACTTGGGTTTCATAGGATTGTTGTTTGTGACCAGCGCCTCCGGAATCGCACTATGGCTGGGACGCGCATCCACAACGATGCCCTGGCTACTGGTGGCACACCTTGGCACCGTGATGGCCCTGTTTCTCACCCTGCCCTATGGCAAGTTTGCCCACGGCGTTTTTCGCACTGCCGCCTTGTTGCGCCACGCGGTAGAAAAGCGCCAACCCGGCAATTTGGCGCTCGGCGACGATTGAAGAGCCAGCCCCCGGACCCGCAGTCGCTGCCGTGTGTTGAACCCGAATTATTGAGTATTGTTGATTTGCGTCATGTTTCGGGGGACTGCGCGCCGGGCAATTCAGTTAAGCTTGCCGCCGCAGCGCCACCGGGGTCTCGTTTCTCCTGTGGCGTGTTGTATTCGTTGTTGTAAAAATCAAGTCGAGGAGTCGCTTCATGCAATCTGGCGTACCTACCGCGACGACATCGGGATCTACCCCTGTCGCCAATGCCGCACCGTCGGCCCCATCCAAGCCACCACAGCGCATCGGTGTCACACGCGAGATTTTCCCCGGTGAAAAGCGTGTAGCCACCGTACCCGAGGTCGTTGAAAAGCTGATCAAGCTCGGGTTTACCGTGTCGGTAGAGACTGGCGCCGGGGATGCAGCGAATTTTTCTGACGAGACTTATGTGGCAGCAGGCGCCCAGATTGTCGACAGCGCTGCCAAAGTGTGGGCCGAGTCCGACATCGTGTTTAAAGTATGCGTGCCCACCAATGCCGAAGTAGACATGATGCGCGAAGGCGGCATCCTGATCGGCTTCATCTGGCCAGCACAAAACCCGGAACTGATGCAGCAACTCACCGCCAAGAAGGCGACGGTGCTGGCCATTGACTCCCTCCCCCGTATGCTGAGCCGTGCTCAGAAAATGGACGCCCTGACCTCGCAGGCTGGGGTGGCCGGCTACCGTGCCGTCGTCGAAGCTGCCAACGCCTTTGGCCGGTTCTTCGCCGGCCAGATTACCGCTGCGGGCAAGGTGCAGCCCGCCAAGGTCTTTATCGCCGGTGCCGGCGTGGCCGGACTGGCAGCCATCGGTACGGCGGTTGGTTTGGGTGCCATCGTGCGCGCCAACGATACCCGCGCTGAAGTGGCCGATCAGGTCATCTCCATGGGCGGTGAATTCGTCAAAGTGGATTTTGAAGAAGAAGGCGGGGGTGGCGGCGGCTACGCCAAGGTCATGAGCGAAGGCTTCCAGCAGGCACAGCGCGACATGTACGCCAAGCAGGCCCGTGAGGTAGACATCATCATCACCACTGCGCTGATCCCGGGCAAGCCCGCACCCAGGCTGATTACGGCCGAGATGGTCAAGAGCATGAAGCCCGGCAGCGTCATCGTGGATATGGCGGCAGAGCGCGGCGGCAATTGTGAGCTGACGGTGCCCGGTGAGGCGGTTGTCCGGCACGGTGTGACCATCGTCGGCTACACCGACCTCGCCTCGCGTCTGGCCAAGCAGTCGTCCACGCTGTACGCCACCAACCTGTTCCGTCTTGCCGAAGAGCTGTGCAAAACCAAGGACGGCGTGGTCAACGTCAATATGGAAGACGAAGCCATCCGTGGTTTGACCGTTACCAAGGAAGGCAGCATTACCTGGCCGCCACCGGCACCCAAGCAAGCGGCCGCGGCCCCGGCCGCGGCAAAACCAGCCGCCGCTCCCGCCGCGAAGAAGGGTGGTCACGGCCATGGCGGCGACACCGAGCCGATGGCGGGCAGCAAGCTTGCCATCATGTTCGGAGTGGCAGCGGCACTGTTCTGGCTCATCGGAGCCAATGCCCCGAAGGAGTTTCTATCGCACTTCACCGTGTTTGTACTGGCCTGCTTCGTGGGCTACATGGTGGTGTGGAACGTGAAGCCGGCGTTGCATACGCCGCTGATGAGCGTGACAAACGCCATCAGCAGCATTATTGCGATCGGTGCGTTGGTGCAGATTTCGCCAATCGTCGGCGCTGCAAGTCGCCCCGACAGCCTGATCACCTGGGTGGCCGGCGCGGGCATTGTGCTCACGGCGATCAATATGTTCGGCGGCTTTGCCGTCACCCAGCGCATGCTGGCCATGTTCCGCAAATAAGGAAGGCAACATGTTTACTTCAGAACTGGCAACCGTCTCCTATATAGGAGCGACGATTCTTTTCATCTTGAGCCTGGGTGGTCTGTCCAACCAGGAAACCGCGCTGCGCGGCAACCTCTACGGCATGATCGGCATGACCATCGCCGTGCTGGCAACGGTGTTCGGGCCACAAGTCACATGGGCTGGGATTCCCTGGATCATTGGTGCCATGGTGATTGGTGGAGGGATCGGTCTGTACGCGGCCAAGACCGTGCAGATGACACAGATGCCCGAGCTGGTGGCGCTGATGCACAGCATGGTGGGTCTTGCAGCCATGCTGGTGGGCTTTTCTACCTTCATCGACCCCGAAGCCTCCAAAGGTTTTGTAGGCGCTGCCAGGTCCATCCATGAGATGGAAATCTACATCGGCATACTGATTGGTGCGGTGACCTTCTCCGGCTCCATCATCGCGTTTGGCAAGCTCTCCGGGCGCATTGGTGGCAATCCGCTGTTACTTCCCGCGCGTCACTGGATCAACCTGGTGGGTTTGCTGGTAGTGATCTGGTTTGGCCGCGAGTTCATGAACGCCCACACCATTCCCGACGCAACGACACCACTCATCATCATGACCGTGATCGCCCTGCTGTTTGGCATTCACATGGTGATGGCCATCGGCGGCGCTGACATGCCCGTGGTGGTGTCCATGCTCAACAGCTATTCCGGCTGGGCTGCTGCGGCCACCGGGTTCATGCTGTCCAACGACCTGCTGATCGTGACCGGTGCTCTGGTGGGCTCCAGCGGCGCAATTCTTTCGTACATCATGTGCAAGGCCATGGCGCGCAGCTTTATCAGCGTCATCGCTGGGGGATTCGGCACCGCCAGTGCAGCACCTGCACCTTCAGGCGATCCTGCTCAGCCTGCCGGTGAGGTATTCCCGGTGAATGCTCTGGAAACCGCTGAATTGATGCGCGAAGCCAAGAGCATGATCATTGTTCCCGGTTACGGCATGGCAGTGGCTCAAGCACAGCACACCGTCTACGAGATCACCAAACTGCTGCGTGACAAGGGAGTGAATGTGCGCTTTGGTATCCACCCGGTAGCCGGACGTATGCCAGGGCACATGAACGTGTTGCTGGCCGAAGCCAAAGTTCCTTACGACATCGTGTTCGAGATGGATGAGTTGAATGACGACTTCCCCAAGACCGACTTGGTCATGGTGATTGGCGCCAATGACATCGTGAACCCCGGTGCGCAGGACGACCCCAACAGCCCGATCGCCGGCATGCCGGTGCTGGAAGTCTGGAAAGCCAAGACTTCCATCGTGATGAAGCGCTCCATGGCGTCTGGCTACGCAGGCGTGGACAACCCCTTGTTCTACAAGGAAAACAACCGCATGCTGTTTGGCGACGCCAAGAAAATGCTGGTCGAAGTGTTGACGGCGCTCAAGGCTTGACCATTCTGGAAAGAACTTAGGGAA
>JAIFLV010000127.1 GCA_020048895.1 Rhodoferax sp. | reverse complement strand
TCGTACTTCCTAAGCCGGTGCGTGTCACATCGCCAAATTCAACCTGCGCTAGCGTGGGTCCGCTTGTCCAAACTAGCGTGGTGCGTAACACGTTCCAGCCGATAAAGCGGCTCTGGTACAGGGCGATAAGCGCATCTATCTCGGTCGATGCTGCTTTGCGTTTGGAGGTTTGGCTCAGGCGTTTATCGGCCAAACTGTTGAGGTCGCCCTCGCTATCCTCGTAGCGGGCGCTGTAGCGGCGAAAGCTGCGCTCGCACACGCCCAGTATCTCTGCCGCCTCCGATTGACTGAGTCGGCGTTCGCGCCAGCCTTCATAAACTTCTTGAAATCGCATGATCCGGGTTCCTTGTATCAAGTGCGCCCGGCTCAGGTTTGGTGCGCTCAATGGCACCTCCTAAAACCGGACAGGTTACTTGCTACAGCACCGGACAGATCATTTGCTCTCTACACCGTCCTGCCGAGTACGGTGACCCGGTCTCAGTTGAACTACAATTGCTCCGCTCCTGTGCCGCATCCGTGTAGCACCCGAGCAACAACTGAATGACGGATCTTCCCAAACGGTGAAGCGGCCAAACGGATGAGGTGGGGGATCAAACTGCCCACCTGTAAAGCCAGTGCTGGGGTCAAGACCTGTCAACAATATGTCTGACCTACGAATGCCGTTTTCTTGCGCTTGGAGCCCTGTGCTCATCAGGCGTGTACGCATCGTCTGCTCAACCGCCCTCCCCCTGACCTTCGACATTGGAGCATCTTGATGAATGCGTGGATGATGAACGCGCTTGTGGCCTTACTCGGTTTGCTGGCTGCAACGGGTCTTTTCTTTTTCGTGGTGACCCGTGGTGCCTTGTTGATGCGCGGGCTCTCGTCGACGCAGGGTGCCACCTCCCACGTGTATCCCATTTATTCCAATATGCGGTTGATCAAATTGGTGGATTTTCAGCCCATCATCTCGGCCATCCTGCTGTTTCAGTACCACCGGCTGGTCACAAAAATTGTGGACGGCCTCAGCGCGACTGCTCTTCAAGGCAAGACCGTGCTGATCACATCCTGTGCGTTTGGCAATGTGATTCCCCGTGTAGTTGAGGCGTCCATGCAGTCGGGCGCGCAGCGCGTACTGATCGCCGATGTAGTTGAGAACGAACTCACGCATGCGCAAAGCAAGCTTGCACAGTATGCACCGAAGGTCGAATACATAGAAAGCAACGCCACCGCGATGAACCAGCCTGACGGTATCGCGCAAGCCAATGTGCTGTTCTTCTTGCTGCATGAGTTACCCCACCCGATGAAAATTCAGGCCCTGAGTGAGGCCGGACGCGTGCTGGCGCCTGGTGGCAAACTCTACCTCGCCGAGTTCCACAAACCCAGACTGTGGGTGCTGAAGGCACTGAGCTGGACCTATTTCAAAGTCTTTGAGCCCCTGGGCTTGGCGCTGTGGGACACCCATGACCCGCTGAACTGTCTGGAGGCGATGGGTGGCTGGAAATGCGAGCGCAGTACCTGTTTCTTCGGCAATTTCCAGGTCATCACAGCCACCAAGCTGTGATCGAATTGCTCCTACTTTAATAGCTACTTACGCACTATTTACGGGCGATAGAGGCCATTTTTTTGTAAGTGTGCAAGCGCTGCCAGACCAGCGCAACGTCCACTGGCAAAGCAACCGGTTAGCAGGTAGCCCCCGGTTGGTGCTTCCCAGTCGAGCATTTCCCCAGCGCAAAAGACGCCTGGCAACTGCTCCAGCATCAGCCCGGGTGTCAAGACCTCAAACAGAACGCCACCTGCGCTGCTGATGGCTTCATCGATGGGGCGCGCGGCCGTCAGGTTGACCGGCAGCGCCTTGATGGCCGCAGCAAGCCGAACCGGATCAGACAACGCATCTTTGTCGCGCAATTCGTACAACAAACCCATTTTTACCCCGTCCAGATGCAAACGGCTCTTCAAGTGGCTGCTGAGCGATCTGCTGCCGCGCGGGTGACTCACCTCTGCCAGAATCCTCTCTGCGCTCATGTCGGGCAGCAGATCGAGTGCGAAAGTCGACCGACCACTGCGAATGATTTCGTCGCGCAACCAACTTGATGCAGCATAGACCAGGCTTCCTTCGACCCCGGTAGCGGTCACGACGAACTCCCCCTTGCGTGAAAAGACAACCCCAGAAGACGATGTCACCGTCATGGCCACCGATTTCAGGGGCGCGCCACCGTAGCGATTGCGAAAATGCTCGGTCCAGCCGCCCTGAACGTCAAAACCGCAATTGGCGGGCAAAAGTGGGGCTACCGCCACGCCACGCGCAGCAAGTAACGGAACCCACTCGCCACTGGAGCCCAATCGCGCCCAGCTTGCACCGCCCAAGGCGAGAACCACCGTTGACGCATGCACCTGCAACGGGCCTTGGGGCGTTTCGAACGACAACGTGTGCGCAGGCCCGTCGGCCCAACCGGTCCAGCGATGGCGCATGTGAAACTGCACGCCCTGCCCCTGCGCCGGGTGGCGCAGACGCTGCAACCAGGCGCGCAGCAGCGGCGCGGCTTTCATATCGGTCGGGAACACACGCCCGGAAGAGCCCACAAAGGTCGATATGCCCAACGCGTGAACCCAATCCCGCAGTTGGGCTGGTCCAAAATCTTTCAGCAACTTCTCGATTTCCACCCGGCGCGCACCATAACGACCTGCAAACGCATCGGCTCCCTCGGAGTGGGTCAGATTCAACCCCCCTTTTCCAGCCAGTAGGAACTTGCGTCCCACTGAGGGCATGGCATCGAAGAGATGAACGCCGACCCCTGCTTCGACCAACACCTGCGCGGCCATCAGGCCCGCAGGACCACCTCCGATAACGGCTACCGGGATGTCAGACGTCATGCCGTACGCCAATATGTCACTTCAATTATTTCTATGTCGTTCATAGCCTGGCCTTGGGAGCTGGGGACTTGGTTTCTGTCACAATGCCGCAACTTTAGCTGCATCACTAAACTCTGCAAGGAAATATCATGGCCAGCGATCTTATTAAACACGTATCTGACGCAACCTTCGAAACCGATGTGCTGAAATCTGCACAGCCTGTTTTGGTGGACTACTGGGCGGAATGGTGTGGTCCGTGCAAGATGATTGCCCCGATCCTGGATGAGGTCTCCGCGTCATACCAGGGCAAACTTCAGATCGCAAAGATGAACGTCGACGAGAACCGCGAGATTCCCGCCAAGTTCGGCATTCGTGGCATTCCAACACTCATGCTGTTTAAAGATGGCCAACTGGCTGCAACCAAAGTAGGTGCGCTGAGTAAAGCCCAGCTGGTGGCTTTCATTGACCAGCAACTGGCCTGATTCACTGCAGCGACCGTGACAAGAGCGCACGGTCGCATTTTCCTGTCATAATCTATTCCGTTCACCAGCGTTCCCCAAGAGCCTGGTTCCTGATTCCAGGTTAAGAACGCGATGGCCCAGCCCATTCGGCAGGCCAAATCCCCTCCTCCCTGATCTTCATTTTCAATCCGAACTCTCGGTCACTTTCCCTCACGGGACCCACTCCATGCACTTAAATGAACTCAAGGCACTGCACGTGTCGGAAGTCCTGAAACAAGCTGAAGAGCTTGAAATCGAAAACACGGGCCGCATGCGCAAGCAGGAACTGATGTTTGCGATCATCAAGAAGCGCGCGCGTGCCGGCGAACAGATCATCGCCGATGGGGTTCTGGAAATTCTGCCCGATGGTTTTGGCTTTTTGCGCAGCCCTGACACCAGTTACACCGCCAGCACCGACGACATCTACATCAGTCCCAGCCAGGTTCGCCGCTTCAACTTGCATACCGGTGACATGATCGAAGGCGAGGTGCGCACTCCCAAGGACGGTGAGCGCTACTTTGCCCTGAACAAGCTCGACAAAGTCAATGGTGGCCCGCCGGAGGGCAACAAGCACAAGGTGATGTTTGAAAACCTGACGCCGCTGTTTCCCAAGGTTCAGATGCGTCTGGAACAGGATATCAAATCCGAGGAAAACATCACGGGCCGCATCATCGACATCATTGCCCCCATTGGTAAGGGACAGCGCGCGTTGCTGGTTGCTCCACCCAAGAGCGGCAAGACGGTGATGATGCAGCACATCGCCCATGCAATTTCTGCCAACTACCCCGACAGCCACATGATGGTGCTGCTGGTGGATGAGCGCCCGGAAGAAGTGACCGAAATGCAGCGTACGGTCAAGGGTGAAGTCATCGCGTCAACGTTCGATGAGCCAGCGGCGCGCCACGTGCATGTCGCTGAAATGGTGATCGAGCGCGCCAAGCGACTGGTCGAACTCAAGAAAGATGTGGTCATCCTGCTGGACTCCATCACCCGACTTGCGCGTGCCTACAACAACGTGGTGCCCTCTTCGGGCAAGGTACTCACGGGTGGTGTGGATGCCAATGCCCTGCAACGCCCCAAGCGCTTTCTGGGTGCCGCGCGCAATGTGGAAGAAGGTGGCTCACTCACGATTATCGCCACGGCACTGGTAGATACCGGAAGCCGCATGGATGAGGTTATTTTTGAAGAGTTCAAGGGCACCGGCAACAGCGAAATCCACCTGGACCGCCGCCTGTATGAAAAGCGGGTTTTCCCATCGATTCAATTGAACCGCAGCGGCACCCGCCGAGAAGAACTGCTGCTGCAACCGGAGATTCTGCAAAAGACACGCATACTGCGCCAGTTCCTATACAACATGGATGAAATCGAGTCCATGGAAATGGTCTTGAAACAGATGAAGGCCACCAAGAACAACAGCGAGTTCTTCGACATGATGCGTCGGGGCGGATAAGTTATAATCTTGGGTTTCGCGACAAGTACGCCGGATTGGCTGGCGCGGCTCTCGCAACTGAAGGAGAAAGAATATGAAAGAAGGCATTCACCCCAACTACCGTGAAGTGTGCTTCATGGATCTGTCGAACAACTTCAAGTTTGTGACACGTTCGTGCGCCAGCACCAAGGAAATGATCGATATGGAAGACGGCCGCAAGTTGCCGCTGTACAAGCTTGATACGTCCAGCGAATCGCATCCGTTTTATACCGGTACGCAAAAGTCGGTGGACAACATGGGCGGTCGCGTGGAGAAATTCCGTAACCGTTTCGGCAAGACCGCCGCCAAGTAAATCGGTGTCAGGTTGTGACCTGAACTACCGACACAGAAGGCAGCCCGGTTTCGGTGCTGCCTTTTTTTCGTCCAACTCCATGCAAGCCGCGTGAACAAGCCTACACCAGCCATCGTTGCACAATCGGCAGTCCGGCGTTTTCCCCGCTGGGTTTTGCTACTTTTTTGCGTGGCCTACGTGCTACCGGGCTTTTTGGGCCGAGACGCGTGGAAGAGCGCGGACATGGTGGGCTTGGGCTTCATGGTCGAATTGGCAAACGGCAGTTCAAGCTGGCTGGAACCAACACTCATGGGCGTCCCCCCCGAGAGTCCCAGTTTGCTTCCGTTTTGGCTTGGCGCATGGGCCATCGCCTGGGCGCCTGCGATGGTCCCAGCTGATGTGGCCGTCCGGCTGCCATTTGCGCTGCTGCTGACCATCGCTCTGTTCGCGACCTGGTATGGCACCTACTACCTTGCGCGCAGCCCTTTGGCGCAACCGGTGGCCTTTGCGTTTGGCGGCGAAGCATTGCCAGCTGACTACGCCCGTGCAATAGCAGATGCTGGTTTGTTGGCGTTGATAGCCTGCCTTGGATTGGCACAACTTTCACATGAAACAACGCCGGCACTGGCCCAACTGGCCTTTTCGACCCTGCTCTACTACGCACTCAGCGCGTTACCCTATCGTCACCTTGGGCCAATGATTTCGGGAGTGATCGGGCTCGTGGGACTCACCCTTTCGGGCGCACCTGCTCTGGCGACCCTGTTTGGCGTGGGCGGTGCCGCAATTCATCTGCTCGACCGCTCCCACGAGGCGCCGCACCCGAGCAATTCTCGACATCGCGGCCTGGAGAGCGCTCTGATTCTCTTGATCACCGCTGTAGCTGTAGCTCTTGCCACTGTGCTTTCGCTGTGGAGCTGGAAGATCGATCTACCTTCCGCCAGATGGGAGGATCTCAATGGAATTGCACAATTGTTGCTTTGGTTTACTTGGCCCGCCTGGCCATTGGTGCTATGGACCTTATGGCGCTGGCGACACCAGTTGTTTGCCCGCAGGATCAACCGTCACATCGCCTTGCCGGTATGGTTTAGTTCGGTAGCGGTTGCAGCATGCCTGCTAACGGGAAGATCAGATCGCACACTGTTGGTGGGACTGCCAGCCATGGCAACATTGGCCGCATTCGCGTTGCCGACATTGACACGACAGGTGTCGGCATTGATCGACTGGTTTACGCTCCTCTTCTTCTCGACATGTGGACTCACTATCTGGGTGATCTGGATCGCCATTCAAACCGGCATGCCTGCCCAACCGGCAGCCAACGTTGCACGCCTGGCTCCAGGATTTGTGGCCAGTTTTTCATGGTGGACTTTTGCCATCGCAGTGCTCGCCACACTTTCCTGGGGTTGGTTGGTGAAGTGGCGCGTGGGTCGCCACCGTTCTGCGATATGGAAGAGTCTGGTTCTACCCTCAGGTGGGGCAGCTCTGTGCTGGCTGCTGCTGATGACATTGTGGATGCCATTATTGAACTACGGCCAGAGCTATACCACCGTCGTTCGACGTGTATTGGCTCAATTGGATGTACCCGGGTGTGCCGAGACTCTGGGACTTTCCCAGGGACAAATCGCCGCATTTCAGGTCTATGGGCACCTCGAGTTAAAGAGTTTCGGAACATCGCCCAACTGCCCGTTCTTGCTCGCAGAGCCAGGTCCAGAGCTTGCCATGCCGCAGGGTTTCGATTTGAGCAACTGGACACTCCACGCCGTGGCGCGCCACCCCGTCGATGGCAGCGGTTCCGTGCTGATATTCAAACGGAAGTAATGCGTACCCTCTGCGAGGGGAAGGTAATTGTGAAGCGCGATCCTTTGCCAGGAATGCTCTCAATTGCCAACTCTCCGCCATGCCTTTGGGCAACATGTTTGACAATGGCCAGGCCCAATCCCGTACCGCCCGTTTCCCGCGAGCGGCTGCGATCAACCCGGTAAAACCGCTCGGTGAGACGTGGCAAATGCTCCGGGGCGATGCCAGCCCCGGTGTCTTTGACAGAAAACTGCGCAGCACCATCGGGCAGCACCAACCACTGGACATCGATGCGCTGCTGCGCCGGGGTATAGCGGATCGCGTTGCCGACCAAATTGAACACTGCACTGTATAACTCCGAGGCAGACCCGGCGATTTCACACGCACTCGATACGTCGAAATGCAAGTCATGCGGTCGCTGCCAGACCAGATGTGACAGTTCCCTGCCATCCTGCTCGCATTGCTGCAACAGGGTACTTACCGACACCCACTCCTGTAAAGGCGGCGGCGGACTGCCTTCGAGCCGGGAGAGCGTCAACAAATCATTGACCAGCGTTTGCATTCGTTGTGATTGCTGAGCCATTAATCCCAGGTAACGCTGACGCTCGACCTCGCCCAGGGGCAAGACTTGAAGCGTTTCAACAAAGCCTGCAAGCACCGTCAGCGGAGTACGAATTTCGTGGGATACGTTCGCTACAAAGTCGCGCCGCATGGCCTCTGCCTGCTCTACTGCGGTTATGTCCCGTGACAAGAGCAGATTTCTTCCTTCGCCATAGGGGTGCAGGTGCACAGATAGCTTCACTGGCCTGGATGCCGAGTTTTCGCGACCAGGCATGGTGTGGTCTTTCTGGTAGTCGCGACCGGCGTAATAGGCGGCAAAGCCAGGATCACGCACCAGATTGCCCAAGTGCTGCGCCAGATCACGCCGGGCATCCAGTCCGAAATGAATGCCCGCCGTCTGATTGAACCATTCGATGCGCCCCTGCTCATCGAGCAGTACCACGCCATTGGGCGACACCTGCAACGCGGCAAGAAAGTCCTGCAGGCGATTCTCACTGTCTGCCGCCAAACGGTCATGTGTACGGATCAATCGGCGGACTCTGTCTGAAGCCTCACCCCACAATCCACTGCCCAAAACCACGTCTGGAGCAGCACCAGCACGCAACCACCGCAACAACCTCGCACCACGCAGTAAATCGAGCAACAACCAAACATAGCCGATAAAAAGTGCAGCGCCCAACGCTGCTGCCTCTTTATGTCCCGCATGGGCCAGCCACCATCCCGCGGTTGCAGCAGCGAGCTGAGCCAGTACGAAGGAAAAAATGCGCCAGACCATGCAAAATCTTGAATTCAGATAAGGTGGTTGTACCACGAAGCAACTTGCGCTTTGTCCTGCTTTTGCATGAATCTCAACATGCGTTCTCAGGACTGCCAATCTGGTCGGGCAACAGACTCTGTTACATCGACCAGCCCTTGCAGAACACCTCACCGCCGAAACGACCGCTGTACAGGGTCGGGTGCTATGCTTGGATGCGCAATCCTCAACGCCCAGCAACAAATAATCAATGCACACCGGAAATCGTCTAGCCGCCGTGGACCTCGGCTCCAACAGCTTTCGCCTTGAAATTGGTCGCATCGAACAGGGCGAATTCCGTCGCACCGAGTACTTGAAGGAAACGGTTCGCCAAGGTGGTGGTCTCGATGAAGACCGCAATCTCACCGCGCAAGCCATGCAGTCCGGTTGGGACTGCCTTGCGCGCTTCGGTGAACGCTTGGCAGGATTCAAACCATCCGAAGTCCGGGCTGTAGCCACACAGACGCTGCGCGAAGCCCGTAACCGTGATGATTTCCTTCAGCGCGCAAACGAGGTTCTGGGATTTCCCATCAACATCATTTCTGGCAGAGAGGAAGCGCGGCTGATATACCAGGGTGTCACCCACATGCTGCCTGTCGTGGATGAGCGCCGACTGGTCATCGACATCGGAGGCAGGTCCACCGAGCTGATTCTTGGCCAAGGCAAAGTTCCAGGTGTCATGGAGTCTTTCCGGGTCGGCAGCATCGCCTGGTCAAAGCGTTTTTTTGCACAGGGACTGCTGGGCAAGAAGGCCTTCGAGATCGCAGAAGTGGCTGCGATGGCGGTGCTCGATGAAGCGTTTGAGGCCTACCATCCGGACAACTGGGATACCGCCTATGGCTCTGCTGGCACCGTCGGAGCCATCGGCGATGTGCTGGTCGCAGCGGGTTGGCCCGCCGGTACGATCAGCCAGGAAAGTCTGGACTGGTTGCTGGAAAAACTTATTTCCGCCCAAACGGTGGACCGGTTGCGCCTGGCCGGAATGCGCGAAGATCGCAAAGCGATCATTGGGGGAGGTCTGAGCGTCACACGTGCGCTATTCAAACTGCTGGGAATTCACACGCTGCAGATGGCCAGCGGCGGCCTGCGCCATGGTCTCATTTGTGATCTCCTGGGCACCAGTGAGAGCAGTGCAGAGGATTTGCGACTCAAGAGTGTGCGGCGTCTTGCAAGCAAGTTCAGTGTTGACGTCACGCATGGCGAACGGGTCAGCAGGACTGCCGTGGCCCTGTTTAAACAACTTGAGCCGTTGATGGATCTTTCGGTATCCGAGCAGCAGCGCCTGGTGCGCAAACTGGATTGGGCAGCGCGCCTGCACGAAATAGGCAGCCACATTTCCCACAGTGACTACCACAAACATGGTGCCTATATTCTGGACAACGCTGACGCCATTGGATTTTCCCTCTCCGAGATGCACCGCTTGAGCCTGTTGGTGCTGGGTCACCGTGGCAAGCTGCGTAAGGTCGAAGCCGCACTGATCGATGACACACTGGCCTTTCAGTTGGTGGCGCTGCGGCTCGCGGTAATCTTGTGCCACGCCCGGCGGGACCCTGACCTGTCCGGCATAACAATGAGCCGACCCGACGCACGCAAGAATATTCTGCAACTGAACTACCGCAACTCCTGGGCAACTGCGTTCCCGCAATCAGCCCACTTGCTGCGCGAGGAGGCGGTGGCCTGGCAAAAGACACACTGGACGCTCGACGTAGTGGCGAGCGCCGAACATGACACGCCTGTCACCAAACGGTCGTAATCTTGTGCCAGTATCGTCACATGCCCAAAAAGAAAACCACCCCGCGAACGGAGTCTGTAAACAATGACGTACAGCGCGCAGACCAGAATATTGAGGTCTGCCATCGGTTGATCGACGAGCTTACCGGACTGCGCCGGACATTATTGGACCGTGAAAGCGCTATGGCCGACGCGTTGGCCCAGGTATCTCCCCGCTTTCGTGAGAGCGCACGCAATCTGATTCACTATCTGGCTCTGCGCGTGCGCGACTTGCGCCCTTTGCAGGAACAGTTGGCCTGGCTGGGGTTGTCGTCCCTGGGACGTTCCGAGTCGCACGTGCTGGCAAATCTCGACAAAGTGCTGAGTCTGCTGCATCGCATCACCGGACAGCCATGGTCTGATCGGTCTGCCGAGGAACCCGCCGGCAGTGTCAGCAGTCGACGTCTGCTGGAGACCCACGCTGTAGATTTGCTGGGAGACTACCCGCAAGGGCGCCCGGTACGCATCATGGTCACCCTGCCATCCACTGCGGCACATGATTTCAGCGTGGTGCGCGAACTGGTCGATGCCGGCATGGACATCGCTCGCATCAACTGCGCCCATGATGGAGCTGAGGATTGGCAAGCCATGGCCGACCATGTGCGACGTGCCGCCAAGGCGAGTCAACGCACTGTACACATACTGATGGACCTTGGAGGTCCCAAAATACGTACCGGTGAGGTCGAGCCGCGCCCCGCGATCTTGCGGCTTCGGCCACGGCGAGACGAATACGGCAGAGCCTACCGCCCGTACCGGCTAGGATTGCGCCCCAACGACCTCTTCGAAGTGCAAGACTCGGTGGACGGATGCATTGGGGTGGACGCCAAGTGGCTGGCGCATTTACGCGAGGGCGCCCAAATCGACTTTGCTGATGCACGCGGGGCCAAGCGCCACTTGCTGATAGTCCACTGCGAAGACAATCTGGCCATCGCCGAAGGCCTGCAAACCGCGTACCTGTCGCCACAAACCATACTCACCATCAAGGGTGCTGACAACAAGAAGTGGGGCGCCACACCCGCAGGGCATATCGAAGCGCTGCCAGGTGTCCTGCATCTCTACCGAGGCGACACGCTGCGGGTAACTAAAGCGGGTTTGGGTGAAGCAGCCCTGTACCACGACGGCAGCGATCAGGTGATCCGGGAAGTTGCCCACATCGCTTGCACACTGCCCGAGGTCATCGATCAGGTCAATGTGGGTGAACGTATCTGGTTTGACGATGGGCGCATCGGTGGCATTGTGCGGCGCACCAGTGCTGGTGCCCTCGATGTCGAGGTTACGCAGGCGCGCGATCAAGGTGAAAAACTGGTCGCCGACAAGGGTATCAACTTGCCAGACAGCAATCTGGATTTGCCTGCCCTGACGGAAAAAGACCTGGCGGACTTGCAGGTTGCTGCAACGCTGGCCGACATGGTCGGCATGTCCTTCGTTCAGCGGCCGCAAGACGTATACCGCCTGCGGAACGAACTGATAGGCCTGGGGCGCGCCGATATGGGATTGGTCCTCAAAATTGAAACCCTCAAGGGCTTTGAGCGACTGCCAGAGTTGATGCTCGCTGCCATGTCGGGTGAGCGGGCAGGCGTCATGATTGCGCGCGGGGACCTGGCTGTGGAGTGCGGCTATGAACGTCTGGCGGAAGTTCAGGAGGAGATTTTGTGGTGCGCCGAGGCGGCACACATGCCCGTCATTTGGGCAACACAGGTACTGGAAACTCTTGCCAAAACCGGACTGCCTTCGCGCGCCGAGATCTCGGACGCGGGATTGGGTGTGCGCGCCGAGTGCGTCATGCTCAACAAGGGCCCCTACATCACTTCGGCGATTCGAACGCTGGATGATATTTTGCGTCGTATGGCGCACCACCAGGACAAGAAACGCTCATTGCTGCGCGCCTTGCGGTCCTGGGTTGGTTGACAGCTTACGTATGCCAACGAAGCCTTGAAGGGTGCTAGAGAAACTCGGGGGACTGTACGGTCATAACCACAATCCGGTCGCCGGTTTCCCGCTCCCGGTAGCGCAGCCACCAAACCGAGCCTTTTTTCACCGGGAAGTCGCTTACCTGCAAACCCAGCAAGTTCACCAGTGCCTGGCCCAGCGTGGGTTGGTGACCAATCACCAAGACGCATCCCCTGCCCTGTGGCCATTGGGCCAACTCAAGCAATTGCTCCACCGAAGCATCAGGCCGGATCAGCTCCGAGGTTTTGAATTTTCGCCCCAGCGCTTCTGCAGTTTGCTGGGATCGCTTCGCCGGACTCGCCCACACCCGGGCTCCATCAGGCAACTGGCGATCGAGCCAGGCGGCCACGCGCATTGCCTGCTTTTCGCCCCGGGGCGTAAGTCGCCGATGCATGTCCATTTCATCCCCATCGGGCTCAATCGCCTCGGCGTGTCGCCATAAGATCAGATCCATCCGCTTAACCTCACGCCTGACGCGGTTCGTTGGGTGAATAGCGCGCCATCAAAGCTGCCTGGGCGCAATGGGCGGTTGTTTTCGGATCGGGCACCGACCGCGTGTAGGCACCAGATGCACCCAGGTCCCAAGCGTCGACCCGATCGTGCAGGTAGGCCACCAGGCACTCATCCACGATGCGCTGCCGCTGCACCGGGTCGGTAACCGGCCAGGCCAATTCAACACGCCGAACCATGTTGCGATTCATCCAGTCAGCACTCGACAAATAGAGATCTTCCTTTTCACCGAGCCGAAAATAAAAGACCCGCGAGTGCTCCAGGAAGCGGCCAATGATCGAACGCACGCGGATATTGGCGGTATGTCCTGTGACTTGCGCGGGCAGCATGCAGGCACCGCGCACGATCAAATCGATTTTGACCCCCTCCCGCCCAGCTGCCATCAGACTGCGGATCAGGACCTCGTCCGTGAGCGAATTCATCTTGGCGACGATCCTCGCAGGTGTGCCCGATCTGGCCGCCTTGGCGATCGCATTGATCTTGTCAATCAAGTTGCGGTGCAAGTGAAACGGCGCCATCCACATTTTGCGCAGCTTGGGAAGTTTGCTCTGGCTGGCCAGGTGCACGAACACGTGCTCCATGTCGTCAGTCAGACCGGGGGCGGCAGTCATGTGGCTGATGTCGGTGTATAGACGGGCGGTGCGGGGGTTGTAATTTCCGGTAGACAGGTGCCCATAGCGCTTGAGGGTGCGACCTTCCCGTCGGGTAATGAGCATCATCTTTGCGTGAGTCTTCAGGCCCACCACGCCATAGACGACCTGCGCACCAATAGATTCCAGCATCTCCGCCCAGTTGATATTCGCTTCCTCATCAAAGCGCGCCTTCAACTCCACCACCACGGTGACTTCCTTGCCACGGCGCACCGCTTCGCGCAACAGATCCATCAATTGAGAATCTGATCCGGTCCGGTAAATTGTTTGCTTTATGGCCAGCACCTGTGGGTCATGGACCGCCTGTCGCAGCAACTCCAGCACTCCGTCAAAACTCTCGAACGGCTGATGAAACAAAATGTCACCACGCTTGAGTTGTTCAAAAATCGACTGTCCCTGGTTCATTTGCACCGGAAACGCCGGCGTGTAGATCGGAAAGCACAAATCCGGTCGATCCACCAAATCGATCAACTGCGTAAGCCGCACCAGATTCACCGGACCATGCACGCGGTACAAGGCCTTCACCGGCAATTCAAACTGTTTCAGCAGAAACTGCGACAAATACTCCGAACATCCTGCCGACACTTCCAATCGCACAGCCTGGCCAAAATGCCGATGCACCAATCCCTGTCGCAAGGCGGTTCGAAGGTTCTTGACGTCTTCTTCATCAACGGCCAAATCCGAGTGCCGTGTCACCCTGAACTGGGAGAACTGGCTCACCGTTCTTCCGGGAAACAGGTCTACCAGATGGGCTCGAATCACACTGGACAGCGACACAAACACGGCGCGGTGCTCAGCTACCTTGTCGGGCATGCGAATCAAACGGGGTACCACCCGCGGCACCTTGACGATGGCAATCTCATTCTCTCGTCCAAACGCATCTTTGCCACTCAAGCGGACAATGAAATTAAGGGTTTTGTTGGCTACCTGGGGGAATGGATGGGAGGGATCCAGCCCGACGGGAATAAGCAGGGGACGCAGTTCACGCTCAAAGAACTGCTTGACCCACAGGCGCTGCGCGGCATTGCGATCGCCATGGGAAACAATTCTGATGCCTTGTGCCTCGAAGGCCGGCATCAGCTTTTCGTTGTACAGCGCGTACTGCGTGTCCACCAGGCGATGAACCGCGTCAGCAAGGCGTTCAAACGACTTTACGGAAAAAGTCCCCTTGCGCTCATTGGCCTGATTGGCCGCCAGGTGCGGCTCCGCCCGCACCTCAAAAAACTCGTCCAGGTTGGACGATACGATGCACAGGTAACGCAAGCGTTCCAGCAAAGGCACGTCATCGCGGACCGCCCAGTCCAGCACCCGCTCATTGAACGCCAACGTGCTGTGGTCGCGATCCAGCAATGCCGGCTCGCCGTTAGTCACTGGAAACTGGGAATTGCGCAGCAAGGACAGCATGCAAATCGACTCATTGATGAATATTCGTCGAACGATTGTTTACAACTTTGATGACATTTCTGTGACAGACCGCAGGAATGACTCCTGATAGTGACAATGTTATGGCGTTTTCATCGCGATTTGATGAAGAAAGAACGCGATTGCCTTTGAACGCTAAGTCAGCCATTTTTGAAGAAATTGCGCCTGCCCCATCTTTGGATCGAGTTCGTAGCATGCAAAGCCAACTCGCTGGTATAGCCGATGCGCACCCAGGTTGCCCTGCAACACTTCAAGTGTCAACTTGCATGCACCGCGCTCGCGGGCGATGCCCTCCACACGCTTGAGCATCCGCTCTCCGATGCGCTGACCCCGATAGCCTGGCAACACGGCAAGATCATGGATATTGATCAGCGGCCGACACGCAAAGGTGGAAAAACCCTCGATGCAGTTGACCAAACCGACAGCCCTGGACGCATCGTCGTCGTTGCCGCCCGCAAATGCCAGGATGCTGAATGCAAAAGGACGTGCCGCCAGTGCCGCAACCACATGGGTGCGTGCATATTCACTGAGCCGTTCACCGCCGCCCATCGGGTCCTGGGAATAGGCATCGAGCATTCGCACCAAGGCATCGGCATGTGCCGGATTGGCATAGTCCGCGTCGACTATGCACAGCGGGGAGCTCACGTCGCTCATACCGTCAGGGTATCCGCAATCCGCTGCGCACAGGCCTGCGCTTGTTGCGGGTCACGCGCCTCGACCATGACGCGCACCAGCGGTTCGGTACCGCTGGCCCGGATCAACACACGGCCGGTCACACCCAATTCGGCTTGCACAAGTTCCGTCTCCTGCTTCATACGGGCATTCGTTGCCCAATCCTGTCCGGGCTGCAGACGCACGTTGAGTAGCACCTGAGGGAACAATCGGACCTCGGCCAAAAGCTCAGCCAGCGTCTGCCCACTGCGCATACAGGCTTGCAAGACCTGCAACGCAGACACGATGCCATCACCCGTCGTGTGTTTGTCCAGTGCCAACAGGTGGCCAGAGCCTTCACCTCCCAACAACCAGCCACGCTTTTCCAGTTCCTCCAACACGTAGCGGTCGCCCACCTTGGCTCGCACCAGCTCGACCCCTTTATCCTTGAGTGCCAGCTCCACCGCCATATTGGTCATCAGCGTTCCCACCACACCAGGCACCGCCTCACCAGAACGCTTGGCGGGGATGCCGCCGCCACGCGACAAACGCTCCTTCACCATCAAGTACAGAATCTCGTCGCCATTGAACAATCGTCCCGCAGCATCCACCAGTTGAAGTCGATCAGCATCGCCATCCAGTGCCACACCAAAGTCCGCGCCATGGGCCTTGACCGCATCGACCAATGCCTGCGGATGCGTAGCGCCTACCTGGTAGTTGATGTTCAGCCCGTCGGGCGCACAACCAATAGACACCACTTCGGCGCCCAATTCGTGAAACACCTTGGGCGCCACTTGGTACGCCGCGCCATGCGCACCATCGATGACAATCTTCACGCCCTTGAGCGTGAGGTCATTGGCAAATGTGCTTTTGCAGAACTCGATGTAGCGGCCCGCGGCATCGTCCAGACGACGTGCCTTGCCGAGATTGATGGAGTCAACCCACACCGGCACCTGTTCCAGAGCGGCCTCCACCTCGAGTTCCCAGGTATCGGACAACTTGGTTCCCTGGGCGCTGAAAAACTTGATGCCATTGTCAGCAAACGGGTTGTGGCTGGCACTGATGACCACCCCCAGCGACGCACGCTGGGCCCGGGTCAAGTAAGCCACTCCGGGCGTAGGCAGTGGGCCAAGCAACACAACATCCACGCCCGCCGAATTGAAGCCGCTTTCCAGGGCGCTCTCCAGCATATAGCCGGAAATGCGCGTGTCCTTGCCTATCAATACCGTCGGCCTGGTTTCAGTCATCTTCAGTACACGCCCTACTGCGTGTGCCAGGCGCAGTACAAAGTCCGGCGTAATGGGCGGTTGCCCAACGGTACCGCGAATGCCGTCGGTTCCGAAATATTTGCGGGTCACAGGCTGTCTCCTTGAATGGTAGTTTTCTTTAATTTCGCTAGTGTGTGGTGGGCGTCATCTGGCTGCGCATGGCTCCCAGCACCCTGAGTGCCTGCACGGTCTGCTTGACATCATGCACCCGTACCACATGGGCCCCATGCTGGACGGCCAGCAGCGCGGCAGCAACACTGGGCACCATGCGCTCAATGGGATCGAGTGTCGCGACCGCCGACAACGATTTCTGTGTGACGGCTGCCAACGATGACTTGCGCGACCACCCGGCGAGCAGCGGATAGCCCAGCGACAACAGTTCCGCCTGATGCGCCAGCAGGGCAAAATTCTGCTGCACAGTCTTGCCAAAACCAATGCCGGGGTCCACACAAATTCGAGTCTTATCGACTCCCAAAGCCCGTAGGTCCTGCGTAACCCGCTGCAAAAACGATAGCACTTGGGACATCACACTGCCCTGCATAGGCTCTGCCTGCATGGTGGCCGGTTCCCGGTGCATATGCATCAGACACACACCGCAGCTGACGCACCGTGCAATGACATCCCGACCACTCAGATTGGATTCGGGGTCTTCCCACCGTAAAGCCCACACGTCGTTGATGATGTCTGCACCAAGGTCGAGGACAGCCTGCATCACCTGCGGTTTGTAGGTGTCCACGGACACCGGCACGCCCAGGGTCACTGCATGCCGAACAACCGGAAGCACACGGGCCAACTCTTCCGCCACGGGCAATGCCGACGCACCGGGTCGGGTGGACTCTCCGCCAATATCCAGAATATCGGCACCATCTTTCAGCAAGCGCTCGCAATGCGCTTGTGCAGCGCCAGGCGCAGCGTATGCCCCTGCATCGGAAAAAGAATCCGGCGTCACGTTCACAATCCCCATGACCTTGGGGGACGTCAGATCAAGAAGAAAGCGCTGGGTTTGCCATTGCATGGTCATAGATGAAAAAGAAAAACGGGGCACGAGGCCCCGATTTTTCGCAGTGCACAGTTATCAGGCCACCGTCGGTGCGGGATCAGCTGTCACAGTTGCAGCGCCACCACCATCACCACCACCGCCGCCGGAATTAGGTGATCGCGGGGTCCAATCCTTCGGGGGGCGCGGCTCTTTGCCCGCCATGATGTCATCCAGTTGGTCACTGTCGATCGTTTCCCATTCCAGCAACGCTTTGGCCATAACGTGCATCTTGTCCTGGTTGTCTTCAATCAATTTGCGCGCCAGGGAGTACTGCTGGTCAATGATGCGACGCACTTCCGAGTCCACCTTCTGCATGGTCTGCTCGCTCATATTGGTCGTCTTGGTCACCGAACGACCCAGAAACACTTCACCCTCGTTTTCTGCGTACACCATGGGTCCCAGCGCATCGGTCATGCCGTAACGCGTGACCATGTCACGTGCAATATGGGTGGCACGCTCGAAGTCGTTGGATGCACCAGTCGTCATCTGCTTCATGAACACTTCTTCAGCAATGCGACCACCAAACAGCATGCTGATCTGGTTGAGCATGTATTCGCTGTCATACGAGTAACGGTCCTGAGCCGGCAGGCTCATGGTCACACCCAAAGCGCGTCCACGGGGAATGATAGTGACCTTGTGCACAGGATCGCACTTGGGCAGCATCTTGCCGATCAACGCGTGGCCGGACTCGTGGTAGGCCGTATTGCGACGCTCCTCCTCGGGCATCACCATGCTCTTGCGCTCCGGCCCCATGAGGATCTTGTCCTTGGCTTTCTCAAAGTCCTGCATCTCGACGACCCGCGCACTGCGCCGCGCAGCCATCAAGGCAGCCTCGTTACACAAATTCGCCAGATCCGCCCCCGACATGCCCGGTGTACCACGGGCGATCACGCCAGGGCTGACATCCTGACCCAGCGGCACCTTGCGCATGTGCACATTGAGAATCTGCTCTCGGCCGCGAATATCGGGCAGCGTCACATACACCTGACGGTCAAAACGGCCAGGGCGCAACAATGCGGCATCCAAAATGTCGGGTCGGTTAGTGGCCGCCACCACGATCACCCCCACATTAGTCTCGAAACCATCCATCTCCACCAGCATCTGGTTCAAGGTTTGTTCCCGCTCGTCGTTACCACCGCCAAGACCGGCACCACGCTGTCGACCCACGGCATCAATTTCATCGATAAAAATAATGCAGGGTGCATTCTTCTTGGCGTTCTCGAACATGTCGCGCACGCGCGACGCGCCAACGCCCACAAACATCTCGACGAAATCCGAACCGGAAATGCTGAAGAAGGGAACTTTTGCCTCGCCCGCTATCGATTTGGCCAGCAGCGTCTTTCCGGTTCCTGGGGGGCCGACAAGCAATAGGCCGCGCGGAATACGCCCACCCAATTTTTGAAACTTGGCCGGGTCCTTCAGGAAGTCCACTACTTCCTTGACTTCTTCCTTGGCCTCATCGCACCCGGCCACATCGGCAAATGTCACGGTATTGGTGTTTTCGTCCAACAGTCGGGCTTTGCTCTTGCCAAAACTGAATGCGCCCCCCTTGCCGCCACCCTGCATCTGGCGCATGAAATAAATCCACACACCGATCAGGAGCAGCATCGGGCCCCAGCTAACCAGCAGTGTCATCAGGAGCGAGCCTTCTTCGCGGGGCTTGACGTCAAACTTCACTCCATTGTTGATCAGGTCCCCCACCAGGCCACGATCGAGGTAGGTTGCTGTGGTGCGAACCTTGCGGTCATCGGTGGTCACGGCCAGAATCTCGGTGCCGCCCTGACCTTCCTGAATGATGGCACTCTTGATGTTCTTGTTGCGAACCTCCTCCAGAAAGTCCGAATAGCCAAGCATGTTGGCGCCCGCGACACTGCGCGAGTCAAACTGCTTAAAAACGGTGAACAGCACCAAGCCGATCACCAACCAGACTGCAATTTTTGAAAACCACTGATTATTCAAGCGAAGCTCCAAGAGGGGCGCACGACCACACACAATGTCTATCTGGGACGCATTTTAGGCGTTTCAAGGCAAGTGGCGCTTCAATTACGAATTTCAAACCAACATGCATTGTGGATTTAACACCGTTTATCGGGAATAAACGTTGCGCAGGTGAGCAGTCCTTCACACCGGCTTGAGTCCCAACCCGACCAAAAACGTCTCCGATGACCGGTCGCGCGAGGCTTTGGGTTTGCAGGGTTTGACCACCTTGAACGCGGACTTGAAGTGCTGCACCACTTCGTTGTAGCTACCGCCATGAAATACCTTCGCTACCAGTGCACCCTGGGGCTTCATATGGTTTTGGGCGAACTCAATGGCCAGTTCCACCAGGTTTTCGACCCGGGCAGCGTCTGCAGACGAGATACCTGAAAGATTGGGAGCCATGTCCGAGATGACAATGTCGGCTTGACGCCCTGCAAGGGCCAACTCCAATTGCCTCAGGACCTCGACCTCACGAAAATCGCCCTGAATAAAAGTGACTCCTTCGATGGGCTCCATGGGCAAGAGGTCCAGTGCAATGATGGTGCCATCCAGGTCGCCAATGGCCGCTCCCAAAGGAGACAGGCGGCGGCGGACATACTGGCTCCATGCGCCAGGAGTACAGCCCAGATCCACCACCAAATGTCCCGGAAGGATCAGACCAAAGGTCTCGTCTATTTCCTTTAGTTTGTAGGCCGCACGTGCGCGGTAGCCCTCACGATGGGCCAGCTTGACGTAGGGGTCGTTAATGTGGTCATGCAGCCAGGCCTTGTTGACCTTTTTGCCTTTGCTGGGGGTTTTCATTCCAACCGATAATACCGGCATGCCCCAAATCCAACTGACACCTGCCCAGCGCAAAGTGCACCGCGCTGAAGCCCATCACCTCAATCCCGTGGTGATGATCGGCAACGATGGCCTCACCGATGCGGTGAAAAAAGAGACCGATGGCGCCCTCAACGCCCATGGGCTCATCAAGATCCGCGTATTTTCGGACGACCGTATCGCTCGCGAAGCCATGTTTCAGACGCTGGCGGAAGAACTGAATGCCGCGCCCATACAGCACATTGGCAAGTTACTGGTGCTGTGGCGCCCAAAGGTCGAAAAAGAACGAGCGGTTGATGAAGACCGCATGGCCGGTCCGCGCGATTTCAAAGTTCTCAAATACAGCAAACGCTCCGGTCAACGCCCGGAAGTCAAAACACTGCGGGTGCTGGGCAACCAGCGACTCACAGCGGGCGGTAATGTCAAACGCGCCAAACCGAAACCCAAGGTTAGCCTCAAGAAACGCAGTCAAACCTGAGCTAAAACCTCGAACTCATGTCGCGGCGCGCTTCTTCAACCAGCGCATCAGCCCGCCAATCCACGGCAGCTTTTCGTAAAGTTCCTCGGCCGCATCCCAATAGTCGCGGTGAGTGGCAATACGGCCGCTGGCGTCGAGCGTCAGGTGTGTTGCACCAAGAATGCACTGGGGTTGACCGATATTGGTTTGCTTGAAAGCAAAATGGAATTCCCAGCACAAGAAACACTGCTGCCCCTGAACTACGCGTTGGGTCACGACAAACCGTGGTTGCACCAAAGCTTCAAACATATGGGCAAAGATTCGTTGAATCTCTGGCAGGCCTTGCACGTCATTGAATGGGTCTTTGAAAGCGGCGTCTGGTACGTAAATCGCATTCAGTCGGGCGACGCTCTCGGGACTGAGTGATTCAAAGGCCTGGACGATTCTGTCAACTGCTTCGTTCATACGCTTCCTGGAATGGATTTGAGACGACGGGTCAGGGCGAAATAGGGGCGGTAGGGCAGGCAGCGCAGCACCTTCAGCCAAAAAGTAAAGCGCCTGGGGAAATGGATTTCGAAGGCACCCCGTGACCATCCGTGCAGGATGGCAGTGGCGGCGTCCTGTGGCGTCA
>JAIFLV010000070.1 GCA_020048895.1 Rhodoferax sp. | reverse complement strand
ATTCCGGCCAAAGATATCTGGCTTTACCCGCTGCGCAAAAACTTCTCCGCACTTCTGTGCAAATAGCAAGACGGGTTCACCGAATCATTACAGAGTTTGGTTGCCATGTGACAGTAAGTAGTTGATTTGATTGGCTTTTATCAAACTTTACGGATTCAGATGTGATAGCCGGACTGACTTGCCTATCCTAAGACATCCAGAAACTGGGTGTGATAGTAAGTATTTGATTTTTATAGGAAATTCGTCACTTTCCGGATTCGGATGTGATTGTAGAGTGATGACCAAAAAAGAACCCCCAAGCAGTTGGCACCGAAGTGCGTTTCTGAAGGGGGTCGTGCTGGTATGAAGTTCACTAAAAAGCTACCTGCTACTCGGAAAACTGAACACCGTCCCCTCACGCACGCCCGCGCTCGGCCAGCGTTGCGTGATCGTCTTGCGCTTGGTGTAAAAGCGCACCGAGTCCGGGCCGTAGGCGTGCAGGTCGCCAAACAGGCTGCGCTTCCAGCCGCCAAACGAGTGGTAGGCCACGGGCACGGGCAGGGGCACGTTCACACCCACCATGCCAACCAGAATGTTGTCGGTGAAATAGCGCGCCGCTTCGCCGTCGCGGGTGAAGATGCAGGTGCCGTTGCCGTATTCGTGCGCGTCGATCAGGTCCATGGCTTCCTGCAGTGTCTTCACACGCATGACGCCCAGCACCGGGCCAAAGATTTCGTCCTGATAGATCTTCATGCCGGGCTTGACGTTGTCAAACAGGCAGGCTCCGAGGAAGTAGCCGTTCTCAAAACCGGCCACCTTCACGCCGCGGCCGTCTACCACCAGTGTGGCGCCCTCGGCCACGCCCTGCTCGATGTACCCCACCACCTTGTCGTAATGCTGCTTAGTCACCAGCGGCCCCATGTCCACCCCGGCTTGTGTGCCGGCGCCCAACTTCATCTTGCCGATCTCGACCTTGAGCGCCGCCACCACCGCGTCGCCTGCCGCATCGCCCACGGCGACCACTAGCGGAATGGCCATACAGCGTTCGCCGCACGAGCCATAGGCCGCGCCCATCAGGGCGTTGACGGCGTTGGGGATGTCGGCATCAGGCATCACCACGGCGTGGTTCTTGGCGCCACCGAGCGCCTGCACCCGTTTGCCGTTGGCGCAACCAGTGGAGTAGATGTACTCGGCAATCGGTGTGGAGCCGACAAAGCTCACCGCCTTCACGCGGGGGTCGGTCAGCAAGGTGTCGACCGCTTCCTTGTCGCCATTGACCACGTTGAGCACGCCCGGAGGCAAACCGGCTTCTAGTGCCAGTTCGGCCAGACGCAGCGTGGAGGACGGGTCGCGCTCGGAGGGTTTCAAGACAAAGGTGTTGCCGCAGGCAATGGCCATGGGCCACATCCAGCACGGCACCATGATCGGGAAGTTGAACGGCGTGATACCGGCGCAGACGCCCAAGCCCTGAAACTCGCTCCAGGAGTCGATGGCTGGGCCGACGTTCTTGCTGTGCTCGCCTTTGAGCAACTCGGGGGCGTAGGACGCGTATTCGACGTTTTCGATCCCGCGTTGCAACTCGCCCAGTGAGTCGCCCAGCACCTTGCCATGCTCGGCTGTGATGAGAGCGCAGAGTTCATCGGCGTGTTGTTCCAGCAGCACTTTGAGGTTGCTCATGACCCGCGCACGCTTGAGCGCGGGCGTGTTGCGCCAGGCCGGGTAAGCAGCTTGCGCGGAAGCGATAGCTTGCTCCACAGTCAGCTTGTCCGCCAGCAGAACGCGCTTTTCGGCCTGACCGGTGGCGGGGTTGAAAACGTCTTGCGAACGGGTTCCAACCTGCAATGCTTTGCCGTCGATGAGGTGGCCGATCAGGGGAAGTTGCGACATGAAAGTCTCCGATTTATAAGTAAAAAATGCCTGCGGCGCTCACCAATATTGCGTGAGCAGCTATACAAAATGTAGCAAATTGGTGATAGGAAAGGTGTTCATGCGGTCGCGTTGAGCGCTTCGCCCAGCGCGTTCACCATGCTGGTGATCTCGTCTGGTGTTGCAATGAACGGTGGTGCCAGTGCGATGCAGTCGCCCGCATAGCGTACATAAAAACCTTTGTCCAGGCAGTGCATGGCCACTTCGTAGGGGCGCCGGGCGGGCTCTCCGGGTACCGGGGCAATGGTCAAACCGGCCGCCAGGCCGTAATTGCGGATGTCTGCCACATGTTTGGCACCGCGCAGGGAGTGCACTGCGTTCTCAAAATGCGGTGTCAGCGAATTGACGCGTTCCACCATGCTTTCGCGCACCAGAATGTCCAGCGCTGCAATGCCCGCAGCACACGCCACCGGGTGTGCCGAGTAGGTGTAGCCATGCGGGAACTCGAGCATGTAGTCGGGGCCGCCCTGGTCCATGAACGTGTCGTAGATCTCTTTCTTGGCAACGACGGCGCCCAGAGGCTGCGCCCCATTGGTGACCTGCTTGGCAATGTTCATGATGTCGGGCGTCACACCAAACGCAGCCGCGCCGGTGTACGCGCCCATGCGGCCAAAGCCTGTGATGACTTCGTCAAAAATCAGCAGGATGTTGTTGGCCGTGCAAATCTCGCGCAGGCGCGCCAGGTAGCCCACCGGCGGAATCACCACGCCAGCCGAGCCCGACATGGGCTCCACGATGACGGCTGCGATGTTGCTTGCGTCGTGCAGCGCGATGAGCTTGAGCAACTCATCTGCCAATTCCGCCCCTGTAGGAGGCATGCCTTTGCAGAACGAGCCCGCAGCCGGCTGGGTGTGGGGCAAATGGTCCGATTCAATGCCTTGGCCGAAGGTCTTGCGGTTGCCGACCATGCCACCGACCGAAATGCCGCCGAAGTTGACCCCGTGGTAGCCCTTCTCGCGGCCAATCAGTCGCGTCTTGCTGGCTTGCCCTTTGGCGCGCCAATAGGCGCGGGCCATCTTCAGCGACGTGTCGGCCGACTCGGACCCTGAGCCGGTAAAGAACACGTAGTCCAACCCTTCAGGTGTGAGGTCGCGGATGCGGTTGGCCAACTCAAACGACAGGGGGTGGCCAAACTGGAATGCGGGCGAATAGTCCATGGTGGCCATCTGGCGGCTGACCGCTTCGGTAATTTCCGCGCGGCCATGCCCCAACCCGGCACACCATAGGCCGGAAAGACCGTCAAAAATCCTTTTGCCAGAGCTGTCGGTGTAGTACGCGCCCTGGGCACTCACCATCATGCGGGGGTTGGCCTTGAAGTTGCGGTTGGCCGTGAAAGGCATCCAGTGTGATTCCAGAAATGCTTTGTCCTGGGGGTAGGCGCTGGTGCTGGTCGTCGCGCCGATGGAGGTGGTGTCGTTGAGGTTCATATCGATACTCCGAAAGCAATCGACCATTGTCGGCAAGCCTGTTACTCTTATAAAGCTACAAATATCAATACTTGGTTGCTTGTTTATGAAAGTAAAAAGCTTGGCGTTCTTTTGTTCATGGTGCAGCTGGGTTTCCTGCCGGGTTGGGGTTTGCTGGGGGGCTCAGAGGCGCTGCGCTTTGCCACATCGCCCCCCAGCAAACCCCAACCCGGCGAGAAGGGGTGGATTTGGCTTTGGACTACGACAAAACTACCCGGTGCTCAGTGTCCCGTCGAGCTGTGTTGTATTCGGGCGTGGCTCGCTACAAAACCACCGTGAGAGGGGAAGGCGCGGGGCCGATGTGGCAAAGCGCAGCGCCTCTGAGGCCCCGGGCCATCCCCTCTCACGGTGCAACAACCAAGAAAGCGATGGAGCAGGCCCAACATGAAGCAACGCGCAGTTTTAGGACAAATTGCCGACATGGATCTGCGCCTGTTGCGGGTCTTCAAGGCCGTGGTGGACTGTGGCGGCATGGCGGCGGCAGAGTTGGAGCTCAATATCGGAACTTCCACCGTCAGCCGTCATATCAAGGACCTGGAAGCACGGCTGGGTTTGACGCTGTGTCGCAGGGGCCGTGCTGGTTTTTCTCTCACCCCGGAAGGTGAAAAGATCTATGCCCAGACTACCCAGCTGCTGGCGGCGACCGATGCGTTTCGTACCGGTGTCGATGAAATCCACCAGCGCATGGGTGGCGCGTTGCAGATTGCGGTGTTCGACAAGACGGCAAGCAACCCGGCTTGCCACATCGCCCAGGCTATTGCGTTGTTCGTCCGCGAAGCCCCCGATGTGGCGCTCAATTTGCATGTGGGAACCCTCACCGCCATTGAGCGCGGTGTGCTGGATGGCACATTTCACATCGGCATTATTCCGGGCCATCGAAGCTCAGACTTGCTGGAGTACGTGCCGCTGTTTGCAGAGGCCATGTCGCTGTACTGTGGAGCACACCACCCGCTTTTCAACCAACCTACAGCGCAACTGAACTGGGATGGCTTGCGTGCCCATCGGTTCGCCGGACTTGGGTACCACTCGCCCAACATGGAAGTGACCCAGCGGCAACGTCTGGCGCGTCAAGCAACAGGCTTTGACCAGGAGTCCATCGCCACTTTCATCCTATCGGGTGTATTTCTGGGCTTTTTGCCAGACCACTATGCCCGGAACTTTGTGCAAAGCGGACACATGCGCGCCATCGAGAGCAACGTGCTGCGATACGACTGCGAATTCTTGGCCATTACGCGACGCTCACCACAGCCATCACGTGCGACCAGGGCGTTTGTGGACTGCCTGGTGCAGGCGCACCGCGCCCCATAGGCGGGGCTCAAGAGCAGGGAAGATCTACTTGCGACGCGCCCACGGCCCCAACGTCCAGTGTTCCAGTGTTGTCAGAAAACGACCAAATCGAGCCGATGCCAGCAGGGATGGCTTGACCAACCCGAACTGAACGGCACGGGCGTAGGTCTCCCGTGCCAGATCGAATGGAAGGGAAAGAATGGGGGTTGCAGTTGAAAACATGGTTAGCTCCTTGCGGATGTATAGGTTCAGATATTAGGGTAAACCCCTAGTATTTCAAGTGACAGGATGCTAAACCATTGTCAGTTGTAGGGGAATTGGCCTGCGCCAGACGGCTACCATAGGCCATGAAAATGCAGTTCTGGCTTGTCACTTTCCTGATATTGCTGGCGGGTTGCTCAACCTCGCCCACGGTCCAGCGCCCACCAGCCGCCAATCCCGCAGCCGAATTGCCCGCGCGGCTGTCGGTGGACCAAGCCAACGATGTGACCATCTATGCCATGAGTCTGGTTGGCACGCCGTATCGGCATGGCGGCAATACCCCGCAGTCAGGATTTGACTGCAGTGGCTTGATTGGCCATGTGTACCAGAGCCGGGCCGGGGTGCGCATGCCGCGTACCGTGCTGGCCTTGTCGGATTGGGGCACTGCTGTACCGGCGTCCTTCGCGCGCACCGGTGACCTGGTGGTCTTTACCCAGGGTGGGTCGGCCACGCATGCTGGTATCTACGTGGGTGAGGGCCGCTTTGTCCACGCACCGTCTACCGGTGGAGAAGTCAGGCTGGACAGTTTGCGCTCCAATTACTGGGCGAAACAGCCAACTGCCTTTCGTCGACCATAGCGGGCACAAACGCCCGCCCGCCTCAGCTTCGTGCGATAAAGGTCGATAACTTCCATAGGGGCTGCTGCAGCGGCTGCCCTCTCTGGAAGAACTGGAGGCCACCATGGTTTCTGCCATTTCTGCAAGTGCAAGCAGTACAAATGCACCCACTTTGCATCCCTCCGATGAAAGCATCAAAAGGCTCGATGCCAGCAACAAGCTTCATCTGTCCGACGCCGACCTGCAATCAGTGATCGTGGACATTTCCGAAAAAGGTATCCGGTTGTCACAAAGCGAAGCAGCGATCAAAGCGCAGGAAGCACTGGCGAAGATGGATGTGAACCTTGACGGAAAGCTGTCGATTGACCAGTTCAGTGTGGTTGCTGACAGCGGGTAGTGGTGGACCAAAGTAGTGGTTGGCGGGCTGCGTCACGTGCCATCAATGGGAACGCGATGGCAAGAAGCTGGCGCCTGCCGCCAGGCCTATCGTGATTGCCAGCAGGGGCAACGTGATGGCAGCATCGCTGCCCAGCAGGTTTTGCAGCCAGGGCCATGCCAGGTGTACACAGGCTCCTGCCGTAAATGCAACTCCGACCACCATCACCAGCGTGTCGCGTTGCAGTCGCACATGCCCTCGACGCAACTGCTCCAGCGCCAATGCATGCTCACGCTCGAGTTGTTGCCGTCGTGCTTCCAGATGCTGCAAGCTCTCGTGCAAGATCCGGTTGCGTAGGTTCGCGCGAAAATTGCCCGGCAATGGCGGTGCCGCATAGGCTGCTGCAAGTGCGCGGTGCAAACCATCGCCGGAATCGTATTTCTCGGTCATCGTGTTCTCCTTATAACCATAAGGTTGCGCTGTCCAGCCCGCACGCTTGCATCGACTCCAGCAGCGCGGCACGGGCGCGGTGCAAGTGCGTCTTGACAGTGCCTTGCGGCAGTTCCAGCAGCGTCGCGACTTCCGCGACCGACTGCTCTTCAAAGTAGTACAGCTTCAAGCAAGCGCGCTGCATGGGTGGCAGGGCGTCGACCCACGCATGCAGAAGGCGCTGCGCTGCTTGGTCCTGCAGAGGTGCGTCCACTGCGACACATTCCGCTTCCTCATGGACGCCCGACAACTCGATGGACACCTCTGCCGCAAGGCGCTGGTGGCCCAATTCGGTCAGGCACCGATTGCGGGTAATAGCATAGATCCAGGTGGAAAGCGCACCGCGGGCCGCGTCATAGCCCATTAGTGAGCGCCATATCCTCAATAGGCTTTCCTGGGCCACTTCCTGGGCTTGGCCACTATCACCCAGCATCGCCACGCACAGATGAAACACCTTGGTTTCGTACCGGGTGAGCAGGGCGTCAAACGCTGCGTGCAGTGCACCCTGGCGGATCAGCGCCACCACGTCGGCATCGCGCTCGGCGGCATCGCTCGCTGCGGTGTGGGTTACGAAAGAATCAGGACGCATACCCACTGGTACCTGAAAAAAAGATTTCGGTTTCAATTAGCTTTGAAAAAATATTTGGCCCCCATTGAAACCGACGCAACCAAGCCGGGGTATCAAGCGCATCACCCACCAGCACAGGACTGCACCATGAACGATATGCGCCACATCATTGTCTTTTTGATTCCCATCGTCGCCATTGTGATGGGCGTCGGCATTGGCATGCTTGGAATCTACCTCGACTTCTTGAAGAAAACCCGGATGTTTGACCTGCACCACAAGGAGCGCCTGATTGCCATCGAGCGCGGCATGGAAGTGCCGCCACTCCCGTCAGAATTCTTTGCACCAGCACGCAAACCGGCGAACCTGAAGGCCAACAGCCTGCGCTGGGGCCTGATCTGGTTGTTTCTTGGATCGGCACTGGGCGTGGCCATGGCGCTCAACGACGGCATCGAGCAGGCAAGCTGGGCATTGCTGCCGATTGCGGTGGGGCTGGCCTTGTTAAGCTTTTACAAGCTGGACAAGTCTGTTGTAGGAGATGATGCCGCGTGAGTCGCGAAAGTAGCGCGGGCTGGCCGCCTGTGCGTGGCTAATAATGCGCTGAATGCGAACCTTTGATGCCGATGCTCTGGAATGCCTTGCCGCCATAGTGGAAGAGGGCGGGTTCGAGCGCGCTGCAGTCCGGCTTTCGGTCACACAGTCGGCGGTATCGCAAAGGCTGCGTGCCCTGGAGGCGCAGATCGGCACCGTGCTGCTGGTGCGCAGTCGCCCTATCAAGCCCACGGCAGCAGGGCGTTTGCTGATCAAGCACGCCATGCAGATGCGGTTGCTGCGTGCCGATCTGGAGACCGACCTGCACGACCTCACACCCGGCGCTGGCGGCCTGCGCGAAGAAGACCGGATGGCCATCGCCATCAACGCCGACAGCATCGCCACCTGGGTTCTCCCGGCCCTGGGGCCATTGGTGAGTGCAGGCTTGCCCCTGGAAATCATCACCGACGACCAGGACTTCACCCATGACTGGCTGCGTGAAGGGCAGGTGCTGGGATGCGTGACCACGCTTAAAGAGGCATTGCGAGGCTGCAAAGTGCAGCCGTTGGGAGCCATGCCCTATGTCGCGGTGGCCAGCGCCGCTTACGCTCAGGAGCATTGCCCACAGGGGCTGACCGCCCACAACTTTCGCCAGATTCCGTTCGTCGCCTTTAACCGCAAAGACGACCTGCAAAGCGATTTTGTCTCGCGCGCCTTCGGGCTCAAACGGGTGACCTTGAACCAGCGCTTTGTTCCGAGTTCAGAAGGTCAGGTGCGGGCGGTGCTGGCAGGCTGGGGTGCCAGTGTGGTTCCCGAAATGCAGGTGCGCGGCCTGCTTGCCAAGGGCGACCTGGTGAATCTGGTGCCCAAGGCGGCCTTGCCCGTGAATTTGTACTGGCACTGCTGGAATCTGCACTCCGTGGTGATCGACCGTCTCACCGAGGCACTGGTTAGCGCTGCAGCCAAGGCATTCGACAGGTAATTGCGCCGCCGCGAACACACCAGGGCTCAACGTACCAGTAAAACAGGCACCTTGCAGTTGGCTATCACCTGGGTGGCGACCGAGCCCATCACCAGATTGGCAAATGCGCCGTGGCCGTGGGAGCCCATCACGATCAGATCGAACTCGCCGCTTTCTGCCATTTTGGCGATGGAGGCGCCTGCGGGGCCGACCTTCCAGGTGCCTTTGGCGTTGATGCCATGGCGCAGCAGGAACTTGGACACAGGCGCCAGCACTTTTTCCGCTTCTTCGGTGTGGTAGTTGTCCACAATTTCCTTGCCAACCGCGGCGCGCGCGCGCGGCGGCAGGGCCGGCTGCGCGGTGAATACATGGTATTCGTTGGACGCGTTGAGCAGCGACTCGTGCGTACTCAAGTACGCGAGCATCTTTTTGCTATACGCGCTGCCGTCCACTGCTAGTAGAACTTTCATATCATGCCTCTGTCCAGAAGTAGGCTCCAGTGTACCCAAGCGGTGCGCAATGGCGCACTACAATTTGCGGCTTCTTCACGCCCCACAGCAAAGCCCCACGCGGGATTGCATCCAAAAAGAAACACTCCATGCTGATTCAGCGCATCACCGTTGGTGAAATCAAGATACCGCTCAAGGTCCCTTTCAAGACCGCTTTGCGGACGGTCACCGATGTGCATGACCTGGTGCTGATCATTGAGACCGATAGCGGATTGCGCGGCTTTGGCGAAGCGCCACCCACGGCGGTGATTACCGGCGATGTGCTGGGTTCCATGCGCGCGGCCTGCGACCTGATTGCGCCTCGCTTGCTGGGCCAGGACCTGCGCAACTTCAATGCGCTCATTCGCACCGTGCATCAGTCGATAGTGCATCACAACAGTCTGAAGGCTGCGCTGGAGATTGCGCTGTTTGACTTGCGCGCGCAGCAACTGGGCGTGCCGCTGTACCAACTGCTCGGTGGCGGTGTGCCGCGCCTCAAGACCGATGTGACCATCAGCGTGAACGATACAGCCACCATGGTGCAGGATTGCCTGCGCGCCGTGGGCGAGGGGTTTGACGCCCTCAAGGTCAAGGTGGGCGGACGTACCTGGAGCGAGGATGTGGAAAGCACGTTGGCCATCTGCAAGGCCGTGGGTCCCGGCGTGTCGATTAGGCTCGATGCCAACCAGGGCTGGTCGCCCAAGCACGCGGTGCAGGTGATTGGGGCGCTGGAGAAGGCCGGGGTGGTACTGGACTTGGTGGAGCAGCCCGTCAAGGCCTCCGACATCGCTGGCTTGAAGTTTGTCACCGACAACACCATGACCCCGATCCTGGCCGATGAAGCGGTATTTTCAGTGGACGATGCGCAGCACATTCTGGCGACGCGCAGCGCCGATATCGTCAATATCAAGCTGATGAAAACTGCGGGAATCAGCCAGGCCATTGAGATTGCGAACTTGACGCGCCGCCATCACAAGACCTGCATGATGGGGTGCATGCTGGAGAGCGGCATCAGCGTCACGGCTGCCGCCCACTTTGCGGTGGCGTTCAGCGATGTGGTCACCACCATCGACCTCGATGGCCCGCAGCTGTGTGCCAGCAACCCGATCGAGGGTGGCATGACCATGCGCGGCCCCTGGATTGAACTGTCAGACGCGCCGGGCCTGGGGATTACCGCGGTAAACGGGTTGACCAATTTGCATACTTATGAACTCTGAAAACGCACATTCAATTGCCTACTCCACTGCCCAGTTGCGGGTCCACCAGTTTCGGGCCTTGCAGCCGGGACCCAAACTCATTGTGTTGGGGGCGGTGCATGGCACCGAGTTCTGCGGAACCCGCGGCATTGAGCGTGTTTTGCGCGAGTTGGACTCCGGTGCGCTGGAGATTGTGTGCGGCACGGTGACCTTTGTTCCGGTGACCAACCCGTTGGCATACCAAAAGGGTGAGCGCAATGGCGAGCGTAACCTCAACCGCAATCTGCGGCCCACTGACAACCCGCAAGATTTTGAAGACCGCATTGCCAACCAGTTGTGCCCCTTGCTGGCGCAGCACGATGTCCTGCTTGATCTGCATTCATTCCAGGCACCGGCGCAGCCATTTGCCATGCTGGGGCCGCAGAACAACTCAGACGCAGTGGAGCCATTTTCGCGTGCCGCAGAGGAAGAAGCCCTGGTGCGTTGCCTGGGGCCCAAGCGCGTCGTGGAGGGCTGGTTGTCCTCCTTCGCGCTGGGTGTTCAGGAGCGCCTGGCGCGCACGCAACCGACCGAGCGCGCGCAGCTGCTCAGCACCGACCCTCTCTATGGCGTAGGTACCACCGAGTACATGCGCACCCAGGGCGGCTATTCGATTACGCTGGAGTGTGGTCAGCACAATGACCCGCAGGCGCCGGAGGTGGCCTACCGCGCCATTCGCAATACGTTGGCGCACCTGGGGCTTGTTGATGAGCCGGCGCCAACCCTCAACAACGATGTGGAATTGTTGCGGTTAACGCAGGTAGTGGACCGTTTCCACGCTGGCGACGTGTTCAGTCAGGAATGGTCCAGTTTTGATGTCGTTTCGGCTGGCACCTGCATTGCCGTGCGCCACGATGGGGCACCCGTGGTGGCCCAGGAAGATGGCTACATCGTGTTTCCGAATCCGCGCTCGCCTGCCGGCAACGAATGGTTCTACCTGGCACAGCGCAGCCAGCGCGACATCGTCCGTGCCTAATTCGCACCGGATGGTGCCGGCTGCGCCGGCGATGGTCGGCATTGCGTGCGAAGAGGTTCCGGGGCACCCGGACTTTGTCGGGTTGGGTGACATTGACGGCATTGCCGTTGATCTGCGCTACGCCAGCCACAACAATTTTTTTGGCAAAGACCTGTATGCGTTTCTCGACTGCGCCTGGCTGCACCAGGATGCTGCCCGTGCGCTGCAGGCAGCTGCCACGGCATTAAAGGCGGTGCGACCCGATCTGCAACTGCTGGTGCTCGACGCCATGCGCCCGCAACGGGTGCAGCAAATGCTGTGGGATGTGCTGCATGGCACGAATCTGCGCCAATATGTGGGATCGCCCGAGCGCGGTTCGGTCCACTCCTTTGGCATGGCGGTAGACATCACGCTGGCCGACGCCGATGGCCAGGAGTTCGACATGGGCTCGCACTTCGATGAAATGAGCGAGCGTTCGCACCCAGACCTGGAGACGCAATTGCTGGCGCAAGGCGTGCTTACAAATGAGCACGTTGGCCGGCGCGACCTACTGCGAAGCGTCATGTTTCACGCAGGGTTTGGCGGAATTTCAAACGAGTGGTGGCATTTTGACTGTGGCAGTCCGCAGGATATTCGCTCGCGTTATCAGCGAATTCTGTGATGTCAATGTGCACCGGGCACTTGCTGAAGACCCCCGGCACCTATCAGAAATGGCACCAATGGCTGACGTACACCCGCTGTCTTTCTTCGCCATTCACGCAAGTTTCGAGGATTTGAATTCAGCATGCAATCGCTCAAACAAAGCGACCAACTGTTGCGCCAAAAAATGGGCATTGTTCAGGGTTTGCACCTGCCAGCTCGCTTGCTCAGGGTATTCGTGTGTGAGGGCATTGCGCATCGAACGCTGCTCGCGCCACTGCGACTCACTCACATAGCCCCTACGCTCCAATAGTGCCAGCACATCCGCCAAAACGGCATCTTCCACTGGCTCCAGTAAGACTTGCGAACAAAACAGCCGCAACACATGTTCGCCCAGGGTGTCTTGCAGCTTGGTGTATCGAAAAACGAATTGATCCAGCAAGGTAATGAGCGACTCATCGTCCACGCTCAGGCGTTCAGCCGTCAACGGAAATCCAATGCGCTCCATGGCGTTCGACATCCGCTGAACATGGCGGCCGCATTGGCGTATTGCGTCTTCAAGCGGCAGACTCATAGCCATACCCCATCGCGTTTGGCAACGTCATAGATCGGCAGGTTAGGCCCGCCCGAGTTCACAACCACGTCAATCTTTCGTTCGCCGATTTGGCCCCAAATATCGGCAACCATTCGAATGCGCGCCATGGCACCCACTTCGGGAGGAACAGCCGCCTCAATGTACAAATCGATATCCCCGCCACGTTTGCTGTCGTCCACCCGTGAGCCAAACAAACGAGGCCGTACGCCAAAATGCCGAAGGGCGGCATCGTGAATAGCTTGCTGTTCAATGGTGGTGAGGCGCATGGCCGTATTTTGGCAGATGTCCTAGTTTGCACGAACTATCGCGCCACCTTCGAAGTGGGGAAAATCCCATGCGTGAAAACCAGCACCTGAATTGGATTTTCACTGGCGTACACTGACTCTTTTTTTGCGTCATTCATTCTGAAAGTGCAATCCATGAAAAACTCGACACCTATGGTCACACGGTGCCTGCTTGGAGCGGCGGCGGCATCTGCGCTGGTTCTCAGCTTCGGCGCCATGCCCGTTTGGGCTGCTACACCCAAAGACACGCTGGTCGTAGCGCTGGCGTTTGATGACATCATCACCATGGATCCTGGGGAAGCCTTTGAGATTTCTGCCGGCGAGATCATGGGCAACACCTACGATCGCCTCGTGCGCCTGGATGTGAATGACCCGTCCAAGCTGGTGCCGGACGTGGCCAAGTCGTGGACTGTGTCGGCAGATGGCAAGACGTTTACCTTCGAGATCAAGCCGGGACAGAAATTCGCGTCTGGCAACCCGCTCACGGCGGAGGATGTGGCGTTTTCGCTGCAGCGCTCAGTCTTGCTGGACAAGGCGCCCGCATTCATCCTGACGCAGTTTGGCTTCAACAAGGGCAATGTGAAGGAACGCATCAAGGCGACCGCGCCAATGACGGTGACGATTGAAACCGAGAAGTCCTTTGCGACATCGTTTGTGCTCAACTGCCTTACCGCCAACGTAGCGGCTATTGTGGACAAGCAGCTGTTAATGTCCAAGGAGCAGAACGGCGATATGGGCTACGCCTGGCTAAAAACCAACTACGCCGGTTCCGGCCCGATGAAGCTGCGCGATTGGCGTGCCAACGACATATTGGTACTTGACCGAAATGACAACTATCTGGGAGAGAGGTCTCCGATGGCACGCGTCATGTACAAGCACAACAAGGAGTCCGCCAGCCAACGCTTGCAACTGGAAAAAGGCGACATCGACGTGGCGCGCAACCTGAACCCGCAGGATGTGGTGGCGCTTTCAGCCAACAAGGACATCAAGATCAACTCGGTGCCCAAGGGCAACATCATGTACATCAGCATGAACATGAAGAACCCCAATTTCGCCAAGCCGGAAGTGCGCGAGGCCATGAAGTACCTGCTGGACTATTCCGCCATTGGTGACACCTTGATCAAGCACATTGGCGTGGTACACCAGAACTTCCTGCCCCAGGGCCTGCTGGGTGCCAGCAACGTCAACCCCTACAAGCTCGACGTGGACAAGGCCAAGGCGCTGCTGGTCAAGGCGGGGTTGCCCAACGGTTTCAAGGTCACCATCGACATGCGTACCGTGCAGCCACAGCAGGGTATTACCGAGGCATTCCAGCAAACGGCGAAGCGGGCTGGCGTGGACATTGAGATCATCCCAGGTGACGGCAAGCAGACGCTGACCAAGTACCGTGGCCGCACCCACGATATGTACATCGGCACCTGGGGCGCGGACTACTGGGATCCGCACACCAACGCCGACACGTTTGCCCGCAACCCGGACAATGCAGACGATGCCAAGGCCAAGCCGTTGACGTGGCGTAATGCCTGGGCTATCCCTGAGCTGACCAAGAAGGCCGATGCCGCCATCATGGAACGCGACACCAACAAACGCAAAGCGATGTACGAAGAAATGCAGGCCGATTTCCGCAAGACCAGCCCGTTCATCATCCTGTCGCAGCAGACCGATGTGGCCGCCATGCGCAGCAACGTGGAGGGCTTGAAGCTAGGCCCCACCTCGGACACCAACTACGTGTTCCGTGCTTCCAAGCGTTAAGGTGATCAAAGCCGTCGGGCGCTTCCTGGTGGTGATATTCATCACCTACCTGGGGCTGCTGGCGGTGACGTTTGTGATTGGTCGGGTGATCCCGATCGATCCGGTGCTGGCCGTTGTCGGTGACCGTGCTCCGGAACACGTGGTGGCGCGGGTGCGCGAAGAAATGGGGCTCAACAAGCCGATCTGGCAGCAGTTTGGCATTTACCTGTCCAAGGTCGCGCAGGGCGACTTTGGCAATTCGGTGCTGACCACCCGCCCGGTGATGGAGGACATACGCCGCACCTTTCCTGCAACGTTTGAGCTGGCGACCATGGGCATTCTCATTGGTGCCGGTTTTGGCGTGCCATTGGGCGTGTGGGCAGCGGTGCGGCGCGGCGGGTTTGCAGACCAGGCCGTGCGCATTCTGGGGTTGCTGGGTTATTCGGTGCCCATCTTCTGGCTGGGCCTCATGGCGTTGGTGCTGTTCTACGCCAAACTGGATTGGGTGGGTGGCCCCGGGCGGCTGGATGTTGTATACGAGTACAGTCTGACGCCGGTCACCGGCATCCTGTTGCTCGATGCGGCCATGGCAGGCGAGTGGGAGGTGTTTCGCAATGCGTTCTCGCACCTGATATTGCCGGCGTCGCTGCTGGGCTACTTTTCCATGGCCTACATCAGCCGCATGACACGCTCCTTCATGCTCAATGAACTGTCGCAGGAGTATGTGATTGCTGCGCGAGCCAAGGGCCTGTCGGAGACGCGCATCATCTGGCGCCATGCGTTGCGTAATGCCATGGTGCCATTGGTAACAGTCATCACCCTGTCCTATGCCGGTTTGCTGGAGGGCTCGGTACTGACCGAGACCGTGTTTTCCTGGCCGGGGCTGGGCCTGTACATCACCAACTCGCTGCAAAACGCGGACATGAACGCGGTGCTGGGCGGCACCATTGTGGTGGGTTCCATTTTCATTGGCCTGAACCTGTTGGCCGACCTCCTGTACCGGGCGCTTGACCCCCGGACCCGTGTGCGATGATCACCATGCCCGCCGTCAAAGAGAGCCTGCACGACTGGCTGATGTCCGACCGCCCTACCTCGCGCCGGCAGGCGGCGCTGGGCCGCGCCTATGGTGCATGGCGCGTCTTTGCCCGCAACAAACTGGCCATGCTAGGCCTGTTCATTGTGCTGTTGCTAATGCTGGTAGCAGTGTTTGCCGACGTGCTGGCACCGTACTCGCCCACCGTGGGTGATCTGCGCACCACGCGGCTGTTGCCGCCGTCCTCACAGTTCTGGTTGGGTACCGACGACCAAGGGCGCGATATCCTCTCGCGGCTCATCCACGGCTCACGCATCACCCTGTTTGTGGTGACGCTGGTGGCAGTGTTGGCCGCTCCGATTGGCCTGTTGGTGGGCACGGTGGCGGGCTATGCGGGTGGCATGGTGGATGCCGCGCTGATGCGCATCACCGATATCTTTCTGGCGTTTCCCCGCCTGATTCTTGCGCTGGCATTTGTCGCGGCACTCGGTCCGGGAATTGAGAACGCAGTGATAGCGATTGCCATCACGTCCTGGCCGCCGTATGCCCGCATGGCGCGCGCCGAGACGCTCACTATCCGCCAGACCGATTACATCGCTGCGGTGCAACTGATTGGTGCCTCGCCCTGGCGCATTGTGTTTAAGCACATCATGCCGCTGTGCGTGTCGTCCGTGATCGTACGGGTGACTCTGGATATGGCCGGCATCATCCTCACTGCGGCTGGTCTGGGTTTTCTGGGCTTGGGCGCGCAGCCGCCCAGCCCGGAGTGGGGCGCCATGATTGCCGCCGGGCGCCAGTATGTGCTCGACCAGTGGTGGGTGGCTGCGGCACCGGGTGCAGCCATTTTTCTGATCAGCCTGGCTTTTAATTTGCTGGGTGACGGTTTGCGGGATGCGCTCGACCCGAAGGGGGTCAAATGAGCGCCGCACCCGATAGCGCTGCACCCATGCTGGTGGTGGAGGACCTGAGCGTGGCTTTCCCCAACCGCGACGGTGGTTGGGTGGAGGCCGTGCGGGGCGTGTCATTCACCCTGGGGCGTGAACGTTTGGGGATTGTGGGCGAGTCGGGTTCGGGCAAATCCCAAACCGGTCGCGCCATTCTGGGACTCACCGCGCCAGAGGGACGGGTAACGGCCAAGCGGCTTGCCTTCAATGGCGTCGACCTGCTGCACTGCAGCCCCAAAGAGCGTCGTGCTTTGCGTGGCGGGCGCATCTCCATGGTGCTGCAGGACCCCAAGTTTTCGCTCAACCCCGTCATGACCATTGGCGACCAGATTGTGGAGACGTTGCGCACGCACAGCACTGCGTCCAAAGCACAGGCCCGCGTGAAAGCGCTGCAGGCGTTGGAAGCGGTGCAGATTGACGACCCCGAGCGTGTCTACAAGCTCTATCCGCATGAAGTATCCGGCGGCATGGGCCAGCGCGCCATGATTGCCATGATGCTGATTGCCGAACCCGATCTGCTGATTGCCGACGAGCCTACTTCGGCGCTGGATGTGACCGTGCAGTTGCAGGTGCTGTCGATTCTGGATGCGCTGGTGGTGCAACGCGGCATGGGTCTGATTTTTGTCTCGCACGACCTGCGCCTTGTGTCCACTTTCTGCGACCGCATTCTGGTGATGTATGCAGGGCGTGTGGTCGAGGAGTTACCCTCCGGTGGCTTGGCACACGCCAAACACCCCTACACGCAAGGTTTGCTCAATTGTCTGCCGAGGCTTGGCGACAACCGCCATCCGTTACCCACACTCAATCGCCAACCGGAGTGGGCGCTGTGAGCAATACGACAGCGGTTGGGTTGACTGTGCAGGGCATGCGCGTGGTGTACGAGCAGTTTGTGGCGGTGGCCGATACAACGTTCACGGTGCAACCCGGAGAGAGCTTTGGCATCGTCGGAGAGTCCGGTTCGGGCAAGTCCACCGTGCTGCGCGGCATCTGCGGTCTGGCACCCGTGGTCGCGGGCACCGTGCAACTCTCTAACACGGCATCGGCAACCTTGCCCGCACCCGGCACCAAGCCGTTTCGGCGTCTGGTGCAGATGGTTTTTCAGGACCCCTACGGCTCTTTGCACCCACGCCACACGGTCGACCGCATCCTGGCAGAGCCGCTGGCGATCCACGGCTTTGGTGACGAACATGCCCGCATCGAGCGTGCGCTGGACGAAGTGGGGCTGGGCACGGGTTTTAGGTTTCGATATCCGCACCAGCTCTCGGGCGGCCAGCGCCAGCGCATTGCCGTGGCCCGCGCGCTGATCCTGGAGCCGCAGATTTTGCTGCTGGACGAACCCACCTCGGCGCTGGACGCATCGGTGCAGGCCGAGGTGCTGAATCTGCTGGAAGACCTGCGTCAGCGCCGAGGTCTGACCTTCATCATGGTCAGCCACGACCTTGCGGTGGTGACCCACCTGTGCGAACGCCTGATGGTGATGCAGCGCGGCAAGACGGTCGAGATGCTCACCTCCACCGACCTCGCCGCCCACCGCGTCCAAGACCCCTACACCCGGAAGCTGATGGAAGCTTCGGCGGGGTTCCGGCGCAGTGCGCTATAAAAATTGGAGCTGTTTGCGCTTATGCTGTAAGCGTTTCAGGTCAGTTTTGTTTGCAGAATAGTGGCTGTACGATACCGAAACAAGGGAAGAAAAGACATGGCGGCAAACACCAATCAAAAACTCGCGGTCCTGATTGATGCGGACAATGCGCAGGCATCTGTCATCCAGGAGTTGCTGGCTGAAGTGTCACGATACGGCACGGCCACCATCAAGCGCGCCTATGGCGACTGGACCACGCAGAACCTGCGCAGTTGGAAAGACGTGCTGCACACCATGGCCATCCAGCCGGTTCAGCAATTCAGCTACACCAGCGGCAAGAACGCCACCGACTCTGCACTGATCATCGACGCCATGGACGTGCTGCACACCGGCAGCGTGGATGGTTTTTGCCTGGTCAGCAGCGACAGCGACTTCACCCGCCTAGCGACACGGATCCGCGAGGCGGGGCTGGTGGTCTATGGCTTTGGTGAACGCAAAACACCCGATCCATTTGTGGCTGCATGCGACAAGTTCATCTATACAGAAATCTTGCGTATCAAGCCAGACGAACCCAAGTTGGAAGCACCTGCCGAAACGCCCGCCAAACCCATCGTGGAGGTTGCACAATTGCCTGCGTTGCGCCCGATGATTTTGACGGCGATTGATGCTGTCGCGCGGGACGATGGTTGGGCACCGTTGGGGCCGGTCGGTGGTCAGATGAACAAGAACAACCCATCGTTTGATCCAAGAAATTATGGGTTTCCCCAACTCAGCAAGCTGATGCGCAAGCAGGACTATTTGGAACTCAAGGAAGTACCTATGGGGGACGGATCAACCAATGTGCATCTGTTTGTACGATATAGGGCCGCAGGCGCGAAAGTCTGAAGTTTTGCGTCAACCTTTGTCATGCAATACATGCACGGCATGGAGTGAGACTGGGCCAGAGTTTGCCGCGCAATGCATCAACTTGCCGACTTGGCTGGCAGTACGTGGGACCCTGTTAGTTCAGCGTCCGGCGTTTCTCGGGCGCAGCACCATTTGTTTATCGCTCATGGTGATGTCGAACTTCGACAGGAATGACTGCCCCAGCAGAGCGCTGCTTTCGTCACCGAGGTGCAGTCCTACGCCCGCTTTGACGTTCGAAACGCTCACCGGTCCGATGGACACACTCACCCCTTCCACCACACGGCCAGCCAGATTGCCGTTGGCCGTTTTGAATGTGGTCGGCATACCTCCAAGCATGCCCGCTTTCTGCGCGAATTCCTCACTGACGGCGACCAGCGATGCGCCGGTATCCACCATGAAAGTGGCCTCGCGCCCGTTGATTTTCCCGGTCGTGTAGAAATGACCATCCTGCGCCCGGTGGATCACCAGGTCGCCATTGGCCAGCACCTTGGCCTGCCTGGGTTTGAGGTTGTACTCCATGAGCATATACAACAACCCCATGACAGCAAGCCAAAAGAGCATTATCGGGATCAGCCCGGTTTTGATTGGTGACACGACCTTGGCACCCAGATGTTTGCGGGAAAACGCGGAAAACCTGGAACGCGTTTCGTCCATCTTGCGCTGCTTGGCGCGCTCGCGCTGCGCATCGCGATACCAGTCCCGATCATCCAGACTCATGTGCTTCCCCTGGTGGCTGCATCCGACAGACTGACCCTCAGCGTGTCCTCGTCGAAGCGAACTGCTTTAGGAAAAGTGTTCACGCTGTGGCAGACACTACGGAAAGTTCGTGAACTTTGGCGGGGGAGAGTTCCAGTCCGTTAGGCAAGCACAACGCGCCGGCGTCAATGAAAACGCGTGCGAAGTAATTGGCATCACGCAGCTTGTCCAGCAGCGGCCCGGAGCTCGTTGCGAGATAGGTGGCCGCGTCAAACACGCCGTGTGTGTGGTCACTGAAGTCCAACTCCAGTTGGAACTCTCCTGCAGGGCGGGCGTTGAGTACTTTAATCACGATCAGCTCCTTGAATGCGATCCAGCGGTTCGAATCGTTGGGCGCGTTGCCAATCAAATTAATCTGCGGGCTGCGCGTGTATTGCTGGGTTTCTTGGGTTTGAGGGTAGGCACTTTCAGGCCGAATGCATCGGCGAGGCGTTGGGCCTGTTTGGCAGACTCAACTAATGCCTTTTGCAAAGCCTTTGGGGAAGGCGTTAGCCTGCTTTTTATGAATGCCATTACGCAGCCATCAATTGACCCAGTGGCAATTGGGAAACGGACAGGCTGTTGATATCCATACGTTCGCTGGCATGTTGCACGTCAATGCCAACGAGCGCGCCATTGGCGTCGAAATCGAGGACTACGCCGTCCTGTACTTCGTCAGAATCGACCGATGGGCGATCGCTGAGGTGAATGTAGAGTGAGTCGGTGGTTTTGTCGTAATTTATTTTCATGGCTTGAATCTCCGATCCGGAAAGGCATTGTGTACGGTAACACCGTCCTCCAGTGTGACCACTCGCAGGTAGCGTTGCAAGTCTTCAATCCAAACCAAGTGTCGAATCCGCCCATCATGCGCTTGAACTTCCTTATGCGCTGGGCTGGACAGTGCCAGTTCCACCCACTCCACGCGTATGTAAGAGCGCTTGAGCATCACGTCCTCGCGAAAGTAGGCGGTGGATTGCATCACGCAGACTTTAACTTGGTGCGCTTGCCTTTGGCTTTATCCGCAGGCAGCAGGCTGGTGACCTTCTGGTACAGCGCAAACAAAAACGCCACGCGCTCGGCGTCGCTTTTGTAGCTCTTCTTGCCGCCGCTGGCTTCGTAGGCCTTGTCTACGGCTGTATCCAATCTTAGGTGCGCCTTGAGCAATTCGGGCGGCATGGTGAGCGGGTCGTACAGGTCGGCTAGCGTGGCGGGCTGCGGGCCGGACTGGAATTTGGCGCGTACGTCGAGCACCACCTGTGCTGCAGTTTCGATAGCGGCTTGCGCAGGATGGACGGGCGCTAGAGGCTGATTTGGCTTTGAGGCTTGAGGGAACTCGGGCCAGGGGTAGTTGTTGTAGACGATGTCTTTGGAGTAACGGTAGCGGCTTTCCAATCTTCCACAAGTGAAGCGCATCCATGCGTTGTGCATGGTACTTACGAGTAAACCGAAGTGGAATAGCCCAGCACCAGGTATCAAGAAAAGCAAATCGCTGGCAAGTGTTTCTGGCTCCTCGAACCCAATAGGTATAAACAACCGTTTCTCTGAGGAGACCTTTGCTACTGCACAGTATTTTCCCGCCGGCATGTTGTGGACGTGAAAACGCGTTGGCATGGCGGCAAGCTTTTGCGTGGGCATACTTTTGCTCGCAGATCGAAACTCCTTGACCGACTGCACGCGTTTCAAGGCGTTCGGCATAGCTCTTAGCTCATTGGGTGGGCAGTTTCCCAACCACAAACACCAGCGTTCGTAGCCGTTTATTAGTTCATCCGCGCCTAGCCAGCGTCGGAACCATTTTTCACTTGCAGGCTCGGCTGCAATAAATGCGAGTTTCTCTTCGGTAGTGAACAGGTAATTGCCATCGTCAATCGGTTTGTTGCCAATGCCAATCTCAGGCACATTGCAGATCGGGTGCGAGCGGCGTGGCAGCACCACGTCTGGCCCGTCAATCAAATAGGGGTTGATATTTTTCGCCGCCACCGCATGCGGTTCACCCTTGATGTCGTCGTACTCAAAAATGACTTTGCCAGGCAAGTCTTCCAAGCCAAAGCCGATGATCACGCAATGCACGGCGGCTTTGCCGGAGGCTTCGTTGGTCCAGCTGAAGGTGCGGTGCGCAAAGTGAATGTGCATGCCCTGCGCCAGCATCCAGCCCCATAGCACCCCGACTTGTTCGCCCTGGGTGATGCTGTTGGTGGAGACGAAGGCGACGCGGGTCTGGTTGGCGTTGGCATGCGACGAAGAAATGGGGTCAGAGCCCAATTTCGTTGCAATGGAATTCGCGCCGGAACGATCACTGTCCTGAATTGGGATCTGACCCCATTTCTTCTGACCGTTCTCGCTGCGTGCATCGCCATTTAGGTAGTTGGCTGCCTTCACATACCACGCGGCAACGAAGTCCAGCAAGCCAGAGTTATCCATTCCCGCAAATACCGCCCGCGTGTCGTCGCGCTGGGCATCGTCCATAAACTTCGCGCCCACAAACGGTGGGTTTCCCAGCAAATAGCTACAGCGCTGCGCTGGCAACACCTCATTCCAGTCCAGCCGCAACGCATTCCCATGCACCACGTGCGGGGTCGTACGCAACGGAATGCGGGCAAAGTACAGACCAAACTCTTCACTGACCTGCAGGTTCATCTGGTGGTCCATCAACCACAGGGCTACCTGCGCAATTTGTGCCGGGAACTCTTCGATTTCTATGCCATAGAACTGATCGACGTTGACACCAATCAGACCGTGCACATCGACACTCTGCTGCCCCTGGTTGCCACTCAAATGGTGGCTCGCACGCAGCACGGCCAATTCCACCAGACGCAGCTCGCGGTAGCTGATCACCAGAAAGTTGCCACACCCACAAGCCGGGTCAAAAAAGGTGAGTGTGCGCAGCTTCTTGTGAAACTCAAACAACTTGTTCTTGTTGCTTTTCACCTTTTCAAACTCGGCCCACAGCGCATCCAGAAACAGCGGCTTGATCACCTTGAGGATGTTCTCTTCACTCGTAAAGTGTGCGCCCAGCGTGCGGCGCAACTGTACGTTCATGATGCTCTGAAACAGGCTGCCGAAAATGGCGGGGCTGATGGAAGACCAGTCCAGCGCGCAGGCGTCGAGCAGCGCCTCGCGCATGTCGCTGGTGAAGTCCGCCATGGGCAGGCTCTCGGAAAACAGCTTTCCGTTGATGTACGGGAAGGCGGCCACCTGTTCGTCCAGCGCCTTGCTGCGCTTGGCCTCCTCGGTGTTGAGCACCTGAAACAACTGCGCCAGACGCGCACCCAGGTCGGAGCCGTCCACTGCGGTGCGCTCCTCGATAAAGGTGCGAAACACCTGCGCAGGCTGGAAGATGCCGGTGTCGTCCGCAAACAGGCAAAAGAGCAGGCGTACCAGCAGCACTTCGAGCGGGTGTTCGGTGTAGCCGCTGGCCTTGAGGGTGTCGTGCAAGCGGCCCATACGCTCCGCTGCCTTGATGTTGACCGGGTTTTGCGGCGCAATGGTTTGCGCCTTATAGCCCGCCACAAAGCCAAAGAGCTTGATGTTCTTGTGCAGGTCTTGCAGCGCAAACTCCACCGTTTCATTGGTAGCGAGGCGGTGCACCCGAAAACGCGCAAAGTCGCAAACGATCACCAGTTGCGGCAGATCGCGCTCGGCGATGCCGGGAAAGTACGCCATCGCCTGGGTGAGGGCCGCATCCAGATTCTTGCCGCGCGACTTTTGCTCCACCAGCAGCATGCCCGGCCAGAACAAATCCACAAACCCATCAGTCCTGGCGTGCAAGCCTGGCAGCTTCTTGACCGCATGCTCAAAGCTGGCAACGCGTTTGTCGGTGATGCCAAAGATTTCGAAGAAGTCAATCCAGAACGGCTTGCCCTCGCTGTCTTCATTGGCCGCATCGGCCCAGGTGCGGCTGAAGGTCAGCGCGCGGGATTTGATTTCGTTCCAGGACAGGGGCATGGGTAGATTCTCACTGAAATTAGGCCCTGGCGCCCGCAGAACAAGCGTAGGCAGCTACAAAAACCGTAGCGCATCAGTCTGCGGCAGATTCAAATTGCGCTGCAATGACCTCCAGCGAGTTCTTCACCCGCTCCACGACGGGCGAGCGGCCGGCCGCCGTGAGGATCAGTGTGTGGGTGGCCCGTGTCATGCCCACGTAGAGCAGTCGCAGCTCGTCTTCCAGCGGTTCACCCATCCAGGGCATGCAGTCCAGCCCAGCAATAAAGACCAGCGCAAACTCCAGGCCCTTGGCACTGTGCAAGGTGAGCAGCTTGACGCTGGGTGCAGTCCAGTCAAACGCCTTGAACCCGGGTGTGTTCATGGAGTGGCAGCCGATGCCATGCCGGGTGATGGCCTGTGCAATCAGGTCCATGTGTTTCTTGATGCGGCACAACACCGCAATGTCGCCGGGCGCGGTGCCGTCGGCTACAGCGGTAGCAATGCGCTGTGCAATCAGCGTGGCTTCCTGCCGGCCATGCGTTGCGGTGACCAGCACCGGCATGGGGCCGCGTCGGCCCGCGGTGGTGGGTTGCACGGTTTGCATTTCGTCGTCGCTGGCCGCCTTCTCGCCCACGATGCCTTGCGCGCATTGCATGGCCAGGGCCAGTACTTCCGCGGTGTTGCGGTAGTTCATGCGCAAGATGCTGGTGGTGCCCACCGCCTTGATGCCCAGTTTGGCAAAGTTGAATTTGCGGCGTTTGTGTTGGTAAATGGATTGGGCATCGTCATACAAAACCAGCAGTGCATTGGTGGCAGGCGTCACGAGCTTGACGGACATCTGCAACCAGGTGTCCTGGAAGTCGTGTGCTTCGTCAATTAGCAGCGCGCTGTATTGCCCGCCGGGCACCAGGCCGCTATCGAGTGCACGCTGCACGGTGGCGGCCAGTGCTTCGTAGTAGGCATCGGTGCCCGGTCGCGCGCCGGGTTTGTCCAGGTGATAGGTACGCACCATGTCCTGGCACCAGGCATGAAAGGTGCGCACCACGACCCGCTCGTCGACGCCGCGCTGGCGCAGCATGCCTTCGATGCGTTGCGACAGCGCGCGGTTGTAGCAAAGCACCAGTATTGGCTGGTCTGCCCGCGCCGCAGCTGCCAGCTGTTGGGCCCGGAAAATCAGGATCATGGTCTTTCCGGAGCCTGCGGCACCGTGAATCACGCGGTGGCCTTCCCCCAGCGTGCGCGCGGTTTGCTCCTGGGTCAGGTCCATGACCTGCATCAGATCGGGCAGGGCAATCGGCTTGCCATCGGATTGCAGATCGAGTGCCCCCTGCGTGGGCTGCATGCGGATTTCGGGGAACAGGTGCCAGCGGACACGGTCGCGTTGAGGCAGGCTGAGCGTGTACGGGTAGGTCAGGGTGAACATGCCCCACAAGCGCTTTTCAAATTCGTAGGGCTCCACCGCTTCGCTCAAGTCGTCACGCAGCAGGGTTTTGTAGGCCGGGAACACCTGCTCCATGTCCGTGCCGTCCACTTGCTTTTGCCGCAGGTTGCTCAGTACACAGCCCCAGCCGTACGGCACCCTTGATTTGCCCTTGAACGGGCCTTGCGTTTCCACGAGGGCTGGATCGGCCTGTAGCAGGTTGTTCAACTCCATGGCGTAGTCGCGGGCCTGGCGCAACGGGTGCGGACTGGTAACCAGGCCCTTGTCAGTGAGCAACTCAACGCTGTCTTTGGTGATGCGCTGGTTTTGAATCGTGCCCCAGGCCCAATGCTTTACTTCAAGAATCAGCAGACCACGGCGCGGACTCAAAATCACAAAGTCCGGCTGACGCGCCCGAGGCCCCAGCGGCACGTCGTGCCACACCATGTAGTCATCGGACAGGCAGCGTTTGAGCTGGTGCAGCGTATTGCGTTCGCCCGCGTTGGCGCATCGCCTGTCAATGTTCGTGAGCCCCTGGGGGAAGATCGCCATGTTCGATACCCTGTGTGTGACCGGCGCATTTTGCCATGCGTTCCCAATGAAATGGGCGCTCGGGGCGCGCAGATTCTGCGCGAGTAGCTATCACGTTTGTAGCAACCGCCGAGTCGACAGCGCCCGCGCGCCAAGCGTGGCCATTTGCGCCGCACCTGTCGGCGGTGGACGTCATGGACTAGTGCGGAAATGGCAGTTCAGGCACGCGGAATATGCGTAGTCAGCTATGCTAACGATAGCATCTATGGCAGCGCCGCCTGGGCCGCAGCGAGTCGTGCGATGGGTACCCGGTAGGGCGAACAACTCACATAGTCGAGCCCCGCGCGGTGGAAGAACGCCACCGAGGCCGGGTCGCCACCGTGCTCACCGCACACCCCTACTTCAATGTCTGGGCGAACGCTGCGTCCTTTCTCGACGGCCATTTGCACCAGCAGCCCCACGCCCTTCTGGTCGATGGAGCGGAATGGATCGTGCTCGTAGATGCCGCGTTTGAGGTATTCAGGCAGGAACTTGCCGGCGTCGTCGCGTGAGAATCCCAGCGTCATCTGCGTCAGGTCGTTGGTACCAAACGAGAAGAACTGGGCCTGTTTGCCGATGCTGTCGGCAATCAAGGCGGCGCGCGGCGTCTCGATCATCGTGCCCAGCAGGTATTCCAGCGTTTCACCGCGTTCGGCAAACACCGCAGCCGCCGTGCGGCGAATGACATCGGCCTGGGCATTGAATTCGCGCACCGTGCCCACTAGCGGCACCATGATTTCGGCCTTCACGTGGATGCCCAAGGTGCGCACATTCAGCGCTGCCTCGATCACCGCGCGCGTCTGCATCTCGGTTATCTCGGGATAGCTGATGCCAAGGCGGCAACCACGGTGGCCCATCATGGGGTTGAACTCGTGCAGTTCTTCCACACGCATCTTGATCTTGCCCAGCGGCACTTTCATCTCGGTCGCCATCACGCGCTGGTTGGCGTCGTCATGGGGCAGGAACTCGTGCAGCGGCGGGTCGAGCAGGCGTATGGTTACCGGCAAGTCGTGCATCTCGCGGAATAGTCCTTCAAAGTCGCCGCGCTGCATCGGCAGCAGTTTGGTCAGCGCCTTGCGCCGCCCGGCTTCGTTGTCGGCCAGAATCATTTCGCGTACCGCCAAAATACGTTCGCCTTCAAAGAACATATGTTCGGTGCGGCACAGGCCAATGCCCGTGGCACCAAAGGCATGGGCCACCTTGGCGTCCGCCGGGCTGTCGGCGTTGGCGCGAATATCGAGGCGCTTGTACTTGTCGGTCAGCGCCATCAGGTCGCCAAAGTCGCCACTTAGCTCGGCGTCCTTTGTGTCGATCTTGCCCACATAGACCTCACCGGTGGAGCCATTGAGCGAGATCCAGTCGCCCTCGTTGTAAACGTTGTCACCTACCGTCATGGTGCGCGCCTTCAGGTCGACGTGGACCGCCCCGGCACCAGAGACGCAGCACTTGCCCATGCCGCGCGCCACTACGGCAGCGTGCGAAGTCATGCCACCGCGCGCGGTGAGAATGCCTTTGGCCACACTCATGCCGCGCAGGTCTTCGGGCGAGGTCTCTTGGCGGACCAAAATGACGTCCTTGCCCGCCTTGAACCAGGTTTCGGCTTCATCGGCAAAGAACACGATCTGTCCGGTGGCAGCGCCGGGCGATGCGGGCAGACCGCGTGCTATGGGCATGGCAGCTTTGAGGGCACGGGGGTCAAAGATCGGGTGCAGCAGCTCGTTGAGACGATCCGGTGCGACACGCTGCAGTGCGGTCGGCTCGTCGATCATGCCCTGCTTGAGCATTTCCATCGCAATGCGCACCATGGCTGCGCCAGTGCGTTTGCCATTGCGGGTCTGCAGCATCCACAGTTTGCCTTCCTGGATGGTGAACTCCATGTCCTGCATGTCGCGGAAGTGGTTTTCCAACGTGGTCTCGGCATGCAGCAACTGTTGGTAAATGTCGGGCATCAGCTCTTCCAGCGACGGGAAGTTAGCCTTGCGATCCTCCTCGCTCACCAGTGCCAGTTCGGCCCAACGGCGCGACCCCACCAGCGACACCTGTTGCGGTGTACGAATGCCTGCCACCACGTCTTCACCCTGTGCGTTCACCAGAAACTCGCCATTGAACAGGTCTTCGCCGGTACCCGCATCGCGCGAGAAGGCCACACCGGTGGCGCTGTGGTCGCCCAGGTTGCCAAACACCATGGCCTGCACGTTCACTGCGGTGCCCCAGGAGGCGGGAATGTCGTTGAGCTCGCGGTAGACACAGGCACGCTCGTTGTTCCAACTCTCAAACACAGCCCATACCGCGCCCCAGAGCTGCTCCCACGGGTCCGTAGGAAAGTCGCGGCCGATGCGGGCGCGAATGAGCGACTTGAAGCGCTGCACCAACTCCTTCATGTCGTTCGCGTCCAGATCGGTATCGAGCTTGACGCCCTTCTTGTCCTTGACCATATCGATGATCACTTCAAACGGGTCATGGTCCTCCTTGGACACCGGCTTGAGGCCCATCACCACGTCGCCATACATCTGCACAAAGCGCCGGTACGAGTCCCAGGCAAAACGCTCATTGTTGGATTTGCGTGCCAACCCCAGCACCGCTTCGTCGTTGAGACCCAGATTCAAAATGGTGTCCATCATGCCGGGCATGGATGCGCGGGCACCGGAGCGCACCGACAGCAGCAGCGGGTCGTCCGCATTGCCAAACTGCTTGCCCATTTCGGTTTCCAGAAACTTTACGCCGGCCAGCACTTCGCCCTGAATCAGTTGCAATACCGCGTCGCGACCCCGTTCCGTAAACGCAGTGCATGCTTCGGTGCTGATGGTAAAGCCCGAAGGAACGGTGATGTCCAGTCTGCACATTTCCGCCAGGTTGGCGCCTTTGCCACCCAGCAGGTTCTTCATGGCGGCGGCGCCTTCCGTGCGGGTGCTGCCGAAAACGTAGACGTATTTTTCAGGAGTTTTCATGGCTATGAGAGGTAGTTGAAACGAGGGGGAACCATCTGAAATAGTAGTCATGCGCCAAGCGCAAGAGTTAACAAGGATCAATGTTTTGGATCGAGTTAGCTGCTTAAGTTAGGCAGCCACTTCTAATACGATCTGGTCTTTAAAGGCCGCCTGTTCATTTTTGCGCGCGTAGCCCAACGGGTTGGCCACCACGTTGCAACCGTGGTGGACGTAGTCGCTAGGCGCATGCAGGTGTCCGTGCAGCCATAGTTGCGCCAACGGCAAGAGGTCGTCCAGCGCGTTGCAAAAACCGGCAGTGCCCGGTACGAGCCCGTAACGTGGGTCGGCGCTGTGCAAACTCGGCGCGAAATGGGTGATGACCACTGTCGGGCCTGGGTAGGGCTGCGCAAGTACAGCGCGTAACCAACGTTGACACTCCAGGCCGAGTTCGCGCACCTGCTCGGCAAGCATGGGAACTCCGCCACGGGTGGTCTGCATCTTCTTCAAATAGTAGTTGGCCGCCCTGAAGGCCTTCTCGCGCGCTTTGAGCTGTTGGGCCAGTGCATTGCCACTGCCGTGGCTGGCGCGACGCGGCATATCGGCAGCGGCTGCCAGGGCGTCAAAGTCGGTCCACAGCGTGGTCCCTAAAAAGCGTACGCCCTGCAGGACGACAGTCTCACGCTCCAGCCAGATCAGTCCCAGCCTGTCGCAGGTGGAGCGTAGCCGTGCATGGGCCTGGTCGAAGTCGAGCGCGTCGTACTCGTGGTTTCCGGGCACAAAAAGCACGGGGGTTGGCCAACCTTGCCGCGGAGAAAATCGTCCCAAACCAAAATCGGCATCGGCAAGTTGCGATCCAGATTGGTAGGAGCCGATATCGCCCGCCAGCACCAGCACGTCGGCGCCAGGTGCAGGGTGTGGCTCCCAGTGTGGATGTGCCTCAAGGTGCAAATCAGACAGCAGCTGGATTTTCATGACGCCATCTCGCGTGTTGCGAGTTCGGCAACCTGGGCGCGCAACCATGCGTGGCCACTATCGCTATCCTGGCGCAGGTGCCACAGTGCGTCAACCTGAATGCGCGCTGTGGCAAACGGCAACTCGCGCACCACCAGCTGTTCGGCAATGCCGGTGACTTTCAGGAAGTGGCGCGGCAACACCGTCAACAGGTCGGAGCTTGCAACCACCTTGCCGGCAATGAAAAACTGGTTCACCGTCAATACCACCCTGCGACTGCGCCCCAGTGCTGCAAGGGCCCCGTCAATGAATCCGAAAGCCCGGCCCGAAAAACTCACGAGCAAGTGGCGTGCAGCACAGTAACGCTCCAGCGTCAGTGGTCGTACAGCCAGCGGATGACCTTTGCGCATGACGCAGACGTAATCCCCTTCAAACAGGCGATGGTGTTTGAAGGACACAGGGTCGCCCGCCAGGGCACGTGCGGTGAGGTCGGGCGACACCGTAGGAAAGTAGCCGATGGCCAGGTCGGCCTCGCCATCGTCGAGCAGTCGGCGCGGGTCGCGCGTGGTGAGCGGCAACACCCGCATGGAAACGCCCGGTGCTTCACGGGTCATGACCGCCAGCAGCCCCGGCATCAGCTCGGCAGCGGTGGCGTCGGCCATGGTGAGCACAAAGGTGGTGTTGGCGCTCGCCGGTGTGAACACTGCGGGGAGCAGCGATGCCTGCAATTGTTGCAGGGCACTGCGCACTGCGGGCCATAGTTCCTGTGCGCGGGCAGTCGGTTCCAGCGTACGGCCTTGGCGAACCAACAAATCATCACCCAGCGCCTCCCGCAGGCGCCGTAGTGCGTTGCTGACAGCCGGCTGGGTCAGTGCCAGCTGGTGTGCGGCACGCGTGAGACTTCGCTCGTACATGACAACGTCAAAGACCTTCAGCAAGTTCAGGTCCAGGGTGCGCAGGGTGGGAACGTTCATTCCCAATTATCACCAATGTGAATGTGAAACATAAACAACATAAAGTTGAATCGTATTAGTATTAACCCTATGATAGAGCCATGTCCAAATTGACCCCCATCCAAAATCCGTTCCGTGTCAACCGGTCAGAGTCCTTTTCCGTCCCGGGAGCAGGGGCTGCACTGCATACAGATCAGCGTGAAGAGGCTGGCACTTTGCTGGACCACCCCAGCACCTTGGCCGGCATGCTGCTCGCCGCAGTGGTGGCCGCCATGTTGGTGGTTGCCGATCAGGTCATCAATACCTGGGCTGACGGGCAGCTGCTGGTCGGGTGGGTCGCACTATGGGCCGTAACCTTTGCCCTGTTGTCGTATCTGGCACCTTCCATGCGGCAAATGTCAACGTCCGCGGCAGCGATAGCGCAACGCTGGGCCATTCGGCGGGCAGCCCGGCGTGCAGATGACCAATTGTGGTCACTGGCGTTACAGGACCACCGATTGATGGGTGAACTGCACGCGGCTCAAATGCGCGATCAGGGCGAAGCCGAGTAAACGCAGAAAACACGCCCAAAAAAAAAGCCACCTCACGGTCAAGCCCCTCTCTTCCCGTGTTGCTTTTTTCTAAGCACTCCACGGTAAAGAGCGTCTTACCAAGCGAACTTTAAAGTACGAAGAACATGGGGGCCAACTGGCCCCCATTCTCATTCATAGTACAAGACTTCCTTATACGTCACAGGAGCCTTAGCCAACCCTAAGCGGGTTGCGGGCGTTGATTTAACGCCATCCTCCTTACGAACGTCGATGTAGTTGTGAACTACACGGAATATATCCAGCAGTTTGCCGACAATCGAAGGGTTGTAGGCTGCATAGCCGTACCAAGCCCTACCGTTGTCAGCAGACGAACGTATGGCACGTTCAAACATCTGTACACGGCGTCTAATTTTCTCAAAGAAGCTATCCACACCGTGGATGGTCGCCTTGTTGTACAACCATGCCACATGGTCAGCATCAAAGGTATCGTGCTCGGTTAACCAGCACATAGCCTTTTCAGGCTCGGACATATCGGGTAAAGGGTGCTTTACCCACCTGTCTTTCCATAAGCCTATTTCTTTAACGGCTGCGATAGCCTGCTTCAACAATTCCAGTTTAATTTGAGCATCGGTCATATCAGGATAATCAACCTTGATTTCCTTAAACCTCGCTCTTGCATCATTGGTTAAATGACGCTTTGCGTCAACGGTCATTTCCTTGTTAATTGACACATAAAAGGCTTCTGCCGTATGTGCTTTAACTTCGTCCTTAAAGGCGGCTAATACCGCCGCACGAATACCCGATTCTTGGTCAAGAAAGAATCTCCATTTCTTAACATTAGGCATCAATGCCTTTAAGTAATAGAAGTGTGCAATCATGGTGTATTCAGCGTGTATCTGAATACCATAACTTGGCAATTGCTCTTCTTTGGTCTTTTCGTCAAAGTTCTCTACATCTTCACGATTACAAATATCTTGATATTTGCTATCGATCCTTGACAATAAAGCATTTGCTTTAAGCTGCTTCTTATGGCTGATGGAGCTTGATTTTTCATAATCAACATCAAGCCAATACCTTGCAGTCTTACGCATGGGAGCATTAAGCGAATCATCATTATTCTCTAATGCCATGGTTTCTATATCAGCCCTATCAACGTTACCATCAAAGTTAGGATGCACACCAAACACATAGTGACTCGTATTATCAACGCTTGTAATAGCGGATAACACCACATTGCGTTTGTCTTTACGTTCACTCCAATTAATAACATGGTCTTGACGGTCAACACTTATGTTTAACCGTTCAAAGTCCATCGTGGAAAGCTTGCTTTCACGATTACCAGCGAATGCCATACATTGCGAATGTATGTAATCAATTCGGTTATATAGAAGTGACCAGGAGATACCAAGCATTTCAACAATGCGACTCAATGGCACCTTGTTGACCAACATCTTAAAGATGTCGATATTGTGATAGGTATCACGCTGGCGGCTATCGTGCTTGGGCTTCGATACCGTCTTTAAACATACGTTACAGCGATAACGTTGTGTACCGCTTGCGGTTGTACCAAAGCGTCTATAAGCCTTCTTTGTACCCACTGGCACCAAGTGATTGGAACATGCTTCGTCGGAGCATGTAAGGGGTGCATCGCCCATCGTATGGGCCAGTAAACGGGCAATTTCATCCGAAATACCCTCGTTGCTTTTAATGGGTGGTGTTTCACCACATTCTTTACATTTAAGTAAAGGAAATGCCTTACCACCAGATTGAATGGTATATGCATTCGGGTGGTCATGTGGATTCAAACCAAAGTTAACACACTTTGGATTTTTGCACGTATTGTATTGGATGCCATTAAAGGCTTCTGGAATTCGTGCGGTAACGCTCTTTGTCATTCGGTAGCTAGGAAACTAAAACACCGCAACTATAACCATAATTCGTATTAAATGCAATAGGTTTTTTACATTTATTAAATAGGAGCTTTGCTCCTATATGGGTATGGTAATTCCGAGTGAATTGAAAGGGTATTAGGGTTTCGTACGTCTATTAATTGCCTTCTTATGGGTGGACTTCACGGATGCTTTAACGGGCGTTGGCATAGGTGTATTAGATGCATTAAAGGGCGGATTGCCTATTGCCAATAAGTAAGCGGCATGTAGCTCGGGAGCCCTATCTTTAAGACGGTTTAACTCGTCAATTTTCCAGTTAACAAGCAATTCCTTCACCTTGCTTGTGAAGTTCGTATGCAGAACATCACACAAAGCTTTTATCTGTGCGTCAAGCTCTGTATCCAAGTTTATTGTTTTCATTACATTAGTCATATAGCTACCCTCTATATTCTATATATCACATATATAGTTAATTGCAATATAAAAGATAGTGGTTATATAGCCCCAGTATTAATTGACTTTAGCTGTCAATTTGTTAATTTGGTATTAAACCAAAAAAACAAAGGGATGATATGGCTAATGAAAAGAATGAAGCTACGCTAGAACACCTGCTGGTATATAGTCCACTTAGACTAAAAGGACTAGACTTAGATTCCTGGGCTGAATATCAAGGCAGTCAAGACCCAACCATAAAACCACTTCTTGAACCAAAGCCCTCTAAATCAGGCGACACACAGACCCAGAAGACTTCATCTGGTAAACCAGAAATGATTTACCGTATCTGGGGTGGCAATGATTTGATTGTTGTTGAAGTGAAGAAATCGTTACTAAATCACTCATCCAAATCAATTCCTGTTGGCGAATTAAAATCAATAAAAGGTCTAAAACCAAAAGACTATGCAGAAGATGGTGTAATTCATTATATTAACGGACTCAAACGACAATTTAATTGCATAGGCTTAGCTATTTCTGGTACTGGAATTAAAGATAGAGTGATAAGCACGTTTAGAGTCAAAGCTGGCGGAGTAATAGAAAAGACATCAAGTGACAGCTTTCTAACAGAAGGTGAATATTCGGCATTAATTACCGAACTATATACTCCAACGGCTGAGGAAGTTGATATATTAAAGTTTGCAGCCACGTTACATAATTATTTGCGTGATAAGCTTGAATTATCGGAGCACGAAAAACCTCTTTTGATTAGTGCAATCCTGTTGGCCTTGGAAGATAAAGCATTTATTCGAAGTTTCCCAAATTATGCAATTGAGGATGCTTTCACGGAAATGATTAGTGCTATAAAAAAAGTGCTAGCAAAAGGTGGAAGCAGCAAAACAAAAATTCAATCTGATAAAATTGATTTGATCATTGCACAATATCTTGCTATACAAAGTCCAGTAATACAACTTCATTTACATGAACTAATTACGATGATAATGCGAAATATTTGTACTCAAGGATTAAAAGCAACTTCATTTGATTTAATAGGAAACTTCTATGCTGAATTTCTTAAATACTCGGGAGGAGATCAAAAAGGACTTGGTATTGTATTGACGCCGCGTCATATAACATCGCTATTTGTAAAATTAGGTAAGATTGATAAGGATACTACTGTTGTAGATACTTGCACTGGAACAGGAAGTTTTCTTATATCTTCGATGGTGAGCATGCTTAAATCGACTAAAATCCAAGATGAAATTGATATTATAAAACAAAACAAACTTATCGGTATTGAATTGAATCCAAAAATGTATACATTGGCTTGTGCCAACATGTTATTGAGGGGCGATGGTAAGGCCAATATGTTTAATTGCTCATTGTTTGATTTAACCGAAGATGCAAAAAACAGAATTTTAGAATTAAAGCCAGATGTTGGGATGCTAAATCCTCCGTATTCAAAGAAAGATAGTGATAAACACGAACTTGCCTTTATTTATGAAACCTTACAGTTGGTTAAGAAGAATGGATTAGTTATCGCAATTGTGCCTGTAAGCTGTGCAATAGGTGACATAGAGCTAACTATTCACTACAAAAAGAAGATATTGGAAAAACATTCATTAATTTCAGTAATGACCATGCCTGATGATCTATTTTATCCAGTTAAGGCACATACTTGTATCATGGTTTTTGAAGCTGGCGTGGCCCATGATTCAATAAAGGAAACTTGGTTTGCGAATTGGCGAAAAGACGGTTTTACTAAAAGGAAGGGTGTACGTGTTGGCAATAACGAGTGGCATGACTATACCGATAATGCCGGTAATAGTATTAAAGGTATAGAATCAATTTGGTGTGAACAATATACCAAAAGAAAGGAAGTATCTGATATTAGCCTACTGAAATCAGTTACTGCCACTGATGAATGGTTGTTTGAGGCTTATACAAGTATTGATTACAATTCAATATCAATTAGCGACTTTGATAAATGCGTAAAGCATTTAGCCATGCACAAGCTCAGTCTTAAATATAATTCAAATGGCCCTATAGCCACTGATTTATGGGCCTCTTTTAAAATATCAGAAATTTTTAAAGTTCAACGTGGCGGAAGTGAGCCTCTCTCTGTTTTGGAGACTCTTGATGGGTGTACGCCTGTTGTATCAGCCGCTTCTGAAAATAATGGGATTTCATGTATGACAAATAATAATCCCACGTTTCCAAAAGTTCCGTGTTTGACAGTATCTAATAATGGAAGTGCAATAGGAACTACTTTTGTTCAAGAAAGACCGTTTATAGCAACTGGCGATGCCACTATATTGACACCATTAGACGCTAAGTTATTTTCGGTTGAAGCTGGATTATTCATTGCAACAATAATCACAAAGGATTGCGAAACAAAATACTCATATGGAAGAAAGCTTGATGACACTTCTCTCGCAGATACATCTATTAAATTACCCGTTAAAATACGTAATTCTAAACGGACGAAGAAGGCTGCAAATACCGTAAAAACGGTATCAGACATTGATTGGGATTACATGAAATCGTATATATTGCAATTACAACAGAAATATATTTGATTACATAAGTTCTATTTGTTGGTGTATCATCCCCTCCATTGCCCTTACCATCAATGGAGTTCTTTCATGACCGACAAGCAGATAGATGACCTGGATAAGAAGATTGCCGCCTTAGAAGAAGAAAGGCAAAAGCTACTCAACACCAAACGGGCCGATGTTCTTACGGACACCATCGCCACAGTGGCGAGATACGGCTTTACAGCCTCAGAACTGGGCTTAGGCATAGCTACCCACTACACCACGAAAACAAAGGCTCACAAGGCCAAGGCACCCCCCAAGTACGCAGACCCTGCCAATCCAGAGAAGACATGGGCGGGTGGTAAGGGTGCAAGACCTTTGTGGGTGCAGTCTCATTTAAACGCTGGCAAGTCGTTAGACGACCTCTTAATTAAATAGATAGGGGTCTTCCATGACCATGCCTACATTTCAAGAAATGTTTATGCCATTTCTTGCATACATTGCCGATGGCAATATACATACAAAGAATGATGTATCCGACCATTTGGCTGTTAAATTTAATTTAACGCCTGATGAGTTAGCGGAAATCCTACCAAGTGGTAAACAAACCAAGTTCATGAATCGCATTGCATGGACTCGTACTTATTTTGGTAAGGCTTTGTTGGTTGAATCCACTGGTAGAGGCGTGTTTAAGATAACACAACGTGGTTTAGATTTACTGGCAACCAAACCCGCCAAGTTTGACGTTAAAACACTTAAACAATATCCGGAGTTTCAAACATTCCATCAAACGAACTCTAATGATACGACACAAGATGTAATCGCTAATAGCGAGGTTGTTATAGTGAATGATGAAACGCCCGAAGAGCGTTTGGAATCCAGCTATCAATCATTACGCAAAGATTTAGCACAATCGTTATTGCAGCAAGTTCTACTTGCTACACCTACATTCTTTGAACAACTGGTGGTTGATGTCTTGGTAGCTATGGGCTACGGTGGTTCAAGAATAGACGCTGGTAAAGCAATCGGTCAAAGTGGTGATGAAGGCATTGATGGTGTCATTAAAGAAGACCGATTGGGTTTGGACTTAATCTATCTTCAAGCTAAACGGTGGACAAATCCCGTTGGTCGTCCACATGTACAGAATTTTGTCGGTAGTCTGGTGGGTAAAAGTGCTTCAAAAGGCGTAATGTTGACCACATCACGGTTTACAGATGATGCAAAGCAATACGTGAAACATTTACCACAAAAGGTTGTATTGATTGACGGTGAAGAATTGGCAAATCTGATGCTTGAATTCAATGTGGGCGTATCGCCTACTACCACGTATATCGTCAAGAAGCTGGATATGGACTACTTTGAAGAGTCATAGACCCTTGGTATAAAGCAAAACACCCTCGGTTAGAGGGTGTTTTGTGATGGTTGCCTGTGGTCAGGCCCTAAATTTCAGGGTTGCAAAAAACAACACGAGAAGAGAGGGGCTTGCCTCACGGTGGCTTTTCCATTTGTGAAGTGGCCTGCGCCTACCTGACGCATCCCGTGCAAATCAGCTAAGCGGTCAGCCGCTTTTCGAGCTGGGCTTTGGTTTCTACCAATGCCTTGGGAAGGTGGTAGGACAACTGCTCAAAGTGGCTGTCATGCAGTTTCAACTCTTCGGCCCATGCAGCCTTGTCGATGCTGGTGACGGTCTTGAACTGTTCGGCTGTAAAGGGCAGGCCGGTCCAGGTGAGTTCGTCAAACAGGGGAGCCACACCAAACACCGTTTCCACGCCTTGGGCCTTACCCTCAATGCGGTCAATCATCCATTTCAGCACGCGCATATTTTCACCGTAACCTGGCCAGACGAACTTGCCATCGTCACCCTTGCGGAACCAGTTGGTGGTGTAGATGCGGGGCAGCTTGGCGCCCGCTTGCGTGAGTTTGTCGCCCAGGTCCAGCCAGTGTTGGAAGTAGTCAGCCATGTTGTAGCCACAGAAAGGCAACATGGCAAACGGGTCGCGGCGAACCACACCCATTTGGCCCACAGCAGCAGCCGTGGTCTCCGACCCCATGGTGGCGGCCATGTAAACGCCTTCGGTCCAGGTGCGGGCTTCGGTCACCAGCGGGACGGTGGTGGAGCGACGGCCACCAAAGATGAACGCGTCGATGGCGACGCCAGCCGGATTGTTCCACTCTGAATCGAGTGCCGGGTTGTTGCCGGCCGCGACCGTGAAGCGTGAATTGGGATGTGCTGCCTTGGCACCGGTTTTTTGGGCGATCTCCGGTGTCCAGTCATTGCCCTGCCAATCGATCAGGTGTGCCGGGGTAATGCCGTTGTCCTTCTCCATGCCTTCCCACCAGACATCGCCGTCGTCGGTCAGGCCGACGTTGGTGAAAATCACGTTCTTGTCCAGACTGGCCATGCAGTTGGGGTTGGTATGGAAATTGGTGCCGGGTGCAACGCCAAAGTAACCCGCTTCCGGATTGATGGCATACAGCTTGCCGTCAGCATGGGGCTTGATCCAGGCGATGTCGTCACCGATGGTGGTGACTTTCCAGCCGACAAAACCTTCCGGTGGGACCAGCATGGAAAAGTTGGTCTTGCCGCAGGCACTAGGGAAAGCGGCCGCCACGTGGTATTTCTTGCCTTCGGGGCTGGTCACACCCAAGATCAGCATGTGCTCTGCCAGCCAACCCTGGTCGCGGCCCATATTGGACGCGATGCGCAGCGCAAAGCATTTCTTGCCCAAGAGTGCATTGCCACCGTAGCCTGAGCCATAAGACCAGATTTCACGCGTCTCGGGGTAGTGCACGATGTATTTGGTCTTATTGCAAGGCCATGCCACGTCCGTTTGTCCTGCTGCCAATGGTGCGCCCACGGTATGCATGCAGGGTACAAAAGCGCCATCGGTGCCGATCACGTCGAACACCGCCTTGCCCATGCGGGTCATGATTTTCTGGTTGACCGCCACATAGGCACTGTCCGTCAGTTCAATGCCAATGTGGGCGATGTGCGAGCCCAGGGGGCCCATGGAGAAGGGAACCACGTACATGGTGCGGCCCTTCATACAGCCCGCAAACAGCGCGGGTGTTCCGTCGGCTTGCCCGGTCTGCAGCAGTTTGCGCATGTCGGCAGGTGCCATCCAGTTGTTGGTGGGGCCGGCGTTTTCCTTTTTCTCGCTGCAGATATAGGTGCGGTCTTCGACACGCGCCACATCGCTGGGGTCGGAGCAGGCCAGGAAGCTGTTGGGTCGCTTGGCCGGGTTGAGTTTTCTGAAGGTGCCACCGTCCACCAGTAACTGGCACAAGCGTTGGTACTCCTCATCAGAGCCATCACACCAGTAGATGTCCTTGGGTTGGGTCAGGGCGGCCATATCGGCAACCCAGGAAACCAGTTTGGGATTTTTGACGTAGCTTGGCGCGTTGAGGTCGCGGGTCGTGGATGCGTTCATAAAAGTTCCTAGTTGAAAAAGCGTTTTGCCAAAAGGCGGCACCCCTTTGGGAAAACGGCTCGCCAACACACCGTAAGCCTGACGCAAACAGCAGCGTCAAACAGTCCCAATTTTAGGAACAGGTACCGCAGTTACATCGGAGTTAGACCCGAATGTTATGCAAACGAAGCATAGGGTTATGCGGGAATACCCTAATTCGCACGACTACACGCGCTGCGCATCCATGCCTGAGCTACGCAACGCCTCCAGCACATCGGCTACATGGGTGTGGCCTCGGGTTTGCACCACCAATTCCACTTCCACATTCTGGGCAGAGAGCATGGTGAAGGCGCGCTGGTGATGCACCTCGTCGATATTTGCGCCCGCTTGGGCGACCACCGTGGTGATGTGCGCCAGCGACCCGGGTACATCACGGGCACTGACGCGAATACGCGTCAGGCGCCCGGCGCGCACCATGCCACGCTCGATGATCGACGCCAGCAGCAGCGGGTCGATGTTGCCACCACAAAGCACCAGGCCAATGCGCCGCCCGGCAAATCGCTGCGGGTACTTGAGCAATGCCGCCAGGCCCGCCGCGCCAGCGCCTTCCACCAGTGTCTTCTCCACCTCCAGCAGCATCACCAGCGCCTGTTCGATATCACCCTCATCGACCAGTACCATGTCATCCACCCGTTGTGCAATGACGGCGCGGGTCAACGCACCTGGCGAGCCCACGGCAATTCCCTCGGCGATGGTGCTGGCGCCTTGCGGGTGTTGGGTGCCCTTGATCAGGTTGACCATGGCCGGGAAGCGGCTGGTTTGCACGCCCACCACTTCCATGTCCGGCTTGAGCGCTTTGGCTACCGTGGCCATGCCAGCGATGAGTCCGCCGCCGCCCACTGCCACGATCAGAGTGTCCAACTCCGGCACCTGCTGCAGCATTTCCAGGGCCACGGTGCCTTGCCCGGCCATGATGGCGTCGTCATCAAATGGATGCACAAAAGTCAAGTGTTCGCGCTCTGCCAGCGCGAGCGCGTGGCTGCGCGCCTCTTCCAGGGCGTCGCCATGCAGAATCACTTCGGCACCGAACCCCCGTGTCCGCTCCACTTTGACACCGGGCGTGAAGCGCGGCATCACGATCACCGCCCGCAAACCCAAACGCTGCGCATGATAGGCCACGCCTTGCGCATGGTTGCCCGCACTCATCGCAATAACGCCTCGCGCCGACTCGGCAGGCGAAAGCTGGGCGAGCTTGTTGCAGGCCCCGCGCTCCTTGAACGAGGCGGTAAATTGCAGATTTTCAAATTTCAGAAAAACTTGTGCGCCTGTAATTTCAGACAGTGTTTTCGATGCCACGCAGGGCGTCAGCAACAAGTGCCCTTGCAACCGGCGAGCTGCGGCGAGGATGTCATCGTGGTGGATCATGGGCAGTCTGTGTGCAGGGACAACGAAAAGCGGCAGCTTTTTTTGCGCGTCGGAATTATTCCTGTCAACCGTATGAGCGGCTGGCGCGTGATAGTACCTGAGCAGATGCCAAACAGCACCAGCGGGTTTCACCACCCGCACAATGGTTCTCAAAAGTGTCTATTTTCACCACCTCGTAGAGTTGATATGCACACGATTACCATCAAGGTCCCTGAAAAAGGCACATACCAGTGGCAACTGTTTGACTACTGGTCAGACGAGTTCCGCAGCACCAACGCCGACCATAATGCCTACATTGCGCTCAATTTCGCAGGCGTCCTGGACGCTTGCCGTACCAAATTTCAGGCGCTGATCCAGCACCACCGCCAGCATGTAGCCGACAAGACTTGCGGCGAACGCCACAGCCGAGCAATCACCCGCCTGCAAAACACCATGTCAGGTGCGGCCATGTCTTACGAGAGCTGCTTTCGCCGCCACTAGACAGCCGCGATGACGCGCAGCACCTCCTGCGCATAGGCTTCCAGTTTCTTGGCCCCAATGCCACTGATTCCTTGCAAATCCTCCATCGTCTGAGGTGATTTGTGGGCAATCGCCGCCAGCGTTGCGTCGTGAAAGATCACGTAGGCGGGCAAATTGTGCTCTCTGGCCACTTCTCCACGCCATGCCTTGAGCGCTGCATAGCGCTCCAACGCAGCGCCATCCAGCGCAATGGGAGCCCGAATGGCTGCCAGCCCGGCGCCTGTACGCTTTTTCTTGCGACTCGCCGGGCTGGAGACCGATTCGCGCAGTTGCACGCTAACTTCTGCTCTCAATACAGCCCGCGACTTCTCCGTGAGCTGCAGAGTGTTGAAAGCCTGTGCGTCTACCGCCACCGCGCCCATGGCAATCAGCTGGCGCAGCACGCCACGCAACTGCACTTCCGATAAGTCAGCCCCAACACCGTAGGTACTGAGCGACGCATGCCCATACTGGGTGACCTTCTCGGTGACCTTCCCCCGCACGATGTCCATCAGGTGGCCGGCGCCAAACGACATCCCGCTTTGCTGGCGAATACGGTAGATGGTGCTGAGCAGCTTGCGTGCGGCCTCGGTGCCATCCCAGACTTCGGGCGGGTGCAGGCAGTTGTCACAATTCCTGCAGTTGTAGCGTCCCGTCCCATTTGCGCTGCCGCCGTTTTCCCCATCCGCCATCTGCTCACCAAAGTAGGCGAGCAGGCGCACTCTGCGGCAATCGGTAGCCTCGGCCAAGCCCAGCAACGCGTCGAGCTTTCCGCGCAGGGCCAGTTTGAACTCTTCCTCGGCCGGGCTTTCGTCGATCATGCGGCGCTGGTTCACCACATCCTGCAGGCCGTAGCCCATCCAGGCGTGCGCGGGCAGGCCATCGCGCCCGGCGCGCCCGGTCTCCTGGTAGTAGCCTTCAATGTTCTTGGGCATGTCCAGATGGGCGACAAAGCGCACATCAGGCTTGTCGATCCCCATCCCGAATGCGATGGTCGCCACCATCACCATGCCGTCTTCGCGCAAAAACCGGTCCTGGTTGCGCTGGCGCATCTTGGCGTCCAGCCCGGCGTGGTAGGGCATCGCGTCGATGCCGGCATCGACCAACGTCTGCGCCACGTCCTCCACTTTGCGGCGCGACTGGCAGTACACAATGCCGGCCTCGCCTTCATGTTCGCGCTGGATAAAGCGCAACAACTGCTGCGTGCCATCGCGCTTTTCCACAATGGTGTAGCGGATGTTGGGCCGATCGAAACTGCTGACAAAGGCCCGTGCGTCCTGCAACTGCAGCCGCTCCAGAATATCTTCGCGCGTCAGCGCATCGGCCGTGGCGGTGAGCGCCATGCGTGGCACGCCCGGGAAGCGCTCGTGCAAGACGGTCAGGGCGCGGTACTCGGGCCGAAAGTCATGCCCCCATTGGCTCACGCAATGCGCCTCGTCAATGGCAAACAGGCTCAAGTGTCCGCGCTGCGCCAGTGCGGCCAGCAACGCCAGAAAGCGCGGCGTGGTCACGCGCTCCGGCGCGGCATACAGCAGGGTGAGTTCACCTCGCAATAGCTGCTGTTCCACCGCCGAAGCCTCTTCAGAGGACAAGGTGGAATTGAGAAAAGCGGCGCTGACACCCGCCTCATGGAGCGCGCCCACCTGGTCGTGCATCAGCGCGATCAAAGGCGAGATGACAATGCCTACGCCCAGACCCGCCCGTTGCCGTGCAATGGCAGGAATCTGGTAGCACAGCGACTTGCCGCCACCGGTAGGCATCAACACCAGCGCATCGCCACCTGCGGTCACATGCTCAATGATGGCTTGCTGGGGGCCACGGAACCCGGGGTAGCCAAATACCTCGCGCAAGATGCCGGCGAGCGACGCGGAGGAACTCATGGATAAAGCGGTGAATGCTATTAAAAAAGGAGCTGCTTGCGCAACTAAGTCGTGGCTTGAGGGCCAAAGAAGGCGTTATTGTCGCTGCTCGCGCAGATTGTGAATTAAAATCGCGCACCCATGAAACCAGTGACTTACACCCGCGCCCAGGCCTTGCCGGGCATTTTGGCGCACCGCATTGCCATTCTCGACGGCGCCATGGGCACCATGATCCAGCGCTTTAAGCTCGGCGAGGCGCAGTATAGGGGCGAGCGCTTCAAGGATTGTCATCGCGATGTGAAAGGCAACAACGAACTCCTGAGCCTGACACGCCCCGACGTCATTGCCGACATCCACGAACGTTACCTCGCTGCGGGCGCAGATCTGATCGAGACCAATACCTTTGGTGCCACGAGCGTGGCCCAGGCCGATTACGACATGGCGCACCTGGCCATTGAAATGAACCTCGCCTCGGCGCGTATTGCCCGCGCGGCCTGCGACAAGTACTCCACGCCCGACAAGCCCCGTTTTGTGGCGGGTGCCCTAGGCCCAACCCCCAAAACGGCCAGCATCAGCCCCGATGTGAACGACCCCGGCGCGCGCAACGTGAGTTTTGAAGAACTGCGCGCCGCCTACTACGACCAGGTTAAAGCGCTGGTCGAAGGCGGTGCCGATGTGCTACTGGTTGAAACAATTTTTGACACGCTCAACGCCAAAGCGGCGTTGTTTGCCATCGAAGAATATTTCGAAGTTTCAGGTGAGCGCTTGCCCCTCATCATCAGTGGCACGGTGACCGATGCATCCGGTCGCATCCTGAGCGGCCAGACCGTCACGGCCTTCTGGCACAGCGTGCGCCACGCGCGCCCCTTGGCCATTGGCCTGAACTGCGCGCTCGGGGCTGCGCTGATGCGGCCGTACATCCAGGAACTGCATCGCGTAGCGCCCGATACCTTTATCAGTTGCTACCCCAACGCCGGCTTGCCCAACCCGATGAGCGACACGGGGTTTGACGAGACGCCCGACGTGACAGCACGTCTGGTCCGTGAGTTTGCTGCGGACGGGCTGGTCAATATTGTGGGGGGATGCTGTGGCACCACGCCCGACCATATCGGTGCCATCGCGCAGGCGGTGGCTCCGATACCCGGGCGCACCTTGCCGCGTGCCTTTTTCTACAAGGAAGCGGCCTGAAAGGGATTGGGGCGCAATCTGCCTTTGGGCGGCCAGACGGCAGATCCAAACCTATTGAAACGAGGAGCGGGCCATGCGGTCGAGCTCTTGCTGCATGGCCTTGGCCAGTTTCGCGTAGAGGCGCAGTTTGCGCGCGTTGTCGCGCAGCCGCTCGGCTAAGCGCGCGGCGATCGCCAGCAGCAACTTGGCACCCAGGCTGGGTTGTTCGGCAATCAGGCCGGCCAACGCCTCACGGGTCAGAATGGCAAACAGCGAGTCGGTGCATGTGGTACACGACGCCGAGCGCGGCTCCCGATCCACCAAGCCCACCTCGCCCACCAGACTTCCGGGGCCGAGTACCGTGATGGTGACCGGTTCGGTGCGGCTCACCGTAATGCCTTCGACGATCACCTCACCGTCAAGCACCAGGGCCATGAAACCATCGTCGTGGGCGTCGCCTTCCTTGATGAAGGTGGTGTCGGCCGCAATAAATCGGGGGCTCATGTAGCCCACCACCACGCGCGCCTCTTCCAGCGACAGATGAAGCAGTGCGCTCGGGGCGGTTAGCCACTCGGCGGCGCGCTCAAAAGCATCGTGGTCCGGGTCTGGCGAAATGTCAGGAGTAGAGTCGACCATCGATCAAAGCGGGTGGGTGGCATTGCCGAAAACGCTGATGTTACCGCAGTGCACCCGCAAACGACACTGCGTTTGCGCCGTTTGGCCCTTAAAATCAGCGCATCCAAGGAGCGTTGCAGCAGGTGCCAAAGACCTGTCAGGCTTGGATGTTCCAACGGCGCTCACCTGAACATTTCTTTCTCAAACCCAGGTGAGATCCATGTCATTGAAGTCCATTCCCCCCATGTTGTTGTCCGGTCTGGAGCCGGTGGTTATTGGCGCGGCAGCGTCGGCCGATAGCAGCGACGGGAACACGCCCCGTGCCACCTTTGTCAACATTGGCGAGCGCACCAACGTCACGGGCTCCAAAGCCTTTGCCCGCATGATTCTCAACGGCGAGTTTGAGCAGGCGCTGGCTGTGGCGCGACAGCAGGTGGAAAACGGTGCGCAGATCATTGACATCAACATGGACGAGGCCATGCTCGACAGCCAGGCCGCCATGGTGCGCTTTCTGAACCTGATCGCCAGCGAACCCGACATTTCGCGCGTGCCGGTGATGATTGATTCGAGCAAATGGAGCGTGATCGAGGCTGGCCTGCGCTGCGTGCAGGGCAAGAGCGTTGTCAACTCCATCAGCATGAAAGAAGGCGTGGAAGAATTCAAACGCCAGGCCACGCTGGTGCGCCGCTACGGTGCCGCCGCCGTGGTAATGGCGTTTGACGAGCAAGGTCAGGCCGACACCTACCAGCGCAAGATCGAGATTTGCCAGCGTGCCTACCGCGTCCTGGTCGACGAGGTGGGTTTCCCGCCCGAGGACATCATCTTCGACCCCAACATCTTTGCCATTGCCACCGGCATCGAGGAGCACAGCAACTACGCGGTCGACTTTATTGAGGCTACGCGCTGGATCAAGGCCAACCTGGCCGGTGCCAAGGTGTCTGGTGGCGTATCCAACGTGTCGTTCAGTTTCCGTGGCAACGACCCGGTGCGTGAGGCCATCCACACGGTGTTTCTCTACCATGCCATCAAAGCGGGCATGGACATGGGTATCGTCAACGCCGGCATGGTCGGTGTGTACGACGACTTGGAGCCTGGCTTGCGCGAGCGGGTGGAAGACGTGGTGCTGAATCGACGTGCGGATGCCGGTGAGCGCCTGGTCGAGATTGCCGAAAACGCCAAGGGCGCGGCGAAGGACGACAGCAAGAAACTGGAGTGGCGCGGCACCGCAGACGCGCCGGTGTCGGTGGGGCAACGCCTGAACCATGCGCTGGTGCATGGCATTACCGACTTTATTGCGGCGGACACGGAAGAGGCCTACCGCGCCATCCTCGCCAAAGGGGGCCGTCCGCTGCATGTGATCGAGGGCCCGCTCATGGACGGCATGAACGTGGTAGGCGACCTGTTTGGCCAGGGCAAGATGTTTTTGCCGCAGGTGGTCAAGAGTGCCCGCGTCATGAAACAGGCGGTGGCACATTTGCTGCCCTATATTGAGGAAGAGAAGCTGGCGCTGGTGCAAGCCGGTGGCGAAGCAAAGGCCAAGGGCAAAATTGTGATCGCTACCGTCAAGGGCGACGTGCATGACATCGGCAAGAACATCGTCACCGTCGTTTTGCAGTGCAACAACTTTGATGTGGTGAATATGGGCGTGATGGTGCCGGCCCATGAAATACTGGCTCGCGCCAAGGCCGAGGGGGCTGACATCATTGGACTGTCGGGCCTGATTACCCCCAGCCTGGAAGAAATGAGCTACCTGGCGGGCGAGATGCAGAAGGACGATTACTTTCGCAGCCGCAAGATGCCGCTGCTTATCGGCGGCGCCACCACCAGCCGGGTGCACACCGCCGTCAAGATTGCGCCGCACTACGAAGGCCCGGTGGTCTATGTGCCCGACGCCTCGCGCAGCGTGGGCGTGGCGCAAGGCCTGCTGGGCGAGGGAGCGGCGGCGTTTGTGGGTGAAATCAACCTCGACTACGAGAAAGTGCGCCAGCAGCACGCCAACAAGAAGCAAACACCGCTGTGGCCGCTGGACAAGGCCCGCGCCAACAAGACGCAGATCGATTGGTCGAACTACCAGCCCAAAGCGCCCAAGTTCATCGGCCGACGTGTGTTCAAGAATTACGACCTGGGTGAGTTGGTGCCTTATATCGACTGGGGCCCGTTCTTCCAGACCTGGGATCTGGCCGGACCCTACCCCGCAATTCTGGAAGATGCCGTGGTCGGTGCAGAAGCGCAGCGGGTTTTTGCCGATGCGCAGGCCATGCTGAAAAAGATCGTCGATGGCCGCTGGCTCACCGCCAATGGCGTGGTGGGGCTATACCCCGCCAACGCAGTCAATGCGGGAGACGACATTGCCCTCTACACGGACGAGACGCGCAGCCAGCGTGCCATGACCTGGTATGGCCTGCGCCAGCAGACCGAGAAGCAGGAAATCGACGGTCAGCAAATGCCCAGCCGCTGCCTGGCGGACTTTGTGGCACCTGAAAATGCTATCGTTTCAGGAGCTGGTCACGCAGTCCCTGCGGGCGCTACAGGGCAAAAAGGCATAAATTTTGAAGACTACGTCGGCCTATTCGCCGTCACCACCGGCCTGGGTGCCGACAAGCGCGCAGCCGCCTTCGAGGCTGCCCACGACGACTACTCCGCCATCATGCTCAAGGCCTTGGCAGACCGGCTGGCAGAAGCCTTTGCCGAGCTGTTGCATCAAAGAGTACGTACCGACCTGTGGGGCTACGCCGCCGCCGAAGCGCTGTCCGCCACCGATCTGATTGCAGAGAAGTACCAGGGCATCCGCCCGGCGCCCGGCTACCCCGCCTGCCCCGACCACAGCGCCAAGCAAGCCATGTTTGATCTGCTGCAGTGCCAGGAGATCGACATGGGCCTGACCGACAGCATGGCCATGACGCCGGCCGCCAGCGTTTGCGGCTTCTACTTGGCGCACCCGGACGCCTGTTACTTCAACGTCGGCAAGATCGGTGCCGACCAGCTGCAGGACTTGGCGGCGCGGCGCGGGCTGGAGGCAAGCGATTTGCAGCGTCTGCTGGCACCCAATCTCTAAGCAGCGCCCATCGTTACTGCGTGGCGTGCTATGATTTTTTTCTACACCCCCACAAGGATTAGCGCATGAATGCAACGGCAACGCCTGGCGCGCCCGCATCCCCCGAAGCACCGCGCCCGCCGTCGGGTCGCCCCGAAAAGCTGCGGTTGGGTGACGTGCTGGTGCAGCAGAAGCTGATCTCCATGGAGCAGCTTCAGCAAACGCTCGAATTGCAACGCTCCACCGGCAAAAAGGTCGGGCGCTTGCTGATTGAGACCGGCGTGATCACCGAGGAGCTGCTGGCCAACGGCCTGGCGCGGCAGCTGCGTATCCCCTTTGTCAACCTCAAGACCTTTCCATTTCGGGCAGATGTGATCAAGCTGCTGCCCGAATCGTCGGCGCGGCGCTTCAAGGCGCTGGCGCTCGAAGACAAGGGCAGCACGCTGCTGGTGGCGCTATCAGACCCGCTGGACGTCTTCGCGTACGACGAACTGACCCGTATTCTCAAACGCGACATCTCGATTGCCGCCGTGCCCGAGAGTCAGCTGGCGGCCGCTTTTGACCGGCTCTACCGGCGTACCGAAGAGATCAGTGGCCTGGCCCGTGCCCTGGAAAAAGACATTGGCGACGCCGTCGACTTCGGCGAACTCACGGCCACCGTGGGCACCGAAGGCGCGCCCGTGGTGCGCTTGCTGCAATCGCTGTTTGAAGACGCGGTGCAAGTGGGCGCGTCAGACGTGCACATCGAACCGCAGGAAGACAGCCTGCAGATCCGCGTGCGGGTGGACGGCGTACTGCAAACGCAAACCCAGGCCGATAAACGCATTGGCGGCGCGCTGGCGCAGCGTTTGAAACTCATGGCGGGCCTGGACATTTCCGAGAAACGCCTGCCGCAGGACGGGCGATTCAGCGTGCGCCTGCGCGACCACACGATTGACGTGCGCTTGTCTACTTTGCCCGCCACCTACGGCGAGTCGGCGGTGATGCGCTTGCTGATGCAAGGTGCGGGCATGCGCCGGCTGGATAGCATTGGCATGCCGCCCGACATGCTCAAGCGCTTTCGCGAAGTGCTGGGCCGCACCTCCGGCATGGTGCTGGTGACCGGCCCCACGGGCTCCGGCAAAACCACCACACTCTATGCCGCACTGGCCGAAGTAAACGCCGCCGAACTCAAGGTGATCACGGTGGAAGACCCGGTGGAGTACCGCTTGCCCGGCCTCACGCAAGTGCAGGTGAACGACAAGATTGAGCTCACCTTTGCCAAGGTGCTGCGCTCCTGCCTGCGCCAGGACCCCGACGTGATTCTGGTGGGCGAAATGCGTGACGCCGAAACCGCCGAAATCGGCTTGCGCGCAGCCATTACCGGCCACCTGGTGCTCTCCACCCTGCACACGCGTGACGCCATGAGCACACCGTTTCGCCTGCTCGACATGGGCGTGCCCGCCTTCATGGTGTCCACCTCTCTGCAGGCAGTGATTGCCCAGCGGTTGGTGCGTTTGAACTGTGTGGAGTGCGCAGCGCCCCACACACCCAACGCGCAGGAGCAAACCTGGCTGACTGGCTTGCTGGCCGGCACGGCGCCGATCACCGCCAAGCGCGGCCTGGGCTGCTCAGCCTGCAATGGCACCGGCTACACGGGGCGCCAGGGCGTCTACGAACTGCTGGAGATGGACGCCACCCTCACCCAAGCCGCTTCCCAAGGCAACCCAGCCACTTTCCTGCGCGCCGCGCGTGAGCGCATGAAGGGCCAGACCATGCCGTTCCATGCGCTGGAGCTGGTACGCCAGGGCAAAACTTCACTGGCCGAGGCGATGCGTATCGGCTTTGAAGTGCAAGACGCTGACGCCGAGACGCAGGAATAGCCTGTATGGCCATTTACACCTGGAAAGGCCGCAACAACCGGGGTGAGTCGGTCACCGGCCAGCTCGAGGCCATGACCGAAGGGGGTGTAGCCGACCAGTTGCTGGCCATCGGTATTTCGCCAGTGCACATTGCATTGAGCGTGGTGGCGTCGGAGTCCAGCGGCGAAAACTGGCTGGAGAAACTCAACCGCAAGCCCGTCATTGAAGACGATGTGCTGGTGTTCTCGCGCCAGATGTACACCCTGAACAAGGCGGGAGTGCCTATATTGCGGGCCTTTGCCGGTCTGGAGGCGTCGGCCGACAAGCCCGCCATGGTCGACCTGCTGAAAGACATCCGCTCCAGCCTGGACCAGGGCCGCGAACTCTCGGCGGCGCTCAATCGGCATGTGGACCTGTTTGGCGGGTTTTACATCTCCATGATCAAAGTGGGCGAGATGACCGGGCGCCTCACCGAGGTGTTCAACCGCCTCACCGAACACATGGAGTTTGAGCGTGATGTGCGCGAGCGCATCAAGCAAGCCATGCGTTACCCGGCGTTTGTGCTGATTGCCATGGCGGTGGCTATCGTCATTCTCAACATCTTTGTCATCCCGGTGTTTGCCAAAGTGTTTGCCGGCTTCAACGCCGAGTTGCCGCTCATCACCCGCGGCTTGTTGGGCTTTTCGTCCTGGACGCTGAAATGGTGGCCGCTGCTGATTGGGGGGTCGATTGCGGCCTGGCTGGGCATACGCGCCTACCTGCGCACCCCCGAGGGACGTTACCGCTGGGATTCGCGCAAGCTCAAACTGCCGATTGTGGGCGTCATCGTGCTCAAAGCCACCCTGGCCCGTTTTGCGCGCAGCTTTGCCCTGTCGAGCCAAAGCGGCGTGCCCCTGGTGCAGGCGCTCACGGTGGTGGCGCAAACGGTAGACAACGCCTACATCGGCAGCCGCATCGAACAGATGCGCGACGGCATCGAGCGTGGCGAGAGCATCTCCCGCTGTGCTGCAGCCACCGGCGTATTTACTCCGGTGGTGCTGCAAATGATCAACGTGGGTGAAGAAACCGGCGAGCTCGACAACCTTTTGTTCGAGATTGCCGAAATGTACGAGCGCGATACCGACTACGCCATCAAAGGGCTGTCGGCAGCGATTGAACCTATTCTGCTGGCCGTCATCGGCGCATTGGTGCTGCTGCTGGCGCTGGGCGTGTTCTTACCACTGTGGAATATGGGATCGGCCGCCATGGGCAAGGGTGGTGGCTGATGCGGGTGCAATCGGGCCGGCTCCTGGAGTGGGGCATTTTGACCGTAGTCGTTCTGCTGCTGATCGGTATCTTTGGCCGCCAGGTTCGGATCGTGCAGGGCCAGGCAGAGGTTGCGGCCATCAAATCCACCCTGGGGTCCATACGCACCGCCTTCGTTCTGGACCATTTGAAGCAGCAAATCGACGGCAATGCCCGAAACGTTGCGCTCGGGCAACGCAACCCCTTTCTGCTGCTTGAGCCCACGCCCCCCAACTACGTGGGCCAACCTGTCAAGGGCGAGCAACCCTTGGGCAGTTGGATGTTTGATGCCGAGTGCGTGTGCATTGTCTATACCCCGGTTCACTCGCAGTTTCTGGAAAACGCCTCGGCCGACCCCACCCTGTGGTTTCGCATCAGCCCCCCACCCGGGCCGTTTCAGGTGACCCCAACCGACCGCTATGTGTGGCAAGGCGAGGTGCTGCAATGACGGTTTGCTTGACTTTAGCCATTCAAATCAAGCATTTGTTACACAAAGTTCATGCACAACGCAAGACTTGTGGACTAGAATTTGCCGGTACGGGTTCTGTTGAACTGGTGCGGCAGCGCACAGTGAACACTCTCGAGCGGTCTTAGCATTCAAAATTTACAGGTGACTACTATGAAACAAAACCAACGCGGCTTTACCTTGATCGAACTGGTGATGGTGATCGTGATTTTGGGCGTGCTGGCAGCGGTGGCGTTGCCTAAGTTTGTGGATTTGAAGGGGGATGCTCAGTTAGCCTCCATGAAGGGTGTTGCAGGTGCTGCGGCGTCAGCTTCATCAATTAACTATGCGGGATGTGCCATTTCAACTGCTGCAAGCGCCCCCACCAAATGCAAAGTTGTTGCAACATGCGATTCGATTAAAAATGCCCTGAGCGGTAGTGTGTGGCCAACTGGCTACTCTGTCGCTGTTACATCGGGATCAACAGAATCCAGCACAAATGGTACAGTTTTCAACTGTACTCTGACCTTGGCCGGATACACGCCAGCTACAGCTGTTACCTTTGACGTGGTTGCTGCTGGAAATTAAGGAAGCGCTGATCAAAGTTGATTTGATCTCAGTTTCCCTGGTAGCTCCAGAAGGGCTTGGAAATCGGTGTCAGGTCCCAATTAGTCCGCCAACCAGGTAATTTCAGATCGTTCATTCTGCCTCGCAGCGCCCATCCAGCAAGCGTGACCGACTATCAAGACTATAGCGTCTCTCAAGGTTCTGTTTGAGCCGTCAATAATGACGGTTCGCCGTTGTTGGCTCGGCCAAAATGCAGCGCAGGGTTTCAATCGTCATCAACAGCGTCATCGGCTCGTGGGGTGGCAGCACAAACCCTCTGGAAAGATAGAACCGCTTGGCTTGTTCAGACATGGCGTCACGCAGCAGTGCTTGGCCGATGCCCTGATTTTGATGGTGTTTGTCAATCGCCAGACGTCCCAGTAACAGTACGGGCAACGGATCTGGCATATTGCGCCGCAAAGCCTTGGGTGATGCCGCATGGCTGATGGCTCCCGCAGACAGGCTGTAGTAGCCAATGAATTGCTCGCCATTACAGAGCACGAAGCAGCGCGACGCGCCCGAGGCATGGATTTTGAGCGCGCGTTTTTTCAGCCACTCGTCCAGGTGCGGTTCGCCGCTGTCGAATGTCGAATGCAGATGGCTCGCATCTATCGGTGCCGGAGCCTGTAACGCCAGCAAAGTCATTTCTCCCAGGGTGCTGGCGTTTTGAGGAGGCGGCGCAACTTGTCGGTGGGTGGCAGTGGAGCGTCTATGGGTTGTTGGAACTTGGCAAAGGTTTCGCCATCCACGGTGATGAACGCCTGGTCGAGCAATACATTTTGGGCCTCGCGGCACGCAGCGTCGAGCATGAAGTCTGACCGACTACGGCCCAAGCGGTCCGCCGCCTGGTCTATCAAGTCGCGCTGTCTGGCCTTGGCGCGGATGTTGATGGATACGGCCTCACTGGCTTGGGCGATGGACATAGGGATACTCCTCTGTATAGAAAATTAGTACACAACTCTGTATCGTCAATGCGAATACAAGGCAGGTGCATCTGCCCCTGGGATTTGCTGCAGGGGGCTAGGCGCTTGTGACCAGCACGCGGTAATATCAAAAGGATTAACCCCTTCGATCTCACAGACTGACTGCCAGTCAACCATTTGCAAAGCAACGCCATGCAACACGCCTACCAGCCCAAACCCAGCGCCGAAGACTACCTGAGTGCCGAGGAAAGCGGCGGCATTCGCCATGAGTATGTCGACGGTGAGGTCTACGCAATGGCCGGTGCCGGCGAGGCGCACAACCTGATCGCCGGCAATGTCTTCGCCGGGTTGCATAGCTTGGTGCGTGGCGGGCCATGCCGGGTTTTCATTGCCGACATGAAACTGCGCGTGGCCGAGTGGAACGCTTTCTACTACCCCGACGTGATGGTGGTCTGCAACCCGGCGGATGCACACAGCCACTACAAGGAGCAACCCAGCACCGTGATTGAGGTAATGTCGCCAACCACCGAGAGCACCGACCGGCGTGAAAAGCTGCTGGCCTATCGCACCCTGCCCAGCCTGCGCGAATACGTGCTGATCGCCCAGGACAGGCGCCACATCGAGGTCTACCGCCGAGGCGCCGATGGTGCCTTACAGCATGAAGTGCTGGCTGCGGGTGCGCCCTTGTGGCTGGAATCGGTGGGCGCCAGTCTGACGCAGGATGCTGTGTACGACCACGTTACATTTATGCAAAATGTGCCCATTTCGCCCGTAGACATTGCGTAAGCAGCTACTAAAATAGTAGCAAATGAAGCGACGCCCATGACCCTTTCGTACACCAGCACAGTTGTGCGATCCTGTCACCCAAGAGGTCGGACGGGTTCGCGTGGCTTCACGCTGGTGGAACTCATCATGGTGATCGTCATTTTGGGCGTGCTCGCTGTGTATGCCGCACCGCGTATGTTCAACAGCAACGACTTTTACGCCCGCGGTTTCCATGACGAGACCCTGGGTTTGCTGCGCTATGCGCAGAAAGCGGCTATTGCGCAGCGCCGTACCGTATGTGTCACATTTACCAGCACAACCGCCACGCTGACCATTTCCGCAAATCCGTCGACCTTCGATTGCGCGACCCCCGCTGCGCTGACCGGGCCCAACGGCAGCCCCACCATCAAGGCCTGGACTGGTGTGACTTACAACACCACGACGCCCCCGCTCAACTTCAACTTTGATGGCCTGGGCCGACCCATTGATGACTCGGGCGCAGCGATGGCCACCCAGAATATCAAGATCGACAACGCTGCCGACGTGGTGGTGGAAGCATCCACAGGGTACGTGCATGACTAGCCCTGTTTACAGCAGGCTTCAGCGCGGCTTCACCCTGATCGAGCTCATCATCTTCATCGTGGTGGTGGCTGCCGGGTTGGCGGGCATCTTGTCCGTGATGAATACGGTGGTGAAGTCCAGTGCCGACCCGATGATCCGCAAGCAGACGGTTGCCATTGCCGAGTCGCTGTTGGAGGAGATTTTGCTCAAGGACTACGAAAAGCCCACTGCAAGCACGGCCGTCAGCTTTTCTTCCGGGGGAGCCCGCAATCTGTACGACTGTGTGGATGACTACAACAACTACGTTACCACCTCGGGCATTGTGCAGCCCGATGCAGCAGCGACGCCAGTCACCGGTTTGGGTAGCTACAACATTTCTCCCAAGGTGACGGTAACTCCAACCACACTGAACTCCGTGGCAGTCAAAGTAGTGGTGGTGTCCGTCACCGGCCCCCAGGGCACCATCAGTCTGACGGGCTACCGCGCATGCGACCTGTCACCATCGTGCCTGCTGCCATGAGGATAAGAGCCGCTGGGCAAAGTGGTTGATATCGCGATATCATGCACATTTCGCGATTCGTCTTTGGAGGTTACATGGCACAAGTAGTCGTTCGCAATATTGAAGAAGACGTCAAAGCTGGGTTGAAGGCGCGTGCCAGTGAGCACGGGTGGAGCATGGAAGAAGAGGTGCGTCAGATCTTGCGACGTGCCGTGCGTACGCCAACGCAGGCCCGACCCAAATTGGGTTCGCGCATCGCCGCACGTTTCGCTGATGCAGGTCTGGCCGAGCCCCTACCCGAACTGCGCGGGCAACGCATAGTGCCCATGGGCTTTTAGCCATGGTCATTGTGGACACCAACGTGTTGTCGGCCTTGATGCAAAGTCCGGCAGAACCGAAGGTGGTGTCATGGCTGGATGATCAGTCCGCCGAATCGATCTGGATTACCAGCATCACCCTGTTTGAAGCCCGCTACGGTCTCGAGTTGCTCCCTGCAGGGCACCGCAAAACGCTACTCCTGGCCCGCTTCGAGCAAATACTGCAGGACGATCTGGAGAACAGGGTATTGCTGTTTGACGCTAACGCTGCTTTTGAGGCTGCTGGCTTGGCAGCCGTGCGTAAGGCGCGGGGTCGCCCGGTCGACATGCGCGACACTTTCATTGCCGGCATTGCCATGGCGCGTCGCGCAACCCTGGCCACGCGCAACATAAAGCACTTTGACGATTTAACCGTGCCCGTTGTCAGCCCGTGGGAGGCAACCGCACGATGAAATCCACTCCCAACCACTGTCGCCACCAGGGATTTACCCTGGTCGAACTGATCATGGTGATCGTCATCATGGGTGCCATCGGCGGCATGGTGTCGGTTTTCATGAAAAGCCCGATTGATGCTTACTTTGACAGCGCGCGGCGCGCGGCGCTCACCGACGTGGCCGATACCGTGGTGCGGCGCATCGCGCGAGATGTCCGAAAGGCGCTGCCGAATAGCGTTCGAACGAGTGGTGCCAACTGCCTGGAATTCATTCCCACCAAGACCGGTGGGCGTTACCGTGCTGATGGCAGTGGCGCTTTGCAGTTTGAAACTCCTGTCACAAGTTTCGCTATGTTAGGTGATCACGCCAACTTTGCAGGTACTGCTTTGCCCAATGAGCAACGGATTGCTGTGAATGACCTAATAGTGATCTACAACGATGGTGTAACCGGCCCTCCAGAAACTGATGCTTACACGACGGACACAGGAACTACAGGGGCCAACTGGAGTACCGTCGCCAGCGCCCCAACCACGTCTGGAAGTCCGATAGAAACCACAATACAAATTAATAGTTTCACTTTCCCTCACCTTTTAAAATCCCCCGGTCACCGCTTTCAGGTGGTGCCATCCGGCGAAAAAATGGTTTCCTACGTGTGCAATGCAAGCGACTCAAAGCTATATCGCACGGTAAGTAGCACGCTCACCCCTAGTGCCAGTTGCCCAACCACAGGGACAGTTGTCGCATCCAATGTAAGTTGCAGCAGCACTATTTTTTATCCTCCCTTTGACTTGACGGGGACCGATCCAAACTATCGCAATCGCAATGCGTTGGTAAGTATGGTTTTGAGCATCCAGGACAGCGCGAGCGGCGAATCTGTCACCTTACAGCATGAAGTTCATGTTGATAACACGCCATGACCTCGCAATTCGCTGATCAACAGCAGCGCGGCTTCGCGGCCGTAGCTGCGATCTTTCTGGTGGTGATTTTGGCCGCGCTGGGCGGCTTCATGGTGTCGTTTTCCAATACCCAGCAGCTCACTTCCGCGCAAGACGTGCAGGGTACAAGGGCTTACTGGGCGGCGCGGGCGGGGTTGGAGTGGGGGGTTGGGAAGGTCAGCGCTGTCGCTGATCCGAGCACCCTAACTCCCGGCACCTGCACCACCACCGTTGGCAGCCCGATGTCCATCGACGGTTTTTCCGTCGCGGTCACCTGCAGTGTTGCGACTTACGTCGAGGAGAGCACCAACAAGTACATACTCCAGATTCAATCGGTCGCAGCCACCACCGGCGGCACAGCTGGCACTATTGGGTTTATCGAGCGCAGTATCTCCGCATCGTTGGAGCGCTGATGCGCAAAATCAGGCACCAACGGTCGCGTAGCAAGCGCAAGCCGCTATCGTAAATAGTGTCAGTAGTTTTCGCGACGGTAGATCAGCGGGCTCTTGAAAATTCCGAACGTGGCGAGGGCAGGGGTGTTTGACACATAGCCAGGCGGGTTTAGCAGGTAGCTTGGAGCGTTGAGCGACAAGTCCACACTGCCGCGCAGACCGGGAGCGGACAAGGTAAATGTGCGTACACCGGCCGCCACGGCCAATGACCCAGGGCTTGTCACGCTGACCCCACTTGCCAAGCCAGATGTCACTGTGGCGACCAAGTTTCCACCGGCTGTGGACAGATTGGTATTGAACGTCGTGACGTTGTCCGTGGTGCTGGTCGCCCAGCTTGATCCATTGTAAAACTGCACCGTGGCGATCAAAGGCAATGGCAGCCGTTCTGAACCATATGCATTTGGAATCCAGATGCGACCCAAGCGTTGTATGGTGGTTGCAGCGTTGAGTTTTTGCCGCTCGGCCCCGCCCGGTGCGGATGCGTCAAGGTTGAGTGCGGCAGGCAGCAGTTTGATGCCGTCGCTGTCTTGCGGCGCAATGCCAAGGTCAAGTGCTGCATATGGGCCCCACGTTGCGTCTGCGGATAAGGTGCTTGGCCGACTGAATTTCAGGTTTGCCGCAACGGTGACCACACCATCGGCCCAGGCCCCGGTGGGCGTGCCTACAACAGACAGACGTGTGCTCAAGTCGACCCCGCTATTGACAGCACCCAGCGCGAAGCCGGTAGCACCCAGCGTGGTGGACGGCCATAAAGCCACGGTGGCGGGGTCGATCTTGGCGTAACTTCCGGCGTAGTTTTTCGTCGTGCCGCCACCGGCCCTTTCAGCGGTAAGTGTGAAGGCGACGCCAAACGGTTGGTCCATATAGCTGAAACTGCCGCTTGCCGGACTCACGCTTGAAGAGGTGAGTACGAATTGGTTTGGAACAAAGCGCCCAAAACCGCTGACTCCCGTCGTCTGAGTGACCGCAGTGCTACCAATCTTGCAGCCAATCTTGCCGCCAACGAGAGCATTGGAGGCGTCATTGGTGCAGTCCCCTGGCTGATCAACAGCGCTCCAGCTATCGTCATAAACGGCATTGGCCAATAGGCCGAGATTGCCAACCTCGCTGTAGGTAAAGGTATTGCCGGTAGCAATGCCATTGGTGGCAGTGGCGGCCGGGAAACCACCCGTAATCGCGCCTGCCGTCGGCGTGCCGATCAGCTGCGTGTTGTCGATTTGCGGTGTGCCGTCATAACCCGCCAACGCCATTGCGGTGAGACTGAAACTGTCCGCCCCCGCTTTGAAGACGGGCGCTCCAGTCACTGCGTTGTTGGTGGCGTTGCTAGAGGTCACGGTAAAGATGGGTGGCCGGATAGCAAAGTTGTCGAGAGAGCAGGTCGATGACGCCGGGGAGCCTTGGGTGAAGCGCAGACGCAAGTTTCGATAAGGGGTTAGGTTGTTGGCCGCGGAATACGAATACACGCCACTCGCTATCGGCCGACCCAGGCTAAATGTCACATTTTGGGAACTGCCGGACAAGCCGCCAGCACTGGTCGGCGTAGGGCAGACACCGGCTCCCTGGTTGGCCACCATATCGACTTGTACCGCCCCGTTAAACCCGGTATCAAGAACATATTGCCCAGACACCTGCCTAAGCGCCACCAGTCCAAAACTCAATGCGTTGCCTGTTAACTTGGTGTTCAGGCGATCATAGTTTGCCGTGCAACTGGAACTGGTGCAACTGCAGGAGGCACCCTCACAGGCGTTGACGAGCTGTGAGGCGCAGGCAGTCACCGCCATGGTGCAACTTGTTACCACTCCGGCCGGGGTGTAGCACGCCACACCGTTGGCCGGTATAGGGGTCGCAGTCAGTCCGAGTGTGATGCTGCCACCGGCGCTGTAGCGAAGGTTTACCGCAGCCGAACCGCCGGAAAAGTTGAGCGTACTGCCGACCACACCCGCACCAGACCAAGTTGCACTCGCATTATTGGGCTCCAGGTTGGCAGTGACAGGCCCGGCATAGAGAGAAGACGCGTTGCAGGCGGTATCGCCACAGGCCTTGATGATGATGGACTCATCCACACAGGACTGCGCCGCACCGTCATGAATAATCCGAATCTGGTTGAGTTTGACGGGGTCAATTGCAAAGCCACGATTGAACGCGAAGATGCCGGCAACTTCCGCGTTGTTCTTGGTGCGATCATTGTCAGAATTGAAGGAACCGGTTCGCACTTCATCCACGGTCATACGCACGCGAGTTTGTTGGTTGGCATTGCTCTCAACCTGACGCCGCAGCCAGCCTCCATCGCCGGTAGTGTTGTTGCCAGCGTTCTCCAGGTTGTTGCGGGAGTTCATCGAGGCAATGACCTTGGGCACCTCCGGGGCCCATGTCGATGAAAAGTTCTGGGTGTAGAAGGTGCCTGCGCTTGTGCTGCCCCAGCCGAGGTACTGTGCCGGCGTACGGATGATCTCGTACTTGACCAAATTGCCAGCGCCGTCGAGAAATTCCTGTCGCCCGACAGTTGGCGCGGCCGCCAGGTAGGCGATGACCTCCGATTGTGTCACGCTGCCCCAGCGCGCTTCGGAGCGCTCCAGCGCAACATCCATTTGAGTCGCCGTTACTCCATTCACAGCGCTGGTTAGCCAAGGCGTGGAAGGGCATGGTCCTCTGCCCCCATTGATGGTGGCACAGTTCGTACCCGTGGCGTTCAGTATCCCGGTTTCGCTATTAATGGTTTGCACCTGTACCAGCACGGCAGGTGGCGTCGAGAAAGCTGTAGCGAAGTTCACTCGCTCCCAGTTGGCCGCTACGGTCTTGTCGGTGCCGTAGGCCTGCGCCCTGGCGGTATTGACAAAGCCCAATTGCCACTTGTCACCGTTCGATAGGGTCAGGGTGCATTGGGCGACCCCACCCGGGCATGAATCGATGGCGAGATAGGAAAGCCCCATAGCGACGTGCGGTCCGTCCTCGCCGTCGCGACCATCGAGCCGACCCGGCTCGACAGTGGTCACCTGAAAACCGGTAGTCGTTACGTTTCGGATGCGGTGTGCACCGGAATTATTACCATCGTCTGTCGGAAGCGTAAAGACATACGGAGTGCGATCAAACACCTGGGTAAAGTTCACCTGTGTCCATACTGGATTGGTGTAGGTGTCGATAACCGTTAGGTCACCCACCTCCATTTTGACCTGGTTAATGGTCGGCGCGTTGACAGTCACGATGGCACTTTGGGTGGCCATTGGGATCAGTAGGCTCGGCGAGGTGAGACTCGCAGTATTGACCCAGCTGCCAGGCATCGTGCCTGTTGCCGATAGTGTCAGGGTCACTGACGCGCCGGGAGCGATGTCGCCAGCACTCCAGACCAGCGTTTCACTGCCGCCCGAACAAGTACCAGTCGCAACGCTCCCCTGCGACGCAGCGGGCGTTCCGCGCGTTAGCCCACCGCAGGGAAATACGTCCGTCACAGTCGTCCCCCGAAGGGTTGCCGAACCGGCTGCGCCATCGTTTCTTACCAATACGGTAAAACTGACTGCGCCGCCTGTGTTTATGGGTGAGGTGCTGGCTGTTTTGGTGAAGGTGAGCGCCGGGGATATTGCTCCCGTACCGGTACACCGTACATGCGTGGGACTGCAAACGCCAGTCACTACCGTGTTGTTGTCGATCGTCAGCACCCCGCTGGCGATGATGTTGCCGGTCAGCGCCCCGTTGTTGCCTATGGACACACTGCCCCCAGCGCGCAGGTTTGCCGCTCCCGACATGTTGTTGCCGATGCTGATGTTGCCCAGGGCGTAGATCTGCAAACCACTGGCACCACCCACAATAGTCAGGCCATTGCCCGTGCTGAAACTGCCAGTGACTTCCATGGTCAGTGGTGCAGTAATAGTAAGTATGTCATTGTTGCTCAAGGCAACGTCTCCACTGCAGCGGTAGTAAGCTGGCGTGACCTGAGTGCAACCTGCGAATGGCGTTGTAGCGCTACCAAACTGGGCAGGTAGCGTGTAAGGTGCTGCCCGGGCCGCCGCTGTCATCAATAGCGCGACCAAGATCAGAATTAATCTGTGAAGCATGTATAAGAATCGCGTGCAAACCAAGTTCAAGGCATTGCCGCTTTGCAGCAAATGCAAAGCGATGATCGGATCAGTATAGGCTCTCAGGCCGAAAGACTCTACAACGACTGAAATATCGTCTCGATGGACTGCACCTGTCATTGGCGCTGCCTCTAAGACCCTCTGGCAGGGCGATGCCTGCGCTCTTCAAGCAATTTAAGGCGGATATCTCCATCCAAGGAAATAGCAACAGTTTGTCGTTGACAGGTCGGCGCAACCAGCTATTAAAATGAGAGCGATGTGCGAGTGCTGTTGGGGGTAAACCTCACCGAGAATTGCACCCATAATGGAAGCCATGCTAGCCAATCATCAATCAACTATCCCGGAGCTTGCTTAAACATGCGCTGGCTCTGGCAGCGAAGCTCTTCGCGCGACCAGCTCGCGGTGTCGTGGTCGGACAAGACTTTTGCGTTTGTGCGCGCGCGCGCCAGGCCCGATGGTAGTTTCGAAATTTTGCAACTTGGCGTGGAGCGCCAGGGCAGCGATGCGCTGGACGTGTTCTCCGCCCGACTGCAGGCGCTCAACCTCAAAGGGCTTGCGGCGACCGTAATGTTGCGCCCGGAGCAGTACCATTTTCTGCAGATTCCTGCGCCCTCCGTGCCACAGGAAGAGCTCAAGTCGGCCGCGCGCTACCAGATCCGCGACATGGTGGACACGCATATCGACGACCTGACGATTGACGTATTGCACCTGGGTGACGGCCTGCAAAAGACCAATCCGCAAATCTTCGTGGTGGCCGCGCAGACGGCGCACATCCGCGCGGCGATGGACCTGGCCAACAGCATGGACTGGCAGGTCAGCATCATTGATGTGCAGGAAACCTGCCAGCGCAACTTGCAAACCGCCCTGGCCAAGAAGGATGGCACGCCGCAGCGCGCCGAGGCGTCCATGTTGATCACCGACGCACAGCACACCTTGTTCACCATCAGCGTCAATAGTGAGCTGTACTACACCCGCAGGCTTGACTTGCCCGAGGGCTTCCTTGCCATGCAGTGGACGCCTGCAGAGGCGGTCGTTGCCGATGCGCCCGATGGCTACACCCCGGTCACCGAGTACGTGCCCGACTATGCCGGCACCGCGTCCGGGCTCGGCACCGCATCGGTGGCGCTGACCGACGCCGACCGGGCCCAGCGTCTGGTGGTGGAGGTGCAGCGCTCACTCGATTTATGGGACCGGTCGTGGTCCAGTTTGCCGCTCTCAGGCTTGCGCGTGCAGGCGGGTGAGCGCTCCGCAGACCTGGCTACCTGGTTGAGCCGTGAGACCGGGCAAAACGTGACTGCGATGAATCTGGACGCGTTGTTTCCAGGCCTGGGCGAGTGCAGCGAGGCTGATCGCAGCTATTGCCTGCCGTTGCTGGGCCTGTTGTTGCGTGACGATAGCAGTGCAGCCTGATTGAAGCGCCATGACCCAGCAAATCAATCTCTGCGCTGCCACATTCCGCCCGGTTCGTCAGCGGTTCTCGGCGCTCACGCTGGTGCAAGCGCTGGCGGCGCTGCTGGTAGTGGGTGGCGCGCTGGCTGCCGCCTGGGTCTGGAATCTGGAGCAATCCAGTGCCAGCTACCGCCAGACTACAGCTACCCAGGCGGCTGAAATCGCCAGCCTCAAAGCTGCTATTGCCCAAAGCCGGGCCAACGCGGCGCCAGTTGATCCGGCGCTGTTGGCCCAACTGCAAGAGCGCCGGGGCGCCGTTGCGCAACGCGAAGTTCTGGTGGATGCCGTCAGGCAGGGCATGTTCAGGCCCGGCGAAGGGCATTCGGACCGCATGCGGATGCTCTCGGGCAGCATCCCGGCATCGGTATGGATCACCACGCTGGCGGTCGACCGTGGCCGGCTGGAAGTAGGTGGCTTTACGCTCGAAACCCAGGCACTCAACGAATGGGTGCCGCGATTGGCACAACACCCGCTGATGCGTGATTTGCGTTTGTCGGGGGTTACGGTTGAGAACAAAACCGAGGTGCGTGCCAAGGTGGTGGATGTGTTGACCGGTGCGGCTGCGCCCGCGCCCGCTGCCGCAAGTTCCGTGGGCGCAGGTCCGTCGCGGCCGGTGTGGTCGTTCAAGCTGGTCAATCAGGAGCCGCCGGTGCCGGTGCGTCCGGCTTCCGCCGTTGCGCCAGGAGCCAAGCCATGAAGGATTTCAAATTGCGTATGGAGGCCTTGCTGGCCAAGATCGACGCCATGAGTCTGCGTGAGCGGGCATTTTTGTTCCTGTCGATCGTTGCCTGTGTTGTGGCTGTCGCAGATATGCTTTGGCTGGCCCCGGTGATGGCAGCAAACAAGAAATTGGTGCAGCAGTTTGCGTCCCAGGGTGCCGAGTTGGGGCGACTGCGTGATGAACTGAAGGCGGTCGCCCAGCCCGTGGACCCCAGCAAGGCGGTGCGTGCCGACATCGAAGCGGCGAACGTGCGCCTGGGTGCCTTGAACGAAGATATCAACGCTTTGCTGCCGCGTGCGAACAATGGCCCCGATCTGGAGCAGGTGCTGGTGCAGTTTCTGCGGCGTCAGGAGGGATTGACTTTGCTCGGGCTCAAAACACTGCAAACAGAAACTGGCCCGGTGCTCGCAGCCGGGGCTCCAGCGGTGGTTGGTGCGTTGCCTGCGGGCATGACCAAGAAAGGACTGGAGCTGCGCGTCAGTGGCCCTTACCCGGCCTTGGTGCGCTATGTGCAACAACTCGAAAGTGCGCTGCCGGCCTTGCGATGGGGGTCGCTGGCACTCAAGAGTGAAGTGCAGCCACCCGAGTTGACCTTGCAGGTATTTGTGCTGGGAGTGCAGCCGATATGAACCCGTTTCGCAGTTTGGCGTGTTTCATGGGTTTGCTGGCGGGGGTGTTTGCTGGTGCAGCCGCACTGGCGCAAGACCTGCGCGACCCGACCGTGCCGCCGGCGCAGTCAGCGCAGCCGCTGTCGGCCAGCGCGACCGAAGCGCCCTGGGGCGAGGAAGGTGTGGCGGTCGTGGTGCGCGAAGACAAGCCGTTTCTGGTCAATGGCACGCGCTTGTATGGCGTGGGTCAGTCGATCGGTGCCTACCGCATCATGCGTATCGCCGAGACCGAGATCTGGTTGCGCAACGGCAAAGAATTGCTCAAACTGCCGCGGTTTTCAGGAATTGAGCGCAAACCCTCGGCAGAATCCAAAGGCCCCAAACCATGACGCATACTGTGACCATGTTTGATTTCTTCCGAATATCGAAATCCGCCCCCCTGTTGCTGGGTGTGGTGGTGTTGGCGGGTTGCGCCAACGAGCGCAGCTTGCAGTTCCAGGACGTCACCCAGGCGGTGCGTGAAGAGATGCCACCACCCAAGGTGTCGGCGCCACCAGTAGCGGTGCCTCAGCGCGTGACCGAGTCCTTGGCCGAGCCGGCGCCGGCCAAAGCGGCGCCGGTGCCAGAACCCCGCATTGACTTGCTGGTGAACAACGCCCAGGCTAGAGAGGTGTTTCTGGCCATTGTGGCCGACACGCGTTACAGCATGCTGATGCACCCGGACGTGAAAGGCACCTTGTCGGTCACCCTGCGTGGTGTCACCGTCACCGAGGCACTCGAGGCCATTCGTGATGTGTACGGTTACGACTTCAAGATTGACGGGCGGCGCATCACTATTTATGCGCCCACCCTGCAGACGCGCATTTTCACCATCAACTACCCGCAGTCGCAGCGTTCGGGCACCAGCGAGCTGTCGGTTTCGTCTGGCACGGTGTCAGGTAGTTCCGGCGGTGCTACCAATTCAGGAGCTGGCGGCGCAAGCAGCACAGGCGCTGGAGGCACAAATGGTGGTGCAACCAGTCAGGTGGAAAGCAGCCGTATCAGCACCAATACCAAGACCGATTACTGGGCCGAGCTGACTGGCGCAGTGCGGGGTATGGTGGGACAGGGTGAGGGGCGCAGTGTCATCACCAGCCCGCAGGCCGGCATCATGGCGGTGCGTGCCATGCCGGATGAGTTGCGCCAGGTGGAAAAGTTCCTGAAAGCTGCGCAGCTGTCCGTAGAGCGCCAGGTCATGCTGGAGGCCAAGATCGTCGAAGTTGAATTGCTCGATGGCTACCAAAGCGGCATCGACTGGCACGCGCTGCGCAATGGCGGGGGAGCAACGGGCGTCATGGGCACCATTGGTGGCGGAACAGCCAACAATGTATTGATCAACGGTGTGGTGGGTAACGTGCCGGGGTTGCCCTCGGGGGGCGCCTCTATCAGCGGGGCTTTGGCGTTGCCTGCGGCTGCGGGTGGTGTGTTTGGGCTGGCGCTGGCCACCGAAGGATTTCAGGCAGTGCTGGGCTTTCTGGAGACCCGGGGCGATGTACAAATCCTGAGCAGCCCGCGCATTGCCACGTTGAACAACCAGAAGGCGCTGCTCAAGGTCGGTACCGACGAGTTTTTTGTCACCGGTTTTTCCAGCAACACCACCAACACGGGCAACACGGGCACGGCAACGGGAAGTAACAACACAACCATCAACCCGATTACGCCGGTGATTTCGTCCATGTTTTCCGGCATTGCGCTGGATGTGACGCCGCAGATTGACGACCTGAACAACATCACCTTGCATGTGCGCCCGTCGGTGACCTCGATTTCAGAAAAAAGCAAAAGCATCGGCCTGCCCTCCGGGCCGCTACCGCTGGCGTCGCGTTCGGTCAACGAGTCCGACACCATGGTGCGTATCCAGGACGGCAACATCGTGGCTATTGGCGGGCTGATGCAGATGGAGTCCAACCGCAGCGCTTCCGGCTTGCCGGGCTCCACCAACAGCACCCCATTCCTGTCCGGCTTGCTGGGCAACAAGGCCAATAGTGGGCGCAAGAAGGAACTGGTGGTGCTGATTAAGCCCACCATCATCCGCAGCGCCGAAGACTGGGAAGCGCAGACACGGCGGTCCCGCGCTGCACTGGACGAGATGGATGCGACCCGTGCGCGCATCGTGCGCGTGGATGGCGCCACGGACAAGTAATGTACGAGGGGTTCTTTTCGCTGCGGGAAGCCCCTTTCTCGATTACTCCCGACACTGATTTTTTTTACCCGCATGAGGGTGCACAAGCAGCGCTCAACACCCTCCTGGTGGCGTTGCGCAGTGGTGAGGGTTTTCTGAAAATTGTGGGCGAAGTGGGCTGTGGCAAGACATTGCTGTGTCGCCAACTCCTCAAGACCCTGCAGGGCGAATGCGTGACCGCCTACATCCCCAATCCCGACATGGGCCCGGACGACTTGCTGATGGCCCTGGCGCGTGAACTCGGTCTGCGCGTGCGCCAGCCCCACACGCGCCACAACGTGCTCAATGCACTCCAGGCCAGTCTGCTCAAACACAGCCAGGCCGATAAGCGTGTGGTGGTCTGTATTGACGAAGCCCAGGCCATTCCTGTGCGCACCGTTGAGAGCTTGCGCCTGCTGTCCAACTTGGAGACGGAAAAGCGCAAATTGCTGCAACTGGTCCTGTTGGGCCAACCTGAGCTCGACGCCAAGCTGGCACGCCCCGAAATCCGCCAGCTCTTGCAGCGCATCACCTTCAGCGAGTACCTCGGCCCGATGCTTGCCAACCGCGTGCCCATGTACCTTGAGCATCGTCTCAGCCGCGCAGCACTGGGGGAGCATACCGACACCCAGGTGTTCGAGGCCGATGCGGCGGCGGCCATTGCAGGATATAGCGGCGGTGTGCCGCGCATGGTGAATGTGCTGGCGCACAAATGCCTGATGCTGGCGTATGGCGAAAACGTTCACCGTGTCACGCCCGCACACGTTAGCCTGGCTGCTGGCGACACGCCGGGTGTGCGGGCCCCGCGTCGGATTTGGCCGAACTGGTTGCGTCGCCTTATCCCGTGGCAACGTGCCGGGCACGACAGCCTGGGAGCTGCCGACGTGCGCTCCGGCTTTGGAGGCGGCCAATGAGTGTCATCAACAAGATGCTGCGCGATCTCGACCAGCGCACACAGTCGGCTACCACGCCAGACAGCGTAATGGCTGCTCCGGGCATTCGCCAGGGAACCGCAGCCGTGGGTGCAGTGTTTACACAACAGGCATCAGGCCGTCGTGTGCGTTACGGGCTGGTCTCCACCGTGGTGTTGGCTGTTGCGGGCCTGGCAGCAGCGTTTGGGTGGTGGCAGGCGAAGGGCCGAGTCGGCACTGCGGTGACAGTGGCGCAGGTTCCTGCCGCCAAAGTGGCAAGTGCTGCTTCTGCGGCGCTGCCGGTGGCACCGGCACCTTCTGTGCAAGCATCGGCACCGGTGCCCGATTTGCCCGCAACTGCGCAACCCGCACCCCGGCAAGGCAAGATTGAGAACGCGAAGTCCCTGGGAACTGTCCGTGCGCCGGCAGCCGCCATAGGCGCGGCGGTACCCGCACCCGCCATGGCATTGCGCATGGAAACTGCGCTGGGGTTGCGCAGTCTGAACGAGCCTGCGACCGTAGCGCGCCCGAGTTCCGCACCGGCACCAGCCAACGACCGTGCCAGGCAGCAGGCCTCGCATGGCACTGCCCCCAGCCCGATGGTCACCACGGCAACCGCTGCGCAGGATGCTTTGGCTCAAGCGCAGACCCTTTGGAACGCCGCAAGCAAGGACGCCGCCGTGGAGTTGCTGCGCGATGCCGTGGCGATTGCCGAGCGTACCGGCCCCAGTGGCGGCAACGCGGCCCTGCTTCCCCTGGTGCGCGAACTTACGCGCATGCAACTGGCCGAGGGGCACTTTGGCGCCGTGTGGGATTTGCTTCACCGGCTGGAGCCCCATCTGGGCAATCAGGCGGATTTGTGGGCCATACGCGCCAACGCGGCACAGCGGCTGGGCCGCCACCAGGATAGTGTGCACGCCTACAGGGTGGCGCTGCAATCGCGCCCGAACGAGCAGCGCTGGCTGCTCGGGTCTGCGGTCTCGCTGGCAGCACTGGGGCAGACCGCCAGTGCTTCCGAGATGGCCGATAAGGCACGCGCTGCGGGACCTATCAGCAAGGATGTACAGGCCTATTTGCGCCAGATGAACGTGCCGATTAAAGACTAAGAGTGGCTTTGCGGCATATGCAGCAAGCGTGAGTAGCTATCAAATAAAGAGCAAGCGCCGGCTGATTGAACCGCTCGGGCAACTGCTGGTCAAGGCGCGATGGCCAGTGTGGAGCAATCGGCACCCCCGGTGCCACGCACTTTCAACGTTACCGACTTGCCTTGCGGTAGTGTCTCCCATTCGCCTGGGTTGAGGTCGCAGGACCATCGTTTGCCTTGGCTCGATTGCAACTGCACGCGGTAGTTCTCCCGCCCATTGCCCAGCCGTTCGGCACCCAGCGTGTTGGTTGCCAGCAGGTTGTTGCTGATGCCCGGCGTTGGCCAGGCGGGGGCCAGGCTTGCGCCGCCGTCGGCGCGCGCAGTGCGCACCACCTGCCAGCGGTTGATGCGGAAACTGCACTTGTCGTCATACACCGGTTCGTCCCGGTAGCGGGTGCTGCATTCGCGCGTCTTGCTGAAGGTGCCATCGCCCTTGTCGGTGCGCACATCGTGGCAGTCCTGGCCATCGGCCACCTGCCGGATACTGCGCTGCTCGCGCGAGCGTGACACCTGGTAGGCGCCGGAGGGAAGGGCATCGCACCACTCCGAGCTGCGTACGGCGGTGAACTGTTCCACGTCAATTTCACGGCTCCAGGATTTTTCGGCCACCTGCGCGGTTTCATCGTGGGTACTGAAGAACAGATACGCCACCACCGACGCCGCCACCATAAGCAGTGCCATGAGCGACTTTAACCAGGGAAAGCCGCCAGACCGGGTACTGGTGGTCTGAGTCCCGGCGGCTAAAGGCGCGGCGGGTGGCGGCGATGCAGGGGTCGGGCTGCTGGCGTTCGTAGCTTCCTGCACCAGAGCTACGTTCCTCGCACCGTCTTTCGGACCACCACATCCAACACAAAACGCTGCTGCGGCCGAGTTGGGGGCATCGCAATAGGTGCAACGCCAGTCGGCGCCGACAAAATGGTGGCCCATCACTTCCACCTCTTTGCCTTCTTCGGGGAAGTAGCGCTTGGCCGGGTCTTGCGCTGCGCCGCACATCGGGCAATGGCGCTGGGTCTTGCCCAATAAACCGTGCGTTGCGCACTGCCCGCAGTCCCACAACATTTCGAAAAATTGCTCTGCCATGGCGCTATTGTCGGATCACTGGCGCCGCCGCAGCAAGCTAAAGTCGCGAAATTTTGGTGCGGTACTGCATGGCTTCGGCGAGGTGGTTTACTTCCACCCGCTCGGCACCTGCCAGGTCGGCAATGGTGCGGGCCACTTTTAGTGCCCGATGGGTGCTACGGGCTGACCAGCCGAGTCGGGTAGCGGCGACATTGAGAAACTTGAGCGCGCCGTCGTCGAGCGCAACGAAGCGGTCAATCTCCTGCCCCTGCAGTGCCAGATTGGGTTTTCCTTGCCGCTCCACAGCCCGCTGCCGTGCGGCCGTGCAACGGGTGCGAATGCTCGCTGTCGACTCGCCTGCTGCCGCTTGCAACAAATCGGCGCTGGGTAACGCTGCCACCTCCACATGCAGATCGATACGGTCCATCAGCGGACCGCTGAGCTTGGACTGGTAGCGGTTGACCTGGTCTTGCGTGCAGCGACAGGTGCGCAAGGTGGAGCCCAGGTAGCCGCACGGGCAAGGGTTCATGGCGCCGATCAGTTGAAAGCGCGCCGGGAACTCGGAACGTCTTGCCGCGCGCGAAATGGTGATGGTGCCGGTTTCCAAGGGTTCGCGCAGGGCTTCCAGCGCCGCCCGTGGAAACTCGGGCAGTTCATCCAGAAACAGTACGCCGTGGTGCGCCAGCGAGATTTCACCGGGGCGCGGGGGCGAACCGCCGCCGACCAGCGCCACGGCGCTGGCGGAGTGGTGCGGACTACAGGTAGGCCGCTGGCCCCAGCGCTCGACCGAGAAACGACCACTGAGTGACCCGATGGCTGCGCTTTGCAGGGCTTCTTCGCAACTCATCGCGGGCAGCAGGCCGGCAAAGCGCTGGGCCAGCATGGATTTGCCCGACCCCGGTGGCCCCACCAGCAATATGCTGTGTCCGCCCGCAGCGGCAATCTCCAGGGCGCGTTTGGCCCCCGCCTGGCCTTTCACGTCCGACAGGTCGGCAATGTGCGCCGGGTTGACGGTGGGGGAGTGTTCTATGCGCGACCAGCCGCTGTCATCCGCGCAGGGCTGCGTCAACGCAATCGAATCCTGCGTGCTGCCGACCGGAACAAACTGGCGCACGACATCGAGTAAATGCCGGGCGCGGTAGACCTGGGCACCGGGTACCAGTGCTGCCTCCTCAGCGCTTCCGGGGGGAAGCACCAGTTTGGTGCAAATGTGAGATGTCTGCAAAGCCAGCGCGGTGGCCAGTGCGCCGCGTACCGGGCGCAATTCGCCAGAGAGAGATAACTCCCCCGCGAATTCGTAATCAGCCAGTCGTGCCCCGTCGATCTGACCACTTGCCGCCAGAATACCCAATGCAATGGGCAAATCCAGTCTTCCTGAGTCTTTGGGAAGATCGGCAGGGGCCAGGTTGACGGTAATTTTTTTATTGGTCGGGAACTCGAGATTGGAGTTCTGGATGGCGCAGCGCACCCGCTCCCGGGCTTCCTTTACCTCGATCTCTGCCAGGCCGACCAAAGTAAAGCTTGGCAATCCATTGGCCAAATGCACCTCCACGATCACCTGGGTTGCATCCAGCCCCAACAGAGCGCGGCTCTGAACCAAAGACAAACCCATTTCAACTCCCTCCCTGCGATACGCGAACACGTGTAATGGCTGGAACCAGCGCGCACTTCTTTGGTGCGAACTGGATATTCATACAGATATCGTAACGCAGGAGCGGGTCTGTTGGTGCACAGGGCGTCATAACTTTTGTTGAAAGTGTTTGGCACGGACCGTGCTTTAAGCCTTGCATCTCTGATCAGGAGAAGCAGCAGGCCGGTCATGCCGATGTCTGTACCCATTTTTTTAGCTGAGGTGAACACATGAAACTCGTAACGGCAATCATCAAACCGTTCAAGCTCGATGAGGTGCGAGAAGCCTTGTCGGGTATTGGCGTGCAAGGCATCACAGTGACCGAAGTCAAGGGCTTTGGTCGTCAAAAGGGTCACACCGAGCTGTACCGCGGCGCGGAGTACGTGGTCGACTTTCTCCCCAAGGTGAAGATTGAAGCGGCTATTGATGATGCCCTGGTTGAGCGTGTCATTGAAGCCATCGAAGGCGCAGCCCGCACCGGCAAGATTGGTGATGGCAAGATTTTTGTATACGACGTGGAACAGGTTGTTCGCATTCGCACCGGCGAAACTGGAAAGGAAGCATTGTGAAAAAACTACTTATATCGCTCGCCCTCGGTTGGGGCCTGCTTGGTGCCGGTTCCGTGGCACTGGCACAAACCCCCGTCCCGGCACCGGTAGCCGCTGCATCGGCTGAAGCCAAGCCCGCCGAGGCAGCTGCACCAGCTGCGGCAACGCCTGCTGCACCAGCAGCAGCCACCGCGGCACCTGCGGCGGAAGCTGCCGCTCCAGCGGCCGCACCGGCACCGGTTCCCAACAAAGGCGACACTGCCTGGATGATGGTCTCCACGCTCCTCGTCATACTGATGACGGTGCCAGGCCTGGCACTGTTCTACGGTGGCCTGGTGCGCAGCAAGAACATGCTTTCGGTGCTCATGCAGGTGATGGTCACCTTCTCCATGATCGTGGTGCTGTGGTTCCTGTATGGCTACAGCCTGGCGTTCACCGAGGGCAACCAGTTCATTGGTGGCTTGGATCGTCTGCTCATGGCCGGTATCTGGGACAACACTGCGGGTACGTTTGCCAATGCTGCCACGTTCAGCAAGGGCGTTGTCATTCCCGAGATCGTGTTTGCCGCTTTCCAGGCCACCTTTGCCGGAATTACCTGCACGCTGATCGTGGGTGCTTTCGCTGAGCGAATCAAGTTCTCTGCAGTGCTCATGTTCATGGCCTTGTGGTTCACGTTCTCCTACGCTCCGATTGCACACATGGTGTGGTTCTGGATGGGACCCGATGCCTATGCGTCCAAAGAAGTGGCCGACGCCATGACTGCCAAGGCCGGCTTGCTGTGGCAGTGGGGGGCGCTGGACTTTGCTGGCGGTACTGTGGTGCACATCAACGCCGCCGTGGCCGGTCTGGTGGGTGCCTTCTTCATTGGCAAGCGCATTGGCTATGGCAAGGAAGCCATGGCTCCTCACAGCCTGACACTGACCATGGTGGGTGCGTCCCTGCTGTGGGTGGGCTGGTTTGGTTTCAACGCCGGCTCGGCGCTGGAAGCCAATGGCTTTGCTGCTTTGGCCTTCATCAACACCTTTGGCGCCACTGCGGCGGCTGTGTTGACATGGTCCATCGGTGAGTCCCTGGTCAAGGGCAAGGCGTCCATGCTGGGTGCGGCCTCTGGTGCGGTCGCTGGTCTGGTTGCCATCACCCCAGCCGCTGGTAACGTGGGTGTGGGCGGTGCGCTGGTCATTGGCCTGATTTCCGGCTTTGCCGGTCTGTGGGGCGTGACTGGCCTGAAGAAGATGCTGGGTGCAGACGATTCGCTGGATGTTTTCGGCGTGCACGGAGTCTGTGGCATCGTGGGGGCGCTGTTGACCGGCGTGTTTGCTTCGCCATCGCTGGGCGGCCCCAGCGCCATGGGTGACTGGGTTACTGCAACCATGATCGCACCCGCTGACTACTCCATCGCGGGACAAGTGTGGATTCAGGCCAAGGCCGTTGGCGTAACCATATTGTGGTCGGGTATCGTTTCTGCCATCGCCTACTTCATCGTCGACAAGACCATCGGTCTGCGCGTCAGCGAAGAAGATGAGCGCGAGGGTCTGGACATCACTTCGCACGGTGAGACGGCATACAACCGCTAAACGCGGCGGAAATCAAGAAACAGAGTCAAGGTTAACGAGGTTGCGGCCCGCAAGAAACTACGGTTTCTTCGGGCCGTTTTTTTTGGTGCCTCGGACCAGTGCACAATTTGCCCATCGCCACCCCCTTCGCCAAGAATGCACCGCACACCGAGGAGCACCACCATGAAGCCGTCAGAGCCCTTGCTGTCATTACCAGGCACTGTATGGCCATGACCTGGCACTCCGTGGTCCCGCAGACCTACGGCCTGGGCGAGTCACCCTTTTGGCAACCGCAGGAGCAAACCCTGTATTGGGTCGATATTGCCGGCCAGCAAATCCTGCGTGCCAACATTTACATGGGAACGGTGCAAGCCTGGGACATGCCCAGTGAGCCCGGCTGCATTGCACCGGCGGCCAAGGGCGGTCTCGTGATGGCTTTGCGCGACGGCGTTTTCCGGGCGCAGGAATGGGGAGGCGCGCTCGAGCACATTGCAACTTTTGATTACGACAAGGCTTGCGTGCGTGCCAATGACGGCAAGTGCGATGCCCAGGGGCGCCTGTGGGTGGGCAGCTACGACGAAACCAAGTCCGCGCAAGCGGCGGCGCTGTATTGCGTCGATGGACGCGGCGCAGGCGCAGCCATCGTTACCCGGAAGGTCGCGGACGCACTGACTGGCAATGGGTTGGCCTGGAGCGTGGACGGCAGCACCCTGTACTGGGCCGACACCTCCAGCCATCGGATTGACGCATGGGACTTTGATGGCAGCACTGCTGCGTTATCGCAGCGCCGCGTCTTCCAGCGCTTTGAGCCCAAGCCCGCCCACTGGACTCGCGCGCATGGCGGCTATGGAGGTCGCCCGGATGGCGCAGCGGTGGACGTGGAAGGCAACTATTTTGTCGCCATGTACGAGGGCGCCCGGGTTTGCAAATTTGCACCCGACGGCCAATTGCTGGCCGAGTTTGCGACGCCAGCGCAGTGCCCTACCATGGTCTGTTTTGGTGGCGACGATTTCAAGACCCTGTACCTCACCACCGCACGCAAAGGGCGCAGTGCCGAGGAACTTGAACGGTTTCCACAGTCCGGCGGGGTGTTTTCGCGCCAGGTGGATGTGCCGGGCCTGCCAGTGCATTTTTACCAGGAGTCCAAGGAATGAAAGAGGCTTTAGCCCAGTTGGTTGAACGCGTTCGCGCGGCGGCGGCAGATCGCACTGCCCTGCGGATTCGAGGCGGTGGCAGCAAGGACTTTTATGGCCAACAGTTGCAGGGAGAATTGTTGGAGACTGCTGGCCTGAGCGGCGTACTAAGCTATGAACCCAGCGAATTGGTGGTGACGGTCGGTGCCGGCACCCCCCTGGCCGATCTGGAGGCCTTGCTGGCGGAGAAGGGCCAGTGCCTGCCGTTTGAGCCGCCCCATTTTGCCTGGTCTGGCGCACGCGCTGCTACGGTGGGTGGCATGGTGGCCAGCGGCCTGGCCGGACCGGCGCGCGCCAGTGTGGGTGGCGTGCGCGACTATGTGCTGGGGGTGCAGATGATTAACGGCCAGGGTGAACACCTGACCTTTGGCGGACAGGTCATGAAAAACGTGGCCGGCTATGACGTCTCTCGCTTGATGGTGGGGTCCATGGGAACCCTGGGCTTGCTCACCGAGATCTCACTCAAGGTTTTGCCAGTGGCTCCCGCCGAGGCCACCCTGTGCTTTGAGTTACCACAGGCCCAGGCGCTGGAGCAACTGCACACCTGGGGAGGACAGCCGCTACCGCTCAATGCCAGTTGCTGGGTGCGCGACGACACGCCCGTGGGTGGCGCCCGTGATCTGCTTTTTGTGCGTTTGCGTGGTGCGGTAGCGGCGGTGCAGGCCGCGTGCAAGAAGATGCTGGCCGACCAGAACGGCTATTGCATGGACAACGCCCAGGCCCAGCCCGATTGGGCACTGTGCCGCAACCAGCAATTGCCATTCTTTTTGCAGACGCCCACGGACGAACACGTTTTATGGCGTCTGAGTGTGGCGCAAACCGCACCCGTGCTGGACCTGCCATGGGCGCAGATGGTGGAGTGGCACGGTGGCCTGCGCTGGTTGTGGGCACCGCGCAGTGCGGCGCAGCAATTCCAAAGCCTGGCGCGCGAGCATGGTGGGCACGCTACGCTTTTTGTAGCTGGTCACGCCTGTTCCGCGGGCGCTGAGGGCGCATTTGCCTCAAAGAATGCGGCCGAGCTGGCGATTGAGGCACGGCTCAAAACCAGCTTCGATCCCCACGGTATCTTCAACCCCGGCCGACTGAGCGCGGCGTATTGAGGCAGCACGGCCATGCAAACCCAACTCTCCCCCGAGTACCAGAATAGCCGCGATGGCCGCGCTGCCGAAGCCATTTTGCGCAAGTGCGTGCATTGTGGTTTTTGCACTGCCACCTGCCCGAGCTACCAGATCCTGGGCGATGAACTCGACAGCCCGCGCGGTCGCATTTACCTGTTGAAGCAGGTGCTTGAAGGAGTCGAACCTACGCGCAAGACCCAGTTGCATCTGGACCGCTGTCTCACCTGCCGCAACTGCGAAACCACCTGCCCCAGCGGTGTGGACTACGGGCACCTGATCGACATCGGCCGCAAGTTGGTCGATGCCAAGGTGCCGCGCCCAGCAGGCGAATCAGCCATGCGATGGGCCTTGAAAGAGGGTATTCCGTCGCCCCTGTTTGGCCCGGCCATGAAAGTGGGGCAGCTGGTGCGGCCGCTTCTGCCGGTCGGTCTGAAGGCGAAGGTTCCGGCGCCGCAGGACGCCGGCCAGTGGCCCACGCGCACGCATGCGCGCAAGGTGCTGCTGCTCGTCGGCTGTGTGCAGCCCTCGATGGCGCCCAACATCAACAGCTCTACCGCCCGCGTGCTCGACGCTGCAGGCATTCAGTGCCTGATTGCACCCAAGGCCGGTTGTTGCGGTGCGGTGAAGTTTCACTTGAACGACCAGGAAGGCGGGCTGGCCCAGATGCGTGCCAACATCGACGCCTGGTTGCCCCTGGTGGAGTCCGGGCAGGTCGACGCCATTGTGATGAATGCTTCTGGCTGTGGCGTCACGGTGCGCGAATACGGCCATATGCTGCAGGACGATTCCGTCTATGCCGACAAGGCACGCCGCATCAGTGAGCTGACGCGCGACCTGAGCGAGCTGTTGCCCACCATCGCAGACGGTCTGCTCGCCACCTATCCTGGCCTGCAAGCCAAGCTCAAGGCGAACGCGCCGACCCTGGCGTTTCACCCGCCGTGCTCTTTGCAGCATGGCCAAAAGCTAAAAGGCGGGGTCGAGCAGCACCTGGGCGCCTTGGGGTTTAGCATCCGCACCGCCACCAATGAATCGCACCTGTGCTGCGGCTCCGCAGGGACTTACAGCGTATTGCAACCCGAAGTTGCCTACCAGTTGCGCGACCGCAAGCTCGGGCACCTGGCGGAAATCCAGGCCGACGTGATTGTGTCGGCCAACATCGGCTGCATCACGCATTTGCAAAGCGGCACCAGCACGCCGGTGCAGCACTGGGTCGAGGTGCTGGACCGCGCGCTTCGCTGAACACCAGAGGGCTGCCAAAAGCGCCGAGTGCAGCCCTGGTGGAAAGACTATCTGCCGTCTCGGCAGTTACTGGTAACCAATCCGCGTCTTCAGTTTGGCCATTTCGGTCGTATAGACCTGGACCTGGATATTGACTGGCGTCAGATCAGCGGGGTAAGTCTGAACCGCTGCCAGCTGGCTTTTTGCTGCGGTGATGGCGGCGCCGATTTTGTCAAAGTAGGCCGGTGCTGCGGGCTGACCGGTGTACCAGGTGAGAACGCCCATGATGCTGATCGGTTGGGTGGCGAAATGTACTTTCAGTTTATTGAAGCCGGACTCCATTGCTGCAACTGCGCTGATGGCGCTGGTCACTTCACTGGCAGTCGCCACCGTTTTGGAGGTGGCGCTGGCGGCGGCCGCCGCTGCGTTGTCTGCCGACTTCAAATCGGCATCGAAGGGTTTCACAAAGTCGGCAAAGCTGAAGAAAAGTTTGAGGAACAGCGGTTTTACGTTGTTGCCGTTGGCGGCAATGACGGCCTTGTCAGGTACCGCGGCAAAAAGGGCCGCTTTCATGGCCTTCAAGTTGTTGGACTGGCTGGTCGTGGCGGCATCAACGAAGGTCTTGGCCTCGACCGACATGCCAAAATGGTCCTTGTTGATCTGGTGGGTTGCCACCTTGCTCCAAGTCGACTCCACCACCGCGAACATGGTTTTCAGGGTTGCGATATCCGCGTCCGTGAGAGTGGCAGCGGTCTTGCCCTTGATCGCCAGGGCCAACGGTTCCATGCCGTCATGAAACTCCTTGATGGCGTCAATCGGGTAGTCCAGACCATTGCCGCGGTCCATGTCCAGGAGATTCTGGCGAATCACTTCAAGCGCCTCGTGCGCAGCAATCAGGTCATTGGCGCTATTCGCGGAAGCCAGTGCTGCCTGAACAATTTGCCCTGCGAGTGCAATCTTGGTGTCGACCTCATCAAACTTTGCGGCGTATGCAGAAAACTCGGGTGCAGACTTGTACTTGGCCTTGAAGTCGCCCCAGACAGCAATCAGTCGCGTCAATGACTTTTGCGCGTCAGCGACGACGGCGGGTGTGGTGTTCGCCGCTGGCAGATTGGTATAGAAAAGAGGCGGAATGTAGCTCTTTGTCAGATTCGAAAGATCTGCCAGAAAGGCACTCGATCGGAACACCGCAGAGTTTGGCCGCATGGCGGCCCAGATGGACAGATGACCCAGGCTGAAGTTGACCTGCTGGTTCGAGTCAACGATCGCAGTGCCCTCGGTGCCGGCGCTCCATTTGGTTCCGTCAAAGCTGTATAGAGCCACACTGTCCCCGGCCGCAACACCCGTACCCGTCAGATTCAGCCCAACCGTTGCGGGCTGGCTCAATGTACTGACGGTCTTGCTACCGTCACTTAGCGTCAGATCGATGAAGGCCAGAACGCTGCGGTTGCCAGGAAGTGTTGATGCAGCAGCAGGCAGGAAGCGGCTGTTGTCGGCGTAAAGCAGTGAAAGCGTGGTGCTGGCAGCACCTAACGCCAACCCACTGGAGTCCATGAATTTCGTCGCATTTGGGATGGAGACGGTGGCGCCGCCGGTGTTCAGGGTGGCTGCTGCGGTGCTGGTGCCGCTGCTCATGGGCACGGTGACTGATGCTGAGGACGAGCTTCCTGGGCCGTCATCGCCACCACCACACGCTGACAGCAACGACGCAGCGAGCGCCGTCAAGAAAAGCAACTTCTTCCAATGTGTTCGATGCATGGTAACCCTCAATAAAAAAGATCAGTTCAAGAACCAATGCAATCAAGCAATTGGAGCCGAGCGATCTTAGGGCGGTCACCGTGCCCGAGCCGTGATCTGTATCATTGGCCGGGCTGGCCAGAACCAGAGCCAAATCCGGAAATTTGCGCGATGTGAAAATCAGAAGCCGAGCGCAGGCCAACAGGGCAACCTGTGCAATGGGCCGTCGCCTGCGCTGGGCTAAACGGCTAACGCCGCTTCAATGTCCTTTGCCAGGCTTGCAGGCGTGTCAGTGGGTGCGTAGCGTTTGATGACCTCGCCATCTTTGCCGACCAAAAACTTGGTGAAGTTCCACTTGATTCCCTTGGTGCCCAGCAGGCCCGGGGCCTCTTTGGTCAGCCACTGGTACAGCGGGTGGGCATCATCGCCATTGACGTTGATCTTGGCCATCATGGGAAAGCTCACCCCATAGTTGAGCTGGCAGAACTCGGCAATCTCGCTGTTCTCGCCGCTGTCCTGTGCGCCAAACTGGTTGCAGGGGAACCCCAGCACCACCAAACCCTGCGCGCCGTAAGCCTTGTGCAGTGCCTCCAGGCCCGCAAACTGGGGCGTGAAACCACAGGCGCTGGCCGTGTTGACAATCAGCATGGCTTTTCCCTTGAACGTTTTCAGGGCTACTTTCTGCCCGGAGATCTGTAGGGCCTCGAAGTCGTAAACAGTGGTCATGGTGGGTGCGAAGTAAGTGGACAATGGCAACACCTTAACACTGCAGTAAAGTCCTTGCCGCAGCTGGCGTTTGGCATCAAAATTACAAAATAGAGCTGCTGATAGCGCAGCACGGCAGGAAAACAGGGAGGGTGTTTGAAAACTGACACATGGATGCAGCGTCAACGGACGCGCGCCCGGCGACTAAAGCAGCAGTACGACCAGGAGCAGGGTGAGGCGACCGTAGAGTCGTTGCGCCGCTTTCGCTGGATGGCAGGAGTGACTGTGCCCCTGCATTTCATCCTGGCAGCATGGTTTACCGGTTACCCCACATCCGCTAGCCGACCGGAGATGGTGCTCTGGGCAGATACCTTGAGTTGGGTTCATGCGGCCACGGGAAGCGTTGTTCTGGCGCAGGCCCTTTTTGTCCACTGGTTACTGCAACCGAGCGGGCGAGCCACGGCAGTGGGTGTGGCACTGCATGTGCTGCTGTGCATTACCTATCTGACTTTTGGCGTAATTACGTCAACCATCGATGTTGCGGCTGCGGCGCCAGGCGGACTTTCCGCCTACATCATTGTGTGCATTGTGGTGGCCACGCTTTCGATCATGCGCCCGCTTATTGCATTGCCACTGTTTCTTGGTGGTTTGCTGGTGCTCGGTCTGGTGTTGGACGCAAGCAATAGCGCCTTGCTGCCCAGTCTGGTCATCAACGCAGTGGTTGTTACGGTCATGGCGATGGTGACCTCTTTGATCAACTGGAACCAATACGTCAACAACAATGTCTTGCGACGCGAACTCACGGCAGCCAACAACGTACTGATCGCCAATCAAAAGGACTTGGAGTTCCTCTCGGAGCGGGATGTGCTGACCGGCCTGTACAACCGGCGGCGCTTGCTTGAACTGCTCGAATCGGAGCTGGCGCGTATGCTGCGCAGCCCGCAGGACCTTTCGCTGGTGCTCATGAATCTGGACAACTTCGAGCGTATCCATGGGCGGTGGGGGGCCGCTGCAGGTGATGAAATGTTGCGTCAGATTGCGGCGATGCTGAACCAGACCGTGCGCTCCACCGATCTGGTGGCACGTGTCGGCGCAGATGATTTCATGGTCCTGCTGCCCCACACGGATCGCGACAACGCCGTGACAGTGGCTGAGAAAATTCGCGAGCGTTTGCGCAGTATGTCGGCACTTTGGCCAGGGGTGACCGTGCCTGTGACAGCCAGTTTTGGGGTAACCGGTTTGGCGTTTAACGAACTCGCCTCGGCCAATGCGCTGTACGCTGCCGCCGACCGCGCACTTTACACAGCCCAACAAGATGGCCGGGACCGCGTGGACTTCAGGCCACCGCAGACTTCAACCCAGTTGTCAACTTTCCAGAAAGTTCGGGCTTAAGGGACTTGCCCCGCATGGTGGTTTGCCATGGGTGTCGGCCAGGCCGCCAGCAACGCAGCCGCGAGAATCAAGCTGCCACCCAGCGCAGTGCGCAGGTCCAGGGTGCCCGCTCCCAGCAATACCGAGGAGGTGCTGGCGAAAACCACCTCGGTCAGCATGATGAGCGATGTCGTGCTGGCAGCCAGTCTGGCTGCGCCATACTGCAGCGCAAGGTTGCCTACCATCAGTGCCACGCCCCAGCCGATAGCCAGGCCGACCCAGTTCAGGGAGGGCCAAGGCATGGCGTTGACCAGCCCCCATTGCTGCCCCATCCAGGCGGCAGTGGTGGCCATCAATGCGCTGCCAACAAACATGGACAGCATGCGCGCGTCGTTGGCGGTGTGTTCGAGCCTGCGCAGCAGAACGTTGGTCAGCGCAAAGCACAATCCACCGAGCAGCGCCAGCCAATCGGGAAGACTCACCGGCATGGGCCATGGTGTGTCCGGTGTTTTCAACACGATCAATACGCCGCCAAGGGCCAGCACCAGGCGCAGCACGGCGCCAACGCGGGGCTTCTCGCCCAGAAGGGGCCAGGCCAGCAAGAGTGACCAGGCCGGCATGAGATAGAACAACAGCACGACACGTACCACATCACCGGTGGTCACAGCCCAGTTGAAGCCCACATTGGCCAGGCCTGACGCTGCCAGCAGCCACCAGAGCTGCTGGTTGGCCACGAGGTCGCGCCAGGCCCCTGGGCGAACCAGGCTCAGGCACAGGGTGGTCAGGATGAATGTCAATGCCGTCGCCCACAGCGGGTGCAGGCCAAGGTCATTCAAGGCACGAAATGGCCACCACGAAATGCCAAATATCAATGCATTGAGGACCAGCGCCAAAGCAGGAAGAGCGGTCGCTCGCATGGTCCCGGCCAAAATGGATCAGCCGTGCTGGTTGTCGTTGCGGGCAATTTCCAGCAGGTACTCCACCTCAGCCGCGTGGTCGCGGCAATTGCGTTCATGCCAGCGTTTGATGACCCACATGAATCCTGCAACCACCAGGCCAAAGACCGATATCGCGCCAAAGGCCGACAGCCCCATGCCGGTGGACAGGCTGTAGAACGCGCCCAGCCCCAAAATGCAGGCCTGTTCATTGAAGTTTTGCACGGCGATGGAGCGACCCGCACCCATCAGGTTGTGGCCGCGGTGTTGCAACAGAGCGTTCATGGGCACCACCAGGAATCCTCCCAGACCGCCGAGCAGAATCAGGAATGGCGCAGCCACCCAGACGTTGCTGATGAAGTTGAGCAAAATCACCAGCAAGCCCATCCCGATGCCCAGCGGCAGCACCAGGGTGGCCTGGTCCAGTCGCATGCGCAGCGATGCCACCACCGCACCCACCGCAGTGCCAATCGCCACCACGCCCACCAGAGCGGAGGCCTGCGTGACGGTATAGCCCAGGGCCGCTGCCGCCCAGGCCAGCACGATGTAGCGCAGATTGCCGCTGACACCCCAGAACAGCGTGGTCGTGGCCAGCGAAATCTGACCGAGTCGGTCGCGCCACAGGCGCGTATTGCAGTGCCAGAAATCGGGCAGCAGGGAAATCAGCCGGCGCGGCATTGGCCGCATTGGCACGCCCGTGTGGGGGATGCGGGTATTGAACCAGGCAGCGATGAGGTAGACCAGGATCAGCACGCTGATGGCGGCCTCGGGAGCTGTGTCGATGCTGGTTTCGATCAACGGAATGTCAATCGCCAGCAACTGCATGGATATCCCCGCGCTGACGAGTTGGCCGCCCAGCAACACCCCCAGAATGATGGAAGCAATCGTCAGCCCTTCGATCCAGCCGTTGGCCTTGACGAGTTGCGATGCGGGCAGCAGCTCCGTCAGGATGCCATATTTGGCCGGTGAGTACGCTGCAGCCCCCAACCCCACGATGGCATAAGCCATGAGCGGATGGGTGCCGAACAGCATCATCAGGCAGCCCACGATCTTGATGCCATTGCTGTAGAGCATGACCCGGCCTTTGGGGTAGGCATCGGCAAAAGCGCCCACGAAGGGCGCCAGAATGACGTAAAACAGGGCGAACATGGGGACCAGTGCCGCCTGCTGCCACTCGGGCGAACCGGTGCTTCGGAGCAATTGCACGGCACCCACAAACAGTGCGTTGTCGGCCAGCGAGCTGAAAAACTGCGCCGACATGATGGTGTAAAAACCGCGTTTCATGCGTGGTGGGTTGGGGTGCCGGGTGGGCCCGGCACCTTATAAATTGCTATGTCTCCAAAGGTGCTGTGGTTATAGCATGACCGGCAGTGTCAAAATCCGCACCAGACAGCCCTTTCAATTCGCCCATGCCACGTCCCATTCACGCCACTATCCACACCGACGCTCTTCGCAACAACCTGGCCGTTGCGCGCAGCGCTGCACCGGATGCCCGGGTCTGGGCGGTGGTCAAGGCCAATGCGTATGGTCATGGCATTGAGCGGGTATTTGAGGGGTTGCGTGGTGCCGATGGCTTTGCCTTGCTGGATCTCGAGGAGGCTCAGCGCGTGCGCAACCTGGGGTGGCGCGGTCCCATCTTGTTGCTCGAAGGCGTGTTTGAGCAGCGCGATCTGGAGCTGTGCTCCAGGCTGGACTTATGGCACACCGTGCACTGCGATGAGCAGATCGACATGCTGGCAGCACACAAGACCAATGTACCGCAGCGCGTCTTTCTGAAAATGAACTCCGGCATGAACCGCCTGGGATTCAGTGCGCAGCGTTACCGCGCAGCGTGGACACGGCTCAACGCCTTGCCGCAGGTCGATGAGATTTCGCTGATGACCCATTTCAGTGATGCCGATGGCCCCAAGGGCGTGCAGGCGCAAGTGGACATTTTCTCTGCAGCCACCCAGGATTTGCCCGGTGAGCGCAGCGTGAGCAACAGCGCGGCCACACTGCGCCATCGCGATGCGCATCTGCCCACCGACTGGATTCGGCCAGGCATTGCCATTTACGGCAGCTCGCCCGACCACCCGGCACACTCTGCTGCCGATTGGGGTTTGCTGCCGACCATGACGCTTGCTTCAAAAATAATAGCTGCTCACGCAATCCCCGCGGGCTCCAGCATCGGATATGGTTCAAATTTTGTTGCGTCGCAGCCGATGCGTATTGGGGTCGTGGCGTGTGGCTACGCAGATGGCTACCCACGCGGTTGCCCGACCGGTACGCCAGTGCTGGTCGATGGGGTTCGCACCCGCACGCTGGGGCGGGTCAGCATGGATATGATCGTGGTTGACCTCGATCTGGTGCCCGAGGCCGGCTTTGGCAGCAAAGTGACTCTCTGGGGTTGCGCGGGCAATGGTGCCATCCTGTGCATCGACGAGGTGGCGGCGCAGGCGGGCACCGTGGGGTATGAACTGATGTGTGCCCTGGCGGCGCGGGTAAATGTTGAGGTGACCGCATGAACTATGTTCCTATCCCTGTGGACATGCTGGAAACGGGCAAGCCATTGCCGGTAGACGTCTGGAGTCCCAACGGGCAATTGCTGTTGCGCAAAGGCCAGCCCGTGGTGTCGGCCCAGCACAAGGAAAAACTCAAAGCCCACAACGCTTCCAGCACCGAGGGGGATGCGATGGCCTGGCAGCGCAGTTACGAACGCATGGTGCACCAGATGCTGCGTCAGGGTATTGACGTGCAGGTCGTGGCCAAGGCGCCCATGCCCAGCGAGATCCGCGAGATCGACCACGTCGTGGTCAAGCAGATCAACGGTGGTTGGCTCGACTTGCAGGATGTGTTGCGCGGCATTCTCTACCAAGGCGGCCTGGCCATCAGCCCCTTGCGGCGGCTGGCAGCGATCGAGAAGAAGGCGCTGGAATTGTTGAAGCACGATGCCGACGACTGTCTGTTTTCCCTGTACCAGGCACTGGCCGACGATTCCCTTGGCTATTGCGCAACCCATGCCCTGCTGAGCACCGTAGTGTGCGAACTCACCGCCACCAAGCTGGGCCTGGACGAGTTTCAGCGCCAGTCGCTACGCCACGCGGCGCTCACGATGAACATTGGCATGGCCCGCGACCAGGACAGCCTGGCACGACAAAGCTCGGAGCCCACCGACTGGCAGCGCAATCTGATCGAGATCCATGCCGAAAAAAGTGCCGAAATTCTCAAGGCGTTTGGCATGGACGATCCGGACCTGTTGGACATCGTGCGCTGGCACCATGCGCCCGAGGACTCGCAGGCGTTGCCGCAAAATCTGTCCAGCCGTCGAATTCTCAGTCTGGCGGATAGTTTTATCGCCCGCACCGCTGCGCGCAAGACACGTTCGGCCCAATCGGCCGTGAAGGCGGTGAAGTCCATGGTGTTGGGTGCCCAGGGAGAGGCCATCGAGGTCGGCTCGGCGATGGCGCAGGCAGTGGGTTTTTACCCGCCGGGGAGCTACGTGAAGCTCTACAACGGCGAGATCGCAGTCTCGGTGCAGCGCGGTGCGCGTGCCAATACGCCGTGGGTGATCAGCATCATCGACAAGGAAGGCATGGCGATCAGCCGTTATGTCTGCAAGGAAACGCTGGAGTTGCCGTTGTCGATCCATTCGCCTGTCAATTTTGAGAACGTCCGCGTCACGGTGAATGCGGAGAAGGTGCACCTCGCGCGCAAGCGCATTCCGCACTGAAGGCGAATCCTTTAACGCATGGATACTGATGATGCATACAGTACACTGTGCGAATGGCCAAAGATAAAACCATCTACACCTGTAGCGAGTGCGGCGGCACCAGCCCCAAATGGCTCGGTAAATGCCCCCACTGCGGTGCCTGGAACACCTTGATCGAGTCGGTGGCGCACAGTGAAGGCGTGGTCAAGAACCGCTTTGCTTCGCTGGCAAAAACGGCCGAAGTGGCGGTTCTGGCCGACATTGAGGCCACCGATATCGAGCGGACGCCGACCGGTCACGAAGAACTCGACCGGGTATTGGGCGGTGGCATTGTGGAAGGTGGCGTGGTGCTGATCGGTGGCGACCCCGGCATAGGCAAGTCCACCTTGCTGCTGCAGGCGCTGGATTCGCTGCAGCGCGCAGGCAAGAAAACCCTCTACGTCACCGGCGAGGAGAGCGGGGCCCAGGTGGCGCTGCGCTCGCGCCGTCTGGGCTTGGACCATTCGCAGGTGAGGGTATTGGCCGAGATTCAGCTCGAAAAGATCCTGACCACACTGGATGCGCAGCAGCCCGACGTGGCGGTGATTGACTCGATTCAGACCGTGTATTCCGACCAGCTCACTTCTGCGCCAGGTTCGGTGGCGCAGGTGCGTGAGTGCGCTGCCCACCTCACGCGTGCGGCCAAGGCCAGTGGCGTGTGCATCGTGCTGGTGGGGCACGTTACCAAGGAGGGGGCACTGGCCGGCCCGCGCGTGCTCGAACACATGGTCGATACGGTGCTGTATTTCGAGGGTGATACGCACAGCCAGTTCCGGCTGGTACGTGCCATCAAGAACCGCTTTGGTGCGGTCAACGAGATTGGCGTGTTCGCCATGACCGAGCGCGGTCTCAAGGGCGTATCCAACCCCAGCGCCATTTTTTTGAGCCAGCATGCCGAACCGGTTCCTGGAAGCTGTGTGATGGTGACGCTGGAGGGGACGCGCCCGATGCTGGTGGAAATACAGGCGTTGGTCGACAGTGGCGGCCCGAGCCCGCGACGTTTGAGTGTCGGGCTGGACCGCGACCGTCTGGCCATGCTGCTGGCCGTACTGCACCGCCATGCCGGGGTGGCGTGCATGGATCAGGATGTGTTCGTGAACGCAGTGGGGGGTGTGCGTATCAGCGAGCCTGCAGCAGACCTGGCGGTGATGCTGGCCATTACGTCTTCACTGCGCGGCAAGCCCCTGCCCAAGGGCTTTATCGCCTTCGGAGAAGTGGGTTTGGCCGGTGAGGTGCGGCCTGCGCCGAGGGGGCAGGAGCGCTTGAAAGAAGCGGCCAAATTGGGCTTCAGTGTCGCCGTGGTGCCCAAGGCGAATGCGCCCAAGAAGCCCATCGACGGGCTCGCCATCCACGCCGTTGAGCGCATCGAGGAGGCGATGGGAGTGGTGCGTTCCTTGGGGTAGGCAGAGGGTTTCTACCTGATGGAAACCTGTGTTGCTTCCCGCTGCAGTGGATAAGATAGGTGACTGCACGGAGACATCATCATGAAATTGAGCAACTTTTCACTGGCCGCAAAACTTTGGACGGCCTTGGTCGTTGTGGTCGCGCTGTTGGCCATTACCTTGGGCGTTGCAACCGTACGCGGTAGCACGTTGAATTCCAAACTGGATGCGGCCGCTGCAATTCAGTCTGCCAAGATTAGCAAGATCACGCGCTGGGTGGGTTTGATTGAGACCAATGTCACGCGCATGACGGCCAGTGTGATTAGCCCGGATTCGGTGATTGATGATCTTTACAAGGATCAGATTCAAGCAACCATCAGCCAGATTTCCGAAATTCAGAAAAGCATTGACACCATGGAGCTTGGGGTAGATGGCAAGGCCCTGTTTTCGCAAATTGGTGAAGATCGCAAAGTGGTGCTGGCGTCGTTGGTCAAGGCACGTGAAGCAAAAAAATCGGGTGACCAGGATGCAGCGGTGCTGGAAATCAAGTCCGTTTTCTTGCCTGCAGTCGACAAGTACATCCGCAGTTTGCAACAGTTTTCTGACTTGCAGACGCGGGGGTTTGAAGCCATGCAAGCGGACTTCGTACAGCAGCGTCTCGATAGCGGGCGTTTTGCGCAAGTCATGGTGATCGCCCTCATCGCCGTTCTGATTGGTGGGACGATTCTTCTGATACGTCAGATTCGCGAGCCTCTGCGGGATGCGATCACGGTGGCGGAAACCATCGCCAATGGGGACTTGAGCGGCACGATCGACGTCAGCCGGGGTGATGAGTTTGGCGACATGATGCGTGCCATCGCCCATATGCAGTCACGTCTGGCGCACCTGGTTTCGGATGTGCGTCAGGGCACGGATGGCATGGCCAGCGTCAGCGAGGAAATCGCAGCCGGCAATCACGACCTGTCGCAGCGCACGGAGCAATCGGCCGCCAACCTGGAAGAAACCGCCTCGAGCATGCAGGAGCTGACCTCCAATGTGAAGCAGTCGGCCGATTCGGCACGACAGGCCAATCAACTGGCGGCGTCGGCCGCGCAGGTGGCACAACGCGGTGGCCAGGTGGTAGGGCAAGTGGTGGCTACGATGGACGATATCAACGCCAGTTCGCGCAAGATCTCCGACATCATCAGTGTGATTGATGGCATCGCCTTTCAGACCAATATTCTGGCGCTCAACGCTGCGGTGGAAGCGGCGCGTGCCGGTGAGCAGGGGCGCGGTTTTGCGGTGGTCGCAAGTGAGGTGCGTTCGCTCGCCGGACGCTCAGCGGATGCCGCCAAGGAAATCAAGCAACTCATCAATACCAGCGTGCAAAAGGTCGAGGGCGGCTCGGCACTGGTGGCGCAGGCGGGCGAAACCATGACCGAGATCGTCAGCTCGGTGCAGCGCGTTACCGACATCATGGGCGGCATCACCACCGCTGCAGCCGAGCAGTCCGACGGAATTGCCCAGGTGAATGCGGCCATCAGCCAGCTCGACCAGATGACGCAGCAAAACGCTGCTCTGGTGGAACAGTCGGCTGCGGCGGCCAGTTCCATGAAGGACCAGGCGGACCGGCTGGCCAGCCTGGTAGCGACCTTCAGGCTCGATGACAAGGCGCTGGCAGTGCGACCCGCGCCCACCTTGCGCAGGCCTGCATTTGCTGAACCCAAAGCGCTGGCCAGTCGGCCGATACCCAAGGCCTTGCCAGCGCCTGCCAGACGTCTGGCTGCGCCAGTGAGACCAGCCATTACGGCATCCAAGCCGACCCCGCCTGCACGCAAAACCGCTGCGCTACCCACAGCCAAAATCGCGCTGTCTGCGGCACCCAAGAAGGCATTGACCGCCAACGCGTCCAAGGGGGACGATGCCTGGGAGACCTTTTAACCTTTGGTGGTGAAGATGGTGCCACCGCGTGAGCTGTTGGCGCGTATTGGCCTGACGCTACTGGTTGTGGCGCTTGGTTTCTTCGGCTATCGGGCGTATGGTGTTGCCGGTCTGGCGTTGGTGGCTGGCGGTTTGGTAATGTGGGCGCTGCTGCAGTGGACCCGCACCATGCACATTCTCAAAGTCACGGCCAGAAACCCGGTCGGTAGCGTCAGCAGTGCGGTCATGCTCAACGCCCGTTTGCGCTCGGGCATGCCGCTGTTGCAGGTGTTGGCGCTCTCCCGGGCGCTGGGTAGGCAGGTCTCGCCGCAAGGCGATGCCATCGAGATCTATGAATGGATGGATGCAGGTCACGTGTTGGTGCGTGCGCATTTTCGACTAGGCCGACTGACAAACTGGGAGTTGCTGCGTCCCTGAACGTAAAATCTGCCATTCCCCAGAAATCAAGCTAGGAAACAAACCATGAGCCCCCTACCCCCTTCCATGTCAGACCGCGACGGCAAAATCTGGATGGATGGCCAGATGGTCGACTGGCGCGACGCCAAGATTCACGTCCTGACCCATACCTTGCATTACGGTTGTGGCGCTTTTGAAGGGGTACGTGCCTACAACACAGTCAATGGCACGGCCATCTTTCGCCTGGAAGAGCACACCGAACGGCTGTTCAACAGCGCCAAGATTTTGCGCATGAAAATTCCGTTTACCAAGGAAGAAGTCAATGAGGCACAAAAGGCGGTGGTGCGCGAGAACAAGCTGGAGAGTTGCTACCTTCGACCACTGACCTGGATTGGCGACAAGAAGCTCGGTGTATCACCCAAAGGCAACACCATTCACTTGATGGTTGCCGCCTGGCCCTGGGGTGCCTATCTGGGCGAGGAGGGTATGCGGCGCGGCATTCGCGTCAAGATTTCGAGCTACACCCGCCACCATGTCAACATCACCATGACGCAAGCCAAGGCGGTCAGCAACTACACCAATTCCATCCTGGCCAACATGGAGGCCACCGACGACGGGTACGATGAAGCCATGCTGCTCGACGCCAACGGGTTTGTCTCTGAAGGTGCTGGCGAGAATCTGTTTGTGATCAAGAACGGGGTGGTCTACACCCCCGACCTCTCGGCAGGTGCCCTCAACGGCATTACCCGCAACACTGTCATGCATATCTGCAAGGACCTTGGTTTGGAACTGGTGCAAAAGCGCATTACCCGTGACGAGGTCTATATCAGCGATGAGGCCTTCTTCACGGGCACGGCAGCCGAAGTGACGCCGATTCGTGAACTCGACCGCATTGAGCTTGGCGCAGGCAGCCGCGGGCCGATCACGGAGAAGATTCAGAGCGCGTTCTTTGACATCGTCAATGGCCGTAACCCAAAGTATGCTCATTGGCTGGCGATGGTCTAATAGGAGTTGGTATGTCTAACGCAATTGAACTGAAAGCCACCGAGTTGAACCACCAGGGCGGAGTGTTCTGTCCGTCGCCGCTGGCCAAGATGGAAACCTGGAGTACCCACCCCAAGGTGTTTCTGGATGTTGGCCGCACCGGGCAGGCCAAGTGTCCGTACTGTGGCACCGTGTACAAGCTCAAGGATGGTGAGCATTTCGAAGGGCATTGAGTCCCTGATCATCGTGCCCCAGTGGATTGGGGACGCGGTGATGACCGAGCCGCTTCTGCGGCGTTTGCATGCGCGGGGTGAGCGGCTCACCATTGGGGCATTGCCCTGGGTCGCACCGGTGTACCGTGCGATGCCCCAGGCGGCGGAGGTGCTGGAGTTGCCATTCGCCCATGGGGGGTTGCAGTGGGACGCCCGGCGCGCGATGGCGCATCAGATCCGCGGACGTTTCGACATCGCTTACGTTTGCCCCAATTCGCTCAAAAGTGCCCTGCTGCCATGGTGGGCGGATATTCCACTGCGCATCGGTTACCACGGTGAGGGGCGCTGGCTGCTGCTGAACCGCCGACTTGCCAACCCGCCAAAAGGCGCCCGCCCGCCGATGGTGGCGTTTTACTCAGCCCTCAGTGGTCAATCCGAGGTTGCGCAAGACCGGCCCACCTTGCGCCTGGATCAACACCAGACCGGCGCCGTGTTGGAGCGCCTGGGGCTCGTCCCTGGCGGCTACTATGTGTTGGCTCCCGGCGCAGAATACGGTCCTGCCAAACGCTGGCCCCCGGCGCACTTTGCTGCGTTGGCTAAGCAACTCGGGTTGCCCACCGTATTGTTGGGGTCCGCCAAGGAAGGCGCGCTGTGCGCGGAGATTGCAGCTGCGGTCGGCGTTGGCGTGGGAGTTCGGGTTGTTGATTTGGCTGGCAAGACGACGCTGGACCAGGCGCTGGCGTTAATTGCGGGCGCGCGGGCCATGGTCAGCAATGACTCCGGCCTGATGCATGTGGCTGCAGCGTTTGGGGTGCGGCAGGTGGCGATATTTGGCTCGTCAAGCCCACTCCATACGCCACCACTGAGTGACAAGGCCCAGGTTGTCTGGCTGAAAAATGATCCGGTTTACCGACCTGCGCTGGATTGCGCCCCCTGCTTCAAGCGTACCTGCCCGTTGGGGCATACCCGTTGTCTTGCCGATATACAGCCAGAAAGAGTGCTACAAATGTTGTAGCTATTCAAGCTTACTCAGCGTGGGTGAAATGCCGAATTTGTATAAAATGAAAGTGTCTTTACCAACCCCAACCAGAGGACCCATCGCAATGACCAAGAGTTTGAAACAAGTAGGCGTCTCGCTAGCGCTTGTTACCGCAGCCGTGATGGCATCGTTCGGCGTCCATGCGGCCGCTGCCAAGGTGCTCAACATCTACAACTGGTCGGACTACATCGCCGAAGACACGATCAAGAATTTCGAGAAAGAAACCGGCATCAAGGTTCGCTACGACAACTACGACAACAACGAAATCCTGCACGCCAAGTTGGTAGCCGGCAAAACGGGCTATGACATCGTTGTGCCCGGTTCGCACTTTGCCAAGACGCAGATCGAGGCAGGTCTGCTGCAGAAATTGGACCGGAGTAAGCTCACCAACTGGGGCAACCTCGACAAGGGCTTGCTGGACCAACTGGCCAAGGTCGATCCAGGCAACGAGTATCTGGTGGACTGGCTGTGGGGATATGTCACCGTGGGCATCAACGTCAATAAGGTCAAGGCCGCTTTGGGCGACACCCCGCTGCCGGAGAATGCGTGGTCGCTGCTGTTTGACCCGCAGTATGTGAGCAAACTGAAAAAATGCGGTGTGAGCGTGCTGGATTCGGCCTCCGAGGTGATTCCTGCCGCCCTCATGTATGCGGGTAAACCGGCCTACAGCAAGGATGCCAAGGACTATGACGAGGCCGCGAAAGTACTCAAGGCCATTCGCCCCTTTGTGACGCGGTTTTCGTCTTCCGGCTACATCGAAGAAATGGCCAGTGGCGCCACCTGCCTGGTCATGGGTTTCTCGGGCGATATCAATATTGCACGTAGCCGTGCAGCAGCTGCCAAGAGCAAAACCCCGGTCGTGATCGAGGCGCTGGTTCCCAAGACCGGCGCCACATTGTTCTTTGACACCATGGCGATTCCCAAAGATGCCAAGAACGTCGAGAACGCGCACCTGTTCATCAACTACATCCTGCGCCCGGAAGTGCACGCCTCGCTGACCAACAAGGTGTTCTATGCCAACCCGAACGCTGCTTCATTGAAGTTTGTGCAGAAGGACGTGGCTGAGAACAAGTCGATCTTCCTCGACGCCGCTGCCACCAAGACCATGGTGGCACCCGACGCGTTGCCGCAAGCGATCCGCAAGGTGCAAACCCGCATCTTCACCAACTTCCGCGCGAACCGGTAAGAGTTCTCCCCGTCTGTCAGAGGTGGCTAGATGCCGCCTCTGCCCATGTCAAGCGCGCCGGATAATGCGTGCGCCCAGTCCCAACAGTTTCTCTTCCAGCTTTTCGTAACCGCGCTCGATCATGTTCGCGTTTTGAACGGTGGACTTGCCGCTGGCGCACAGGGCTGCTCCCAAGAGTGCCATGCCGGCACGGATATCGGGCGAACTCAGCGTGGTGCCGCGCAATTTTGATTTGCCACTGATCAATACCCGGTGCGGGTCGCACACCACCGCGTTGGCACCCATGGCGATTAGCTTGTCGACAAAGTACAGGCGCGACTCGAACATCTTCTCGAAAAACAGCACATTGCCCTGCACCTGTGTGGCCAGGGTAATCATGCAACTCATCTGATCGGTAGCGAACTGGGGCCAGGGACCGTCTGCGATGACGGGAATGGATCCATCAAAGTCCGGCGTTGTCTGCAGCAACTGGTTGCCCGGCAGGTAAATGTGGTCCTTGTGCAGTTCGATCTTCACACCCAGGGTTTCAAACACCCGATGGCACATCCAGTAAGAGTGCAAGTCGGTTCCTTCCACACGAATTTCGCCGCCTGTGGCGGCCGCCAGCGCCAGGTACGACGCCGCTTCGATGTGGTCGTGACAGACCGTATGCGTAGTGCCATGCAGTGATGCCACCCCTTCCACCAGCAACTGGTTGGTGCCGATGCCACTGATGCGTGCGCCCATGGCGTTGAGCATATTGGCCAGGTCCTGCACATGCGGCTCGCACGCGGCGTTGCGGATCAGGGTGGTGCCCGCGCTCACCACAGCGGCGGTCAGAATGTGCTCTGTGCCAGTAACCGAGGGTTCATCAAAAAAAAGCTCCGCGCCTTGCAAGGCCTTGGGCACCAGAAACTCATAAGCGCCATTGAGTTTGACGGTGGCGCCAAGCTTCTGTAAGCCGTAGAAATGGGTATCGAGCCGGCGCCGGCCAATCACGTCGCCACCGGGTGGGTGGAGTTTGGCCTTGCCAGTGCGGTGCAGCAGCGGTGCCACGCACAAAATAGAAGTGCGCACCTTGTTGCACAACTCGCGGCTCAACTCGCTGGAGCGAATCTGCGCCACGTGGATGCTGACCCGTTCGCCGCTGCGCTCCACCTTGCCACCAAGCTCCACGATGGCTTCGAGCATGTGGCGCACGTCGATGATGTCGGGCACATTCTCCAGAATCATCTCCTGGTCGGTCAGGATGCAGGCCGCAATCATGGGCAGGATGGCATTCTTGTTGCCTGAGGCACGCACGGTACCGCGCAGCGGAACACCGCCTTCAATTTCAAATGTGGACATACGGGTTTTTTGGTGGAGGAACTGGCATCGATTTTGCCATGCGGTCGTGCCAATCTAGTGGCCCATGCGTACAAGTTATGGATGCCGTGCCAGCATTCATTGGTGCGTCGTATCGTGCAGTTGTACCCTGCAACTTTGAAATCTCTTTCAGTTGTATGAAACACGCAGTGGTAATTGGCGGGGGTGTCGTTGGATTGACAACCGCCTGGGCATTGGTTGAGTCGGGCGTCGCGGTGACGCTGGTGGAGCGCGAAACGCAATTGGGGCAGGGCGCTAGTTTTGCCAACGGCGGCCAGCTGAGCTATCGGTTTGTTTCGCCGTTGGCTGACTCCGGTGTGCCGTTCAAAGGGCTTCGCTGGATGTTTGAGGCAGACGCCCCGCTACGCTTCAAGCCCGACGGCAGCCTGCAGCAGTGGACCTGGCTGGCATCTTTCCTGGGTCACTGCCGGGCATCAGTGAATCAGGCAACCACCCAGCGTTTGCTGACGTTGGGTGTGTTGAGCCAGTCAGAGTTTGCGCACACCTGTACCTCCGCAGCTTTGCATGATGTGGACCTGCGAACCCCGGGAAAGCTGGTCATCTATCGCAGCGCAACCGAATTCAACAAGGTGGCCAGGCGCTTGCGTGCCAATCTGCATGCAGTGGAGAGGGTGTTGTCGTACCAGGAGTGTCTGGCGCTCGAGCCAGCGCTGGCCCATAGTCCGCTGCAGTTCGCCGGTGGCGTCTTTACGGCCGGGGAGGCCGTAGCAGATTGCTTCTCGGTATGTGTTCAGCTGGGTGAGCGGCTTCGCGCGCACGCCTTGTTCAGGGGCGTTGTGCATGCGCAGGCACATGGCTTTCGGGTGCTGGCCGGTCGCGCCTGCGCTCTGCAAACGTCCGCGGGAGATGTGGCGGGCGATGACTTTGTCATCGCCGCTGGCCTACAAAGTCGAAGCCTGGCCCGCAGTGCGGGCATCCATTTGCCGATCTACCCGTTGAAGGGGTATAGCCTGACCGCACCGGTTGTGGCCGATAACGTTGCACCGGTGGTGAGTGTCACTGACATCGAGAAAAAAGTCTTGTACGCCCACATTGGCAATCAGCTGCGGGTGGCGGCCATGGCCGACATGGTGGGCGAAGACACGCGTATTGATCCCCGGCGTATTGCATCGCTGTACCGGTTGGTGCATGCAACATTCCCGAAGGCGGCGCAGTATTCGCAAGCTACCGAGTGGGCGGGTTTGCGCCCCGCCACTCCCTCAGGCGCGCCTATTCTGGGATCCTCCCCCGTGCCTGGCCTGTGGCTCAATACCGGGCACGGTGCGCTGGGCTTTACGCTGTCGTTTGGGTCGGCGCGTATGGTTGCGGATCTCATGGTCGGGAAACCAAGCCCGATTCCATTGGCAGGCCTCTGTCTGCCATAAGAAACAGAAACCCCGCACGTAGGTACTACGTGCGGGGTTCTGGCTTGCGAACTTGGAAGGGGGCGATGGCCGCACACCCCCAAAGAAGGACTATTTGAAGTCGTACTTGATCGAGAGCGTCAACGTGCGGCCAAACGGATCAGCAACACGGGGGTCCCAGCCAGCACCGGCCACGTCATCCACGTCGTGGTGGGTAAATGGCGGCTTGACATCCAGCAGGTTGCGAATACCGACAGTGATGTTGGTGTTCTTGAGCCCTGTGTAGGTAGTACTCAGGCCGAATATGGTGTAGGCCTCGACATCCGTATTGGCGGTTGCAGGCATGGTGGCTCGGTCGGCAAGGTTCTGGTCAGCGTAACCGGACTTGTAAGTGCCAGTAAGCGTGCTGCTCCACTTGTCTTTGGCCCATGTGACACTGCCCGTAAACTTGTTCTTGAGGTAGAGCGTGCGGGTTCCGAAGGACCCTACGTACTCAACCATCGGCATGCTCTCCAGCGGCGCCTCCATGTGGCTTAGCATGTGGGTGCCGTTGACGGACGCGGTCCACTTGCCAACGTTGCTGTTGAACGAACCGGTTGCACCCCAGTCGATTCCCTTGGAAGAGCTGCCAGCGGCGTTGATCCAGCCGGTGCGGACCACTGTCACGTTGCCAGACGCATCACGAATGAAGCGATCGGTGAACAAGGGGTAATTGTTCAGGACATCGTTGAGAGTGAGATTGCGGATACGGTCGGTCAGATCGACGCGCCAGTAGTCGGCATACATGGTCAGATCGCTCACCGGTGCCCACACGACACCCAAAGTGCCCTGTTTCGACTTCTCAGGCTTGAGGTCCGGGTTACCCCCGGAGGTGTAATTGGGCTGAAAATCACAATAAGCGGCGTCGGTTGGGCATTTGACTGGATCACTCCACTTGCCAGTAGACAGCTGGGGCGCGGTATTGACCGCCTGTTGCTGAAAGGTCGGTGCCTTGAATCCGGTGTTGACAGACCCGCGGAACAACATCGTTTGGGCAGGCTGCCAGCGGAAGGCAATCTTGGGATTGGTGGTGCTACCAAAACCCTCGTAGCGGTCGGTGCGCAGCGCGAGTTGCAGATCGAGCCCTTTGACCACCGGAACGGCAAACTCCGTGTAAACAGCCTGGATGTCGCGTGAAACTTGTGGCACCCCCGAGTTTCCTGGACAGAGCAGCACATCACTGGCGATGGTGGTCAGTAGGGTACTCACGCAGGTGATTGCGGCGCTCGGGTCGCCTGTCGTATTGGCGAACTCGTAGGTTTCCTTGCGCGCGTCAAACCCGACCGCAAAGCCCAGGGGTCCAGCCGGCAAGTTCATGAGCTCGCCCGAAACTGCTCCATCGAACTGTGTCAGCGCCGTTTTCCCGCCCATCACTTTGCCGTAGGCTTTAGTGGAGTCGATCAGCGCTTGCGCTTCCGGGGTCTGTTTCTGGCCGGGAAGGACCCACGGATTGATCAACCCAGTCTTCATCGCTGCATGCAACTTGGTGGAATACGCATAGCCATCCACCAGGTCGGAATAGGCTTCAGCCTGCGCCTTCGAAATGCCCAGCTTGTAATCAAACTTGCCGATGACACCATCGAATGCCAGTAGCAAGCGATCATTGGTCGACACGTTGTTGATAGTGCGATTGCCCCAATCCTGCATACGGAAACGGTAGGCGATGGGCTTGGTGGGGTCGAAATCAAGTGCGCCGAAATTCTTCAGATTCAGGTAGTGTGGGCCACCGACCGGATAAAAATTGTTGCCAATGGCAGCATTGGAAGAGCTGCTGGTACTGAACTGCGCGGGTGTCAACTCGGAACGCACACCCACAGTCGAGCCGGTGTATTCGACCGTTGCCGTGTGGTCGGCACCGAGCTTCATACTGCCGCGCATCACCAAGTTTTGCGCATCCTTGGGAGCTGCCAGCATGTACTGTGATCCATAGTCGGTGTTGCACAGGTATTTGCCACTGGCAAGGTTGGACGCCGCCTGTGCTGCTGTGGCATTGGGTCGAGTCCAAAGTGCGGGTTGAAACTGCACGCCTTCAGCGACGGCGTCGCACTGGTTCTGAATGCTCAGCTGATTGATACGGGTGTATTTTGTCTGATCGGTTGCGCCCACCCTGGAGCCGGTGGTTCCCAAGGCGGTGCCGGTGCCAGTGATGATATTGGCAAACGGCGAACTGCTGGAGTTGGGAGACAGTCCCAACGCGGGGTTGAAGCCACTGACCCAATCACGGTCAGAACCGCGCAGGATATCGTTCTTGTCTACCGAAAGACTTGCCATCACGTTAAAGCCGTCGTTCTCCAGCGTACCTTTGCCAACGGTGACTGCAACACGGCGTGTGGTGCCGGCCGAAGACTGGACCGGGCGCGCAGTATCTGCGGCAACTGAGACACCTTCAAAGTCTTTCTTCAGAATGAAGTTGATCACACCACCGATGGCGTCGGTTCCGTAAATGGCGGAGGCGCCGTCCTTCAGCACTTCGACCCGTTGAATCGCAGCGAATGGAATCGTATTAATGTCTACCCCACCACCGCTCATGCCGTAGGTGCTGACGCGACGACCATTGAGCAGCACGAGGGTGCTGCCTGGACCAAAACCGCGCAGGTTGGCATTGGCCGACCCGCCCGTAAGGCGGTCGGTGTCGCCACCGAAAATATTGTTGTTCGAAACCGCCTGATCTGCACCCGAAGCATTCCCGGAAAACTGGCTGAGCATTTGTTCGACGGAACTGATGCCACGCTTGTTCAGGTCGTCAGCCGTCAAAATCTCTATCGGCAGTGCACCTTCTGCCTGGATTTTCTTAATGCTGGAACCAGTAATTTCAACGCGCCCCAGCGATGTTGCCGCCGGAGCCGTCTGGGCCATACCCACCACGTGGGTACACAGCCCCAGCAAAGCCAGGGAACGGGATAACTTCTTCATATTCAAGGTGAGCTCCTTTGATTGCAAAAGCGGGGGGCACAATGCCGTGAAAAACTATCATGAACGCACACATCAGGGTAAACCATAGGTAATGTCCCGATCTGTCTTATTTACGCAATGAATGTTTTCAGTGCGGTAATAACCGTTAGGCATAACATTATCCGTTGTTGGCGGCGGCCGCCGCGTGCGCGGTTGCCTATTTTTGGCGCGTTGGCGAGTACCATGTGGCGAATGCCGTTTCAATGGGGTCAGGATGTATTTTTTGTCACTGCGTAGCATCAAGAAGAGCGTCATGGCGCTGTGTGTGGGGGCGATGGCGGGATGCGCCACCTGGGCGCCGGATGACCAGCTCCCGACCGCCGTGCGGCAAGCCTTGCAGACTGCTGGCATGGATGCCGATGATTTGGGTCTGATTGCGATGCCCGTAGCGGGTAACGCTCGCGGATTGCGTCTGCATGCGCAGCGCGCAATGCAGCCGGGCTCGACCATGAAAGTGGTGACCACCGCTGTCGCCCTGGATCAGCTGGGAAGCAATACGCGTTCGCGCACGGACCTGTTGGCGGCTGTGAGTCCGGTTGGCGATGTATTGGCGGGACCGCTCTACCTGCGTGGCGGTGCCGACACCGATCTGGATTGGGGTGCCCTGTGGACGCTCCTGCGGCAATTGCGGGAAACTGGTGTGCGTCACATTCAGGGTGGCCTCGTGGTGGATCGGTCCCTGTTTCTCCCGGCGCGTCTGGACATCGGGGTGCCCCCGTTTGATGAGTCTCCCGAGTTTCAGTACAACGCTATTCCGGATGCGCTGTACCTCAATGGCAATGTGATGGGGTTCGCGCTGGCCGCTGACACCAGCAAATTTGTAGCAACAGTCAGTCCGGCCTTACCGGGTATCCAGATAGATTCCAGCGCGATGGAGTTGATCGACAGGCCCTGTGCAGCGTGGGAGGATGGCTGGAAAATTCCGGTGGTGCAATACCAGGACGGCAAGGCCACGGTGGTGCTGGCAGGTCAGTTTCCACGCAAGTGTAGCCAGCGGACCGATCTCAACATTGTCGATCGCCAGTGGATTACCAGCGCCGCGGTGCGACAGATCTGGACGCAACTGGGTGGGCAACTCGATGGTGCGGACAGCGACGGTGCCACACCGGCGGGCGCGACAGTGCTGGCTACGCACCATGGGCGCCCGTTTGCGGAGGTGGCACGTGGGATGATGAAGCGCTCCGACAATCCGTTGACTCGACAGACCTATTTGCGTCTTGGTCTCAAAGCTGCAAAACCGCATGAGCCCACTTTGGACGCGGCCGCCCGCGTGGTGCGGGATTGGTTTGCCGCCCGAGGCATTGCGACGGACGGCCTCGTTCTGGACAACGGCTCCGGCTTGTCGCGCAGTGAACGCATCTCACCCCAGCAAATGGTGGATGTGCTGAACTCCGCGCGCCGTGGTGTGCACTGGCCCGACCTGTGGGCCAGCCTGCCCCTGGTTGGCGTGGATGGCACCATGTCGCGTCGTCTCAAAGGGTCAGCAGCGGAAGGACGTGCCCGTCTGAAGTCCGGAACCTTGAAAAATGCGGTCGCCGTGGCCGGCTACGTGCTCGACCAAAACGACCAGCCGTGGGTGGTTGTCGCCATGGTGAACCACGATGCCGCGGCGGTTAAGGGTCGACCCGTTCTCGACAGCATTGTTGAGTGGGTCGCGTCGCAGAAGTAGACGCAGGGGTACGTGGTGCACCCCTGCGCCTCTTTTCACAGTGTGGCTCGCCGATCAGAGTTTGTATTTGAGGCTCAGGTAATACTGGCGGCCCGATACATCAAGCTTCTGTGGCTCTGCCTCGCTGTAACGGTAGGTTGCGCGGGCCGGGTCCAGCAGATTGGTAGCGCTAAAGGCCAATTCCATATTCTTGTTGATGTAGTAGTTCATCGACAGTGCCACATTGGCCACTGGCGCAGCCCAAGTGAGCGCTACCGGCATGGTGACACCGTTGATCACACTCAGACCCTGGCTGTTGGCCGTGGGTGCCGGTGCCGTGCTGCTCGATACGTAGGCGCCACGGTAGTTGTAGACAAGACGCACGCTGAACTGGTCATTCTCAAAGTAACCACCCAGATTGCCGGCCCACTCGGAAGCACCCACCATGGGGCGGCCATCGTCGACGTCTGTCATGGCGCGGCTGATGTTGCCTTGAATGCCAAAGCCCTTGCCAATAGGTTGCTCATAGCTCAGGTCGATACCACGAATTCTGGCGCCCTGTTGGCTCGATGAGTTGACGAAGAATGGTTTGATCACGTTGTCGGCTGGATCAATCAGGTCCACGGTTGCGTCCTGCTTAATGGCACCGGTCTTTACGTAGCCATCGATATTGGACTGAAAGATGTTGACCGCCACCAGGGAGCGTGGTGCAAAGTACCAGGCCCAGGACAGGTCGAAATTGTTGGAGGTGAGCGGTTTCAGGTCGGGGTTGGGACCGGTCACGGTGCAACCGGCGGCCGTACAGGACGGTGTGCCGAAACCGGCACCCAGCACGTTGTAGTTCTGGCGTCCAATGGTCTTCGAGACCCCAGCGCGAAGCAACATGTTCTTGTCGATTTCGTAGCGCACATTCACACTGGGCAGCGCATGGTCGAAGGTGCGGTCGGTCGCTGTCTTGAAGTACACGGCTCCCTGGGTCATGGCAGCACCGTCATAGTAGGTGGAACCGTCGCCGGCAGTGTTGATCGCATCGGGATATGCCACACAGGGCACTACCGCACTGCCAGGGACAATTTTCGGGCACTTGCCGGTGGGCGTGGGTGTCACGATATTGGCGTTAATCTGGGTACGTACCAGACGCAAGCCCACGTTGCCAGACCATTTTCCGTCGTCCAGGTTTTGCATCACATACAGCGCCGACTGCCGTTCACGCATGTCGATTTCACCGGCAACACGGCGGTCAAACTCGGGAGATACCTCTTTGAATTGCGAAGCGATATAGGCCTTGAGGGTTTCCGGGTCGTAAGTGAAGCCGGTGTTGTCGAACTTGCCTCCCAGCGTGTTGCCAAAGTTGGCTGGATAGGGCAACGAACCAGTGGTTGGCGCGTTGGGAAGCGCCGAGGCACGTCGAGACGGCGCCCAGCGGTCCAGCACGCGTTTGTGGTCGGCATGGCGCACCCCAAATTCGACGCTGCTGAGTGGCCCCTTGTTCAGACTGTATTCGCCGTCCAGCGCGATGCTCTGCTCGGAGTCGGTGGTGCGCACGCTGCTGGCACCAAGACCGACCAGCTTGTAGCCACTGCCATCCGCATTGAGTCCCGGTGTATTGGTGCCCGCTCCCATGTAGCTCCAGTCGGGGGCCGACGTGGAGCCATTGAGGTTGTAGCTGATGCCGGTGCCGTAACGGGCAAAGGTGACGCCCTGGTCGAGCAATGTGGTACCAACGCCGCGTGTGCTACTCAGCAGTGCCTTGACCGTCAGATCGTCATTGACCCGGTACTTGGCATCCAGATCGACAAAGCCGGAGGTGGCACTGGCACCATCCCGGTAGAAGCCTTCGGAATTACCGACGTACTGTGGAACGGTGCCCGCAGGGAAGACAATATCGGCACTCTTGAGTACTTTTAGTTCGTTGCCCCAGGTGGTGGTCTCGTTGATGAGTACCGGGTTCTTGATAAACGCAAATACCTGCGATCCACCTGGCAACCCGGTGGCATTGGTATTGGCCGCTGCGGCGGTCACTGCACCCAACGGCTCGTTCTTGCCAAGCAACATGGAGTAGATGGCGCTGGAGGTGAGGCGGCCGTAGTTGTTGGCACGCATGGAGGAGTCAAAGGCGGTGAAGGTCAGGTCCAGGTCCGAAGTGGGTTTGAACTCCACGGAAACCATGCCACCCTTGCGGTCGCGCACGCCTTCCACAAACTCCGAGCTCATGCTGCCCGGCAGACGCACGCCATTGAGGTCTGCCGCCTTGAGCCCCGTGCCAGCGAGGGATGCATCGGTGATGCCCTTCATGGTGCTGGTGTTGATGACGTCCCAGCCGCTGCTGGCACCGTAGGCGAAGCGCGAAGCGGAGTCACGGCGCACAAAGCGCTTTTCAGCGAAGCCCTGCACGATAAAGCCCAGCGTGTTGTCGTCGTTTTTCCAGTTCACGTTGGCGAAAAGTCGCCCGCAGTCTTATCCGGAAGCGATGCGTACGAGGCACCCAGCGATACGCTGCCACCGAGCTTTGCTTTTTGCTGCAGGGGTTTGCGGGTTGTGACATTAATGGTGCCGGCCAACCCGCCGTCGACCAGATTGGCCTGCGAGGTGCGGTAGACCAGCGCTTCGTTCAGTACCGACGACGGCATCAGGCTCAGGCTGGTACTGCGGCTGCTGGAGAGTTGATCCGACACGTACCAGTCCCCACCCGACACCGTGTGCCCATTGAAAAGAATGAGCGACATATCAGGATTGGTGCCGCGCATGGACACTTTTTCCGCTTCGTCGTAATCAGAGCGCACTGCCACCCCGGGCAGTCGCTGCAACGAATCCGCGAGGTTCTTGTCTGGCATCTTGCCCACATCCTCCGCAGAAATCACCTCCACAATGGCGCTGGCGGCTTTCTTGACAGCCAGTGACTTTTCCATGGCCGCGCGCACTCCGGTGACTGTCACGGTGTCCAGATTGGCAGCCGGTGCTGGCGTGGTCTGGGCAAACCCGGGCGCGGCCAGCGCCCACAGACTGAGCGATACCGCCTTGGCAAGGGTGTTTTTCTTGAAGAGCATGGTGCGAAATCCTTTCGGTGGGGGTTGTGACAGTATTGGTAAAAACAGTGGGTCGCGCAGGGCGAACAGCTCATTATCTTGACGCTTTCAATCCGATCTGGCTCTTATGGGAACCCCTACTGTGTTGCGTTTTTGCAATGCACGATCTGCACGACCACGGCTGCCATGGCTAAACTGCATCGACTCCGATCCACGGTTGGGGCCAACAACCATTGCATGATGTACCGCACGATTCCAATAGCCATGGCGGCAGTTGCACTGCTGGCCGGATGCGCCGGGCAGACGCTTACGACGTCGGAGCCTTTTCGACAGCCATCGATCGTTCAGGTCGACACGTGGGGCGGCACCGTGGGAACGCTTCCGGCGGCTCCGCAAAAGATCCATAGAGTCACGCTGCACCATCAGGGCGAGACCTGGAAGGCGGGGGCCGATGTGGCGAAGTATTTGCAGCGGCTGCAGCAATGGTCCCGGCTGACCAAGCGCTGGGCCGACATTCCGTACCACTATGTGATCGCTCCGGACGGCCAAATCTATGCGGCGCGGGATATCGCGTTGTCTGGTGACACCAATACCGAATATGACCCCAGTGGCCATGCACTGGTCATGCTCATGGGCAATTTTGAGGAGGTGCAACCCACGGCAGCGCAGCTCGATGCGACGGTGCAACTGGTGGCCTGGTTGGTGCAAAAGCACCGCCTCGACTTGTCTGCCATTGCCTCGCACCGCGATTTCAGTGGGCAAACCGTCTGCCCGGGCAAGAATTTTTATGCCTTGTTGCGATCCGGTTGGCTGCACGAGGCCGTGTCCGCAGCCCTGCGCGGCGTGCCCTATGTTTCGCCAGCGGAGTTGTCCATCAATCCCGGGTATTGAACAACCCTCTCGCCGCATGTACCGCAGCGGCGTTGCGTTACTCGCCCGGCGGAGTTGCAGGGTGTGCCCAAATCGGCTCCCGGCACACCCTGCAACCCCACCTCGGGGTGTGTGGAAAACGCTACGTTTTCAGTAGCGCCTTGCGCTTGTTCCACGGGCACTTACAACCCGTTTGATCTGCCATTCGTGGCCGCAGTCGGTGCATTTGCGATCGGGGTTTCCGATTTCCATCATGCAACCACCCAATGCAATCTCATTTCGCTCAGCCATGTGTCAAGCCTCAGAACTCGGCATGCCGTAGAGAATCGAAACTCCGGTCTTTTGACGACAGGAAGGGCAGAGGTACTTTTGGGTGGCCATAGGAGTATTACGCCCCGATTCAGCAAGACCCGTTCAAACCAGTTCGGCCAGCAACTCCGGGTGGCGGCTTACCAGCTTCAGTAGACTTTGCGCGGCCCCGCTGGGCACTTTGCGCCCTTGCTCCCACTCTTGCAGTGTGCGCACCGATACACCGGTGGCCTTGGCAAATTCAGATTGCGACATCTGCGACTGGCTTCGCGCAGCCATCAACTGCCAGCGCGGCCCTACCAGTACCTCTTGCTTTTGCAGGGACCCGTCACCAAGGGTGACCGTGCGGCGAACGCTGCCATCGGGCAAGGGTTCGAAAGTCGTTGTGCGTCCAAGCTTTCCGGCTTTCAGTTCGCGCAGCGATGCAAGTATTTCTGCACCTATATCCCGTTTGGCATCGCGTTCCTTCAGTTGTGCATCAGTCATCATGGTCGAGGACCTCCTTGAGTTGTTTCAGTATGGAGCCAGAAATGTTGGCTCGCACGCTCTTGGCATAAATCACCAGCAGCAATATCTCGCCGGCAGCATTGCGCGTGTAGTAGCAGACCCGCACACCGCCAGATTTGCCAGAACCGGCACGCGCCCAACGCACCTTGCGCACGCCACCCGAACCTTTAACCACATCCCCTGCCTCGGGTTGCTCCAACAAAAACTGCTGAAACGCTGTGTAGTCGTCTTCACTGAGGTAGTCGTACACCATTCTGGAAAACAGACTGGACTCAATGAACTTGTACTTCATCGCAAAATTATACGCCTCGGACGTATAAATTCTTCTCATTCTTCGTCACCGATCGGGCCGTAGGCGCCAAATTCCGCTGCATCAAGTGTTTGGCACGCAAGCGTGAGTACTGGGCGATGCCCGTGTTGTTGGCTGTTTTTTTGGTGTGCGCCCGGCGGAGTTGCAGGGTGTGCCGGAGGCCTCATGGTGCCAAATGCGCACAAATCGGCTCCCGGCACACCCTGCAACCCCACCTCGGG
>JAIFLV010000100.1 GCA_020048895.1 Rhodoferax sp. | reverse complement strand
AGCCTTCCTCGCGAATCTGACGTCCGGTGAGCTTCAGGAATAGATCCTCCAGGTTGGCCGGGCGGTGCAAGGTGCGCAAGTGGGGATGCGCTTGTAGCGCCAGCAGCAGGGGTTGCGCACGGTCAGTGTAGAAGAAGACGGTCTCTCCGCTGATTTCTACCCGTGCCGCCAGTGTTTTGAGGTCGGCATCTTCTGCCAACGGCAAGGCGCCACTGCCGTAGACCTCCACCACGTCAGGTTCCAGGTGCTGGGCAATCAGCTGGCGTGGCGCACCTTCGGCAATTTTCTTGCCGTGGTCGAGCACCAGCAGGCGAGAGCACAAACGTTCGGCCTCGTCCATGAAGTGGGTGGTCAAAAGAATCGACTTTCCCTGTTGCAGCAGAAGCTGCAGCCGCTCCCACATCAGGTGGCGCGCCTGTGGGTCAGCAGTTTGGGATCGTTGACCAGCGCCCGGGCCAATGACAAGCGCCGCTTCATGCCGCCAGACAGTTCGCCCGGCTTGGCGTTGGCTTTGTGCGCCAGGGACGCAAACTCCAGCAATTGGGGCGTGCGCGCGCGAATCTGCGCAGCACCCATCCCAAAATAGCGACCGTACACCAGCAGGTTTTCGGCACAGGTGAAATCCGGATCCAGCGTGTCCAATTGGCTCACGACACCCAACTGTGCCTTGATGGCCAGGGCGTCTTGGGGCATACGCAGGCCAAAAGCTGAAACAAAACCTTCGTCTGGCACGGTGAGCCCCAGGCACATGCGGATGGTAGTGGTTTTGCCAGCGCCATTGGGTCCAATGACGCCCAGGCATTCACCGGGCGCGATGTCGAACGAAACGCCATCTACCACGGTGGTTGTGCCGTAGCGCTTCACCAAATTGTGGGCGCCGAGCATAGCGGTTGGCATGGGTTCAACCTGCTGCATCAAAGGCCTGCTTGAGCCATCGCGTCAGATCGGCGTTGATGTCGTCCGTGCTGGCAATCCGCGTGGTCGCCTGGCACATGGCACCCGGTGGTTGTATCTTGAGCCTGGCGTGGTGGGGCAGATCCTTGGCGTTGAGCCCGATTTCAATCATGTCTTTTGTGGCAGGTCCGAGCATGGCGAACTGCTTCTTGCGGCGTAGACTGACATAGGACTTCTTTGGCGCCACTTCAAACGTACCGAAGCCAGCCACTACCGCCATGACCGCTGCATGGAGCGGGCGCAAGTGCGATTTCGCTCCAGTGTAAATGGCATCCAGGGAATCGTCTGCGGTTGCAGTGGCCACAGGAGGTTCAGCCCCAGGATCGAGATCAGGGATTGGCTTGCCCAACAGCAACGCCACTGCGTTGGCATCACCGTAACCCAACTGGCATTGCGCCATGAGCAGCGAACGGCATTCGCCGACTTTGGTCAAGCCGCTGTCTGTCAAGAGGGCATGCAGTTGCACAATGGACTTGCCGGTCTTGCTCTGGATATTGCGAAGTTGTGTGCGCGTTGCCGCAAGTGGGTCAGCCATCTGAGCCTCCTGAAAAACTGTGAAGCATAAGCGCTTTGCCGAGCTGCTGAAAGTCGTATTGCATTGCAGTTCAGCGTTTCTAGGCGTTTCTACTCTGTCAGAATGGGCAGGTCGCTACTATCATGGGGCAAACCAAAGGAATCCAGGTGGCAGATCCGAAAGAGTCACGCTTTCAAGAAACAGGCTTTCCCTCGTTGAGCTGGGAGGAGGAAGACTTGCCGACCCGCCCCATGCCCCTGCACGAGCGGCCATTGCAAGCGCGCATTGATGCCGAAATGGCAGTCATCGCCGAACGCCATGTCCGCATTGCGCTGGCGATCGAAAAATTCTGGGGCCACCGTGATTGCGTGGAGTATCTGCAAAGGCTGATTCTCAGCGGGGGCGACAGCGACGGCCGCACGCGGGTAGGATTCAAACCCGAGGTGGTGTCTGCACTGATCAATCTGGTGGCCCTGCACAAGCTGGAGTGAAGAGCGCCCCCGCCATCGTGCTGTGCACACTGAATGCAAAGTACATTCATGCGTCGCTGGGGCTGCGTTATCTGTTGGCCAATATGCAGGAACTCGCCACGCAGACCGTTTTGCGCGAATTCACCATCTCCCGTGCACCACAGGACGTTGTGGACGAGATCGCTTCACTTGGCCCACGGATCGTGGGCCTGGGCATCTACATCTGGAACGTGGCTGCGAGCACCGAGGTGGTGCGACTTCTGAAACGCAATCATCCCGACATCACGGTGGTTTTGGGCGGCCCGGAAGTCAGCCATGAGCTGCAAGGGCAAGATATCGTTGCCTTGGCCGACTATGTCATTACCGGATGGGGAGACATCAGTTTCTACAAGCTGTGCCACTCGCTGCTGTTTGGCCCCGCACCCTTGATGCGCGTGATCGCGGGTGAGCAACCCGTACTCGACCAGATCCAGCTGCCCTATGCACACTACACCGATGCGGATCTTGCGCACAGAGTGGTATACGTTGAAGCATCACGTGGTTGCCCGTTTCGATGTGAGTTTTGCCTGAGTGCACTGGACAAGACGGCTTGGGCGTTTGACCTTGAGCGCTTTCTCGCGGCACTCGATGCCCTCTACCAGCGGGGTGCACGCAACTTTAAGTTCGTGGATCGCACGTTCAACCTGAAGACCACCAGTGCAATGCGCATTCTGCAGTTCTTTCTGGACCGCATGGTGCCACAACTATTTGTGCATTTCGAGGTGACTCCAGACCATTTGCCAGCGCCGCTCAAAACGCTGATTGCCCGGTTTCCACCGGGAACGCTGCAGCTGGAAGTGGGAGTGCAGACCTTCAACGTGCAAGTGCAGCAACGCATTGCCCGCAAGCAGGACAAAGACAAGACAGTTGAGAACCTGCGCTGGCTGCTGATCCACAGCCACGCCCATGTGCACGCCGATCTGATTTTCGGACTGCCGGGTGAATCGCTGGAGAGTTTTGCAGCCGGGTTCGATCGGCTGCTCGCTCTGGGTCCACACGAGGTTCAGCTGGGCCTGCTCAAGCGTTTGCGTGGTACGCCGATTGCGCGCCACACGCAAGACCATGGCATGGTGTATGACTGTGCACCGCCGTACACGGTGCAATCCACCGCAGTGCTGGACGCTGCAGCGGTACAGCAGTTTGCACGCCTTGCACGCTATTGGGACCTGCTCGCCAATTCGGGGCGGTTTGCGAAGACCTTGGAGCATCTCCTGCAAGGGCCATCGGCCTATGCGGCCTTCTCGGCCTGGTGCGACTGGCTGTGGGAGCGCACCGGGCAAACCTGCGGGTTGACACCCGAACAGTTGGTGGATGCGCTGTGGGAATACCTGACCGAGCGGCGCGCAGTAGCGCCGCAGACTGCGCGGGAGTGGCTGCTCCGAGACTATCTCGCCAGCGGCGCCCATGGCAGCCCGGCCTGTCTCAAGGCATATCTACCGGCGCGCGTGAGGCTCACTGGCCGCTTAGGTTCCACCCGGGCACGGCGACAGGAGCGCCATGGATCTGGAGGCGGGCGATAGCGCTATCGCTCGGTGATCCACTCTATTGCTTGCGGGCCGCAATGTCGCGTTCTGCGATTTTCACCAGATCGACGCCTACTGTCGTCTTCCATTTGTCGTAGACCGGGCGGGTGACCTTGACGAAAGCATCGCGCTCGGCAGGGCTCAGCTGGGTGATGGTCACGCCCACCGCAGCAATCTCTTTCAACAGGGGTTTATCCGCCTCTACCAATCCCTTGCGCGCCAGGGCGATCTCCTGCTTGCCGGCGTCGATGGCTGCCTGCTTCACGATGGCCTGGTCGGCCGGAGACCAGGAATTCCAGATTTCCTTGTTGACCACAAACACCAGCGGATCGGCCATATAGCCCCAGGTGGTGATGAACTTTTGCCCCACGGTGTGCATCTTCAGCACGTTGAACAGGTAGAGCGGATTTTCCTGACCATCCACAGCGCCGCTGGCCAGGGCAGGCTGGGCGTCGGCCCAGCTCATCTGCGTGGGATTGGCACCCATGGCTGTGAACATGTCCGAGAAAATGGGGGAGCCCACCACGCGAATCTTCATGCCCTTGAGGTCTTCGGGTGCTTTGATGGCGCGCTTGGAGTTGGTCACCTCACGGTAACCGTTTTCACCCCAGGCCAGCGGTACCACGCCGGCTTTTTCCAGAGTCTGAAATATCTTCTTGCCCACGTCGCCTTGCGTTAACGCATCGACTGCGGCGTAATCGGGCATCAGGAATGGCAGCGAGAACAGGTTGAGTTCCTTCACCTGCGGCGACCAGTTGATAGTGGAGCCCACTGCCATATCGATCACGCCCTGGCGCAACGCGGAAAACTCGCGAGTCTGATCGCCCTGGATCAACGACACGCCGGGATAGAGCTTCATGTTGATGCGCCCTTGTGTGCGCTCCTTCACCATATCCGACCACATCTTGCCGGCCTGGCCCCAGGGCGTCGCAGGCCCAAGGACCATGGAGACGCGGTACTCCGACTTGTAGGTTTCAGCCGCAGTGGCCGGGCCAGCCAAGTTCCCGAATACCACGGCTGCAGAGAGCAGGCCAAGAAGGGTTCTACGCAATTTCATGAGGGGTCTCCTTGTTTAATAAATAGAAATCGAGGGCTCAATAACCCAGTTTACGCGGCAGCCAGAGTGCCAGTTCCGGCCAGACGATGACTGCCACCATGACCAGAAACATCGAGAGCAGCATCCAGCCGACCCAGCGCACGGTTTCCTCCATACGCACGTTGGCGATGCGGCACGACACCATCAGGTTCACAGCCAGTGGCGGGGTGAACTGACCCAACGCAACCTTCAGGGTGAGGATGACGCCGAACCACACCGGGTCCCACTTGTAGAACTGCACGATGGGCCATAGCAGCGGTACAAAGATCAGAAAGATCGACACGCCATCGAGAAACATGCCTACCGTGATCAGCATCAGAATCAGCAGGGACAGCACACCATACTCACCCAGCCCGGAGTTCACAATGGCATTGGTCACCGGGTCAATCACGCCCAGGGTGGACAGGGAGTAGGCAAAGATGCCCGCCAGAGACACCACCAGCAGGATGATGGCCGAGAGTTCACCCGATTCCCGCAGGATGACAAACAGATCCCGGACGCGGATGGTGCGATGGATCGCCATCCCGACAAACAGACCATAAAACACTGCCACCACGGCGGCCTCGGTGGGCGTGAACCAACCCGCACGCATGCCGCCCAGAATCAGCACCGGCGCAGCCAGGCCCCAGATCGCCTCCCTAAAGCTTTGCCAGATGGGAGGGCGCGGCAAGCTCGACTCCAGTGCGCCCATGTTGTGTTTGCGGGCCATCCAGACGGTAGGGATGATCAGGGCCAAACCCGCCAAAACGCCTGGAATCATGCCGGCGGCAAACAGTGCCGGTACCGACGCATTGGGTACCAACACCGAGTAGACGATGAAGGCTACCGACGGTGGAATCAGAATATCGGTGGCAGCAGCGGCGCCCACAACACTGGCGGAAAACGCCGCCGGGTAGCCGGCACGCGACATCGCCGAGATCATCACCGCCCCCACCGCAGCGGCGTTGGCCGGGCCTGAGCCCGAGATACCGCCCAGAAACATGGCTACCAGAATCGCCACCATCGGCAACATGCCCGGGCCACGACCCACTAGTGCGATGGCAAAATTGACCAGTCGCAACGCCACGCCGGAACGGTCAAAAATCGAGCCTACGAGCACAAACATGGGTATCGCAAGCAGCGGATATTTTCCCAGTCCGGCATAGAAGTTCTGCGGTACCGCCAGCAAGCCAAGCCAGGGTGCATCCGCATTGGCCAATGCGATGCAGCCGGCACCGGCCAGACCCAGTGCTGCGCCAATGGGCACGCCCATCAGCATCATGATGAGGAACGCGGCAAACAGGAGTGTTGGAATCACTGGCCCCCCAAACTCATCACTCCCGGCGGCCTCGGCGCACGAACAGACCGAGCGCACGGCCGGCAATGGCGATGGACATCACTGGCAGCCAGATGGTGTACCACCACTGCGGCACTCCGATACCAGGCGATGTTTCCCCGTAGCGGATGTCATCCCACACCATGCGTCCACTCAACACCGCAATCAGCGCAAAGAGCAGGAAAACCATGACGGCACCAAAGCGTGCCAAGGCCCGCTGCCGTGCCAACGAGCCGCTGTCGGCAAAGTACTCAATGCGAATTTGCCGATTGCGCGCCACCGATGCCGACCCCGCCACCAGCGACAACACAATCATGAGGAACACCGAAAACTCTTCGGTCCACGCAAACGATTGGTTGGTGAAGTAACGCACCAGCACATTGGCAAAAGTGATCAGCGCCAGCAGACCCATGACGATGACGGTCAGCCAGTCCTCGACCTTCAAGGGAATCACGGTGACTTCGTCTTGCAGGGCAGGGTCCGGCACGTCGATCGGCAGGTGGGGAGTTTCGTGCATAGACGGAGAAAATTTGAAGGCAAAGAACTTTAGCATGGTGCGCTACAGTCACCCGCAATGAACTGGCAAGAATTCACCGCGCTGCTGGCGCTGGCCACCGCCATGAGCTTCACGCCCGGCCCCAACACCACGCTGTCCACGGCATTGGCTGCCAACCACGGCCTGCGCCATGCTTTGCCCTTTGTGTTTTCGGTGCCCGTCGGCTGGGCGCTGCTGTTGTTGCTGTGTGCTTTCGGGCTCGGGGCCCTGGTTCTGGCGATCCCGGCTTTGGCCAACGGAATCAAACTATTGGGGGTCACCTACCTGCTGTGGCTGGCGTGGATGCTGGCACGCACGCGTCCGGCGCAGGTGTCCGGCACGCCGCTGACACCGCACTGGCGACCGATGCGCTTGTTCTGGCAGGGCGTTGCGTTGCAGTTTGTCAACATCAAGGCCTGGATGCTGGCGCTGGCCATCGTAAGCGGGTGGGTGGCGGGTCGGCCGCAATTCATTGAGCGTTTGGCGGTGGTGCTGCCGGTGATGGTGGTTTACGCGTTGGCCAGCAACCTGACGTATGCCGTTGCGGGTTCGGTGTTGCGTGCCTGGTTGGCGGGTCCCTGCGGTACCGGCGTACGCCTTGTGTGGTTCAACCGAACGATGGCGATGGGCATCGTCGCGCTGTAGTTTTGGGCGGGATGGGATACTCCCGCGTTCAATTCTTGTTGTAAGGGAGGCGCCATGGGCTCGGTGGGTCAATCGGAGAAAACGAAATACGCAGCGGCTGCGATGCAATGGGGACACTGGTTCGCTGGCATTTCCCTGGCTGCATCACTGGGGTGGGCAGGCGTGGCACAGGCCGCCAGCACACAGTCATGCCGCGTTGAGGGCTTGCCCAACGAGATGCAATGTGGCTTTGTCAAACGTGCGCTGGACCCGGCCAAACCCGAAGGTGAGCAGATCGAGGTGCACTATCTGGTGGTGCCGGCGATGGCGCGTAACAAGCTGAAAGATGCGGTGCTGGTGCTGGCCGGAGGGCCAGGCCAGAGCGCCATCGGGATTGCGCCTGCGGTTTTGCCGCGCCTGTCCAGGTTGAACAACCGGCGCGATCTGGTTTTCATTGACCAGCGTGGTACCGGCAAGTCTGCGGCGTTGCGGTGCGCGGACGAGTCCCGCTTGCCGGTACAACAGGCCATGGACCCGGCGCTGCAACTCCAGCGCTTGCGCCAATGTGCCGATGATCTGAGCCGTTTGCCGCATGGAGATCTGCGTTTCTATGCAACGACGATTGCAATGCAGGACTTCGAGGCGGTGCGCCAGCAACTCAATGTTTCGCAGTGGAACCTGATCGGGGCCTCCTACGGAACGCGTGCAACGCTGGAGTACCAGCGGCAATTTCCGGCCCAGGTGCGGCGCACCGTGCTGGACGGCATGGCCCCTGCGGACATGGTGTTGCCGACCAGCTTTTCTGCCGATGGCCAGGCAGCGCTCGACAAGTTGCTCGACGCTTGTGAGAAGGACACCGCGGGCGATCAGGCATGCTCCAAACGGTTTCCCCGGTTACGCCAGGAGTGGGAGGC
>JAIFLV010000041.1 GCA_020048895.1 Rhodoferax sp. | reverse complement strand
GGCGGCGTATTCGTTGAGCTCGATGCCCAGCACGTTGTGCGGTCCGGTGACCAGATCGGCTTGCCGATCTAGCCCCATTTCGGCGGCGTCCAGATGGCTTTGGTGTTCGATGTCTTTCAAGGCCTTGAGGCCCATGTAGAGGAAATTGCCGCTGCCACAGGCGGGGTCGAGAACGCGGTAGTCGCGCAGTTCGTCGAGCCAGCCCAAAAACAGGGCTTGCGCCTGCCGGTAGCTTTTGTCACCGGCGCTGGCATTTCTTTTGCGTTGCCCGGGCAACTTGATCGCGGCCGCGGCTTTCTGAGTACTTTTGGCCGTTAGCGCCCGTAGATCATGCGCAAGCAGCTCCCATTTTTGTAGCAATGGCCGGGTTAAAACGGGCTCGATGATACGCAAAATGGTAGCCGGGTCGGTGTAGTGCGCACCCAACTGGCTGCGCTTGGAGGGGTCCAGCCCGCGCTCGAACAGCGTGCCGAAGATGGACACATCGATAGCCGACCAGTTCAGGCTGGCGGCGTTGCGCAGTTCGGCAACCTCCAGGACGGACAGGGCCGGCACCTGCACTTTACTGAACAGGCCACCATTGAACCAGGGGATGTCGTCATTGCCATAGAGCCCGCCTTTCCACATCACGGTGAAAAGGTTTGTCAGACCGGTGGTGAGCTTGTCGCTGGTCAGCGCCTTGTTGTTCACCAACCCTTCAAACATGCGCCCGGGCAGCAGGCCCACGTCTTCGGCGAAAAAGCAGAACAGGCACTGCGTGAGAAAGTGGGCAACGGCGTCGGCATCGTTTCCCCTCTTGCGCAAGCCATCGGCCAGGGTGGCAAAACTCCTCGCGGCTTTCTCGGTAATGTCGCGGGTGGTGACTTTCGGCCGAAAGCTCTCTGGCGCGGTCCAGACCCGGCGCAACAGGTACAGTTTTTCTGGCTGGTCCAGTTCTTCCAGAGCGATGGAATGGGTCTCGCTGGGGTGGCCGGTGAACTGGGTGTGGATGCGAATAGTCAGCCGGTCCGACACCACCAGTAGGGGCGGGTTTTCCAGGGCGCGTGCGTAATTGAGCAATTGCCGCAGCGCCGCATCCAGATTCCTGCCTGGCGCCTTGTTTTCCCAGGCAAATACACCGCGCTTGAACACATCGGCATAGCCGGTGCGCCCCCCAATGACCTGGCTTTTTTCCTCGAACTTGTAGTGCGCCTCGGAACCCGGCTCAGGTACGTCGAGTAATCGACACAAGTCTATAAAGTGGCTTTGCGCGCCCTGCTCTTCGTTGAGGTTGTAGGCGGGTCCGGCAATGCCGCCGGGTGAGCCCCATTTGGCGATGAATGCGTGGGGAGTCATGTGCCTCAAAGGTCCTTTAGGAAAGATCTTTCAACGGATGGTCCTGCCGCGACCACGGACTCACAAAGAATGGCAGCACCATGGCAGGCGTAACGTCCTCAACGCGCGTTGGATTCCATTGCGGTTTGAAATCCTTGTCTAATGCCAAAGCACGTATCCCTTCCACCGTTTCGCTCGAATGGCCAGATCGGCCCAGGTGCCGGGTATGGAAACAATGCGCCACCATATCGCGCTCCATGCGCAACTCATCGGCCAGCGTCATGGTGCGCGCACGCCGGATTTGTTCCAGCACGACATGCAGCATCAATGGGCTGCGCTGGCGTAACGTGGCCACGATGGTGCGGGCGGCCTCGGTGTGCAGTGCTTCCAGCACCGTCACGATGGCCGCCACCGTAGGCTGACTAAAAGCAGCGTCCACTTCAGGGTCCAAAAGGTCGTTTACGCTTGTCTGGAAAGCGTGAGCAGCTATGACTTTAGTAGCAATCCACGCGTGAACTGCTGCCAGCGAGTCGCAGGATTGCAGAGACTCCACGAGCGCAAAAAGTCCGTCAGAAGTTACCAGCACATCAGCCAACCCTGCGGCAATCGCCTGCTCACCGCCAATGGTTTGTCCGGTGAGCGCCAGATATTCACCGACATGGCCCGGGCAACGGCTCAGAAAGTAGCCGCCACCGACGTCCGGAAACAGTCCAATGCCGGTCTCTGGCATGGCCATCTTGGTTTTCTCGGTGACGATGCGAAGTACACCGCCTTGCCGTGCAGACGGCTTGCCGGGATCATTTCGGGCTAGTCCCAAAGGGTCCGTCAAGACATTGCCTTGACATAGACCCATGCCGCCCCCCATGACGATGCCGTCCATGAAAGCAATATAGGGCTTGGGATAGGTCTGTATGAGGTGGTTGAGGGTGTATTCCTGAGTAAAAAACTCACCCAGCTGCGGGTCGTTGGCAAGCGCTGCTTCATGGAAAAAGCGAATGTCACCCCCGGCACAAAAGCTTCCAAAGAGCGCTTGCGCAGTGCCGGGCTCGCCATGCTTGTTGCTCCCGCAAATGGCGACTGCAAGCACCCGTGGGTCGTCGCGCCAAGCGCGCAAAGTGGCCAATAATGCCTGCACCATAGGCAGAGAGAGCGCATTGAGCGCTTTCGGACGGTTCAAGGTAATCAGCCCGATGGCGCCTGCCACACGGGTCTGAACTTCGGGTACCGCGATCATGATTCACTCCTTCGTTTGTTCCATCCCAGTAATTCGTTGACGAGCAATGCGCCGATCACCAACGATCCGCCGGTGAGGACCGATGGGCCGGGGGCTTCTCCTGCGCCCACCCATGCCAGCAGGATGCCAAAGATCACCTCCAGCAATGCCAGCAGGGAAATCTCCGGGGCCTTCAGAACTTTGGCACACAGCACCGACAAAACACAGGGGATTGCCAACTGCCCTGCCCCCAAATACGCCAGCAGGCCTAAATCATGGGCAGTGGCTTGAAACGGATAGGCAGCGGGCAACGTGGCCAGCGAACTGATGACGGCTCCGACGAACACGGCGGGTACCAGGTCCACATCATGCCCTTTGGCATGGGCGTTCTGGGTAATGGTCCAGTTGGTGGCGCTGGCAACCGGGACGCACAAGGCCACCAGCGTGCCCAGCATCTGCCCGCCAGAGACCTGGGTGCCGTACATGATGGCGATGCCCAGCCCCGCCGCCGCAATGGCAATCCAGGTGCGCAGCGGGATGCGGTGGCCAATAAAGATACGCGCCACCAGCGCCGTGAACAATGGCCCGAGCGCCATGGTGACAAGCACATTGGCAACGCTGGTCAACGTCAGAGCCAGCATGAAGGCGGTAAACATCACGCTCCAGCAAACGCCCGACACCCAAAACGCGATACCAGCGTGACGCATATCGGCAAACACCCGCCGCCCCCGCAGCAACGGCAGAATCAGTACCAAAGACACCGCAGTAAACAGCGCCCGCCAGAAGGTCACCTCAAAACTGCGCGCCGACTCCAGATGCCGCGACACCACACCCGCAGTCGACCACATCAGGGTCACTCCGACCATTAGAAAAACCGCGCGGTTGTGAGTCAGTTTCAATCCCGCCTACCGCAGGCCGCTTCGGGGGGGAGCCATCAAGCCCGTGCTGCGCGCTTGCGGTCGTGTTCAGACAGGTGGCGCTTGCGCAGGCGAATCGATTTAGGCGTGATTTCCACCAGTTCGTCGTCTTCGATGAATTCCACGCCATATTCCAGCGTGCATTCAATCGGCGGCGTGATCTTGATGGCATCTTCCTTGCCGCTGACCCGAAAATTGGTCAACTGCTTGGTGCGGGTGGCGTTGACCACCAGGTCGTTATCCCGGCTGTGGATGCCCACGATCATGCCTTCGTAGACCGGATCGTTGGGGCGCACAAACATGCGACCGCGGTCGTCGAGTTTGCCCAGCGCGTAGGTGAAGATTTCACCGGCGTCCATGGAAATCAACACGCCGTTCTTGCGACCGCCAATCTCGCCCTTGTGCGGCTCGTAGCTGTCGAAAATATTGGAAATCAGGCCGGTGCCACGTGTCAGGTTCAAAAACTCGTTGGTGAACCCAATCAGGCCGCGTGCTGGAATGCGGTATTCGAGGCGCACCCGGCCGCGTCCATCCGGGTCCATATTGACAAGGTCGCCCTTGCGCTCGCCCAGCGCTTGCATCACGCCGCCCTGGTGCTGCTCTTCGATGTCGGCAGTCACCATCTCAATGGGCTCGTGTTTCTCACCATTCACGTCTTTGAACACCACGCGTGGCTTGGACACCGCCAATTCGAAGCCTTCGCGACGCATGTTTTCCAGCAGTATGGTCAGGTGCAACTCGCCCCGGCCCATTACCTCGAAGATGCCCTCTTCGTCGGTTTCCTTGACGCGCAGGGCCACGTTGTGCTGCAGTTCCTTTTGCAAGCGGTCCCAGATCTGGCGGCTGGTGACATACTTGCCATCGCGCCCGGCCAGCGGGCTGGTGTTGACGCAGAAATTCATGGTCAGTGTGGGCTCATCCACCTTGAGCATGGGCAGTGGCATCGGTGTGATCGGATCGGTCACAGTCACGCCAATGCCGATGTCCGGGATGCCATTGATCAGCACGATTTCGCCCGGGCCAGCGTCGGTGGCCTGCATGCGCTCCAGGCCTTCGAAGGTCAGCACCTGGTTGACGCGGCCCTTGATGGGTTTGCCGTCCGGGCCCTCCATGACCACCACGTCCATCATCGGACGCAGGGTGCCCTGGCTGATGCGGCCCACGCCAATACGGCCCACGAAAGTGGAAAAGTCGAGCGCTGAAATCTGCAACTGCAGTGGCGCCTCCGGGTCGCCCTGCTGGTGTGGCACGTGTTCGAGAATGGTATTGAACAGGGCCGACATATCGGGACCCCACTGCTCGCCTTGGCCTCCCTCCTCCATGGAGGACCAGCCGTTGATGCCCGACGCATACACCACCGGAAAGTCAAGCTGCTCGTCGGTCGCCCCCAATTTGTCAAACAAATCGAACGCGGCGTTCACCACATGCTGCGGACGCGCACCGGGCTTGTCCACCTTGTTCACCACCAGAATGGGTTTGAGGCCCAAAGCCAGCGCTTTTTTGGTCACAAAGCGGGTCTGGGGCATGGGGCCTTCCTGCGCGTCGATCAGCAGCACCACCCCGTCGACCATGGACAGCGCCCGCTCCACTTCGCCACCGAAGTCGGCGTGTCCGGGCGTGTCGACAATGTTGATGTGGGTGCCTTGCCAGGTGACGGCGCAGTTTTTTGCCAGAATCGTGATGCCGCGTTCTTTTTCAATCGCGTTGTTGTCCATCACCGTGTCGACCACTTTTTCGTGGCTGGCAAAAGTGCCGGACTGCCGCAACAGTTGGTCCACCATCGTGGTCTTGCCATGGTCCACGTGGGCGATGATGGCGATGTTTCGGATTTGTTTATTGCTCATGGTTCACTTTCTCTAGACAGTCAATTCTGTGCGGTGCGCAGCGTTTTGCTGCACCCCAATTTCTCCAATTTCCAGGGGGCTCAGCAGCCGCCCCGGTATCAATTCCTGCGCTTTGACGTGGGCCGACCCCAGTAGCGCCTGCCCCTCGGTGGCGTACACCGCCACCCGTTCTGCGTCCGCCCAGTCCCCACGACGGCGCATACCACTCAGGAACCGACCGGCATCCTCACTGCGCAACGTCACGATCGTGTGCGTCGCCAGCAGGCTGTCAACCGGCAGCAGGCACGCCAGCCGCTGTTCCTCATCCATCGCTTCCAGGCTCTCCAGCGTGACGCAACGGTCGACGCTGAAATCACCGGTACGAATTCGGCGCAAGGCGCTCAGGTGCGCGCCGCAACCGAGTGCCTCGCCGATGTCTTCCCCCAGGGTTCGGATATACGTCCCCTTGCTGCACTTCACTACCAATTTGATAGCTGGTTGCGCAATGTCCATAAGCGCTAGAGCCACTTTAAGCTCATAAATCGTAACGTCCCTGGCCGCCCGTTCCACTTCCAAACCGGCCCGCGCATATTCGTACAGCGCCCGTCCGTCCTTCTTCAAGGCACTGTGCATTGGCGGTACTTGCGAAATCGCTCCGGTGAACCGCTGCACCACCTCCTTCAGCTGCTGCGGCGACACGCTGACCGCACGCTCGCTGACCACGTCGCCTTCTGCGTCTGCCGTGGTGGTGCGGATTCCCAGACGCAGCGTTGTCTCATACGTCTTGTCGGCATCCAGGTGCATCTGGCTGAACTTGGTCGCCGCGCCAAAACACAACGGCAACACACCGGTGGCCAGCGGATCGAGCGTGCCGGTATGCCCCGCCTTTTCGGCCCGCATAAGCCACTTCACCTTTTGCAGCGCCTGATTGCTCGACAAGCCCAAAGGTTTGTCCAGTAACAGCACCCCATGCACCGGGCGCCTAGAAATCTTTCTGCCCCCATGCTCCACCGCTGCGCGGGTCGCTGCCCCCCGAGGGGGTCGCGTTTCGCCTTGGGACGGCCCTGCGGCGAAACCCCGTCCACTCGACGCCGGTTCCACCTTTAGTCCTCGTTCTTCGAGCGCGACGCGACCGCCTGCGCGATCAGTGCATTCATGTCGGCGGCGCGCTCTGTCGTGCGGTCGAACAGGAAATGCAGCGTCGGCACGGTGTGAATATGCAGCCGCTTGAATAACCCCGCGCGCAAGAAACCCGCGGCCTGGTTCAAACCCGCGGCGCACGCCTCATGGTCGCCACCCAGTACGCTGAAAAACACTTTGGCATGCGCATAGTCGGGCGTTACTTCCACACCCTGAATCGTCACCATCCCGACCCGGGGGTCTTTCAACTCGCGGGCAATCAGCTCGGTCAGATCGCGCTGGATCTGATCGGCCACGCGAAAACCGCGGTTGGGGGTGGAAGACTTTTTGCGCATGACAAGCGGTCAACCTAAAGCGTTCGGGCAACTTCGCGAATTTCGAAGAACTCCAGCACGTCGCCTTCCTGAATATCGTTGTAGTTCTTGATCGTCAAGCCGCACTCGAAGTTTTCCTTGACCTCCTTCGCGTCGTCCTTGAAGCGCTTGAGAGAATCGAGTTCGCCGGTGTAGATGACCACGTTCTGGCGCAGCAGGCGCAACCGCGCTGTGCGTTTGACCAGGCCGGACGTGACCATACAACCCGCAATGGAGCCAATCTTCGACACCTTGAGCACCTGCCGAATTTCGGCGGTTCCCAAAATCTCTTCCTTCTTGTCGGGCGTCAACATGCCGGACATGGCCACCTTCAACTCGTCCACCGCATCGTAAATGATGCTGTAGTAACGAATGTCGACGCCATTGTTCTCCGCCAGTTTGCGGGCACCAGCGTCGGCACGGGTGTTAAAGCCAATGATGACTGCCTTGGAGGCAATGGCCAGATTGACGTCGGACTCACTAATGCCACCCACGGCGGTGTACACCATTTGCACTTTGACCTCGTCGGTGGAGAGCTTGAGCAGCGACTGCGCCAACGCTTCCTGTGAGCCCTGAACGTCAGCCTTGACGATGATGGGCACCATCTTGACTTCGCCCGCCGACATGTCGGTGAACATATTCTCGAGCTTGGCCGCTTGTTGCTTGGCCAGCTTGGTGTGGCGGAACTTGCCAGCACGGTAGGTGGCAATTTCACGGGCACGGCGCTCGTCGGCCAGCACCATGAATTCGTCACCCGCTTGCGGCACCTCGGTCAGACCCTGAATTTCGACCGGGATGGACGGGCCGGCGGACTCGATCTTGCGACCGTTTTCGTCGAGCATGGCGCGCACACGGCCAAAGGTCTGACCCGCCAGAACCACATCGCCTGCTTTCAGCGTACCGGACTGGATGAGCACGGTGGCTACCGGGCCACGACCCTTGTCCAACTGGGCTTCAATCACCAGACCCTTGGCCATGGCCGCCACTGGCGCTTTGAGCTCCAGCACTTCGGCTTGCAGCAATACCTGTTCGAGCAGTTCGTCGACACCCTGACCCGTCTTCGCTGACACGGAAACAAAGGGCGACTCGCCGCCGAACTCTTCAGGTACCACTTGCTCGACCACCAATTCATTCTTGACGCGATCGGGGCTGGCATCGGGCTTGTCGATCTTGTTGATTGCCACCACGATGGGTACACCAGCGGCCTTGGCGTGTTTGATCGCCTCACGCGTTTGTGGCATCACACCGTCATCCGCTGCGACCACCAGAATCACGATGTCGGTGGCCTGCGCACCACGGGCACGCATGGCAGTAAAGGCCTCGTGGCCTGGAGTATCGAGAAACGAGATCATTCCACGCGGTGTCTTCACGTGGTAGGCGCCAATGTGCTGTGTAATACCGCCGGCCTCGCCCGCTGCAACTTTGGCGCGGCGAATGTAGTCCAGCAACGAGGTCTTGCCATGGTCGACGTGTCCCATGACGGTGACCACCGGCGCGCGCGGCAAGGATTCGGCTTCCTGGCCCTGCACTTCGTCATCGGTAAAGGCCTCGGGATCATCCAGAGCTGCCACGACGGCTTTATGGCCCAATTCTTCGACCACGATCATCGCAGTGTCCTGGTCGAGCGGCTGGTTGATGGTCACCATCTGGCCGAGCTTCATCAGCTGCTTGATCACTTCCGAGGCTTTGATGGCCATCTTGTGGGCAAGGTCTGCCACCGTGATGGTCTCCGGTACGTGCACTTCCAGCACCCGTGCTTCCACCTGCACCATGGTAGTTTGGTGGTCATCGCGTCCGCGGTCTCCACCGCGTTTGCCACGTGGTCCGGCGCGCCAGTTGGTCGCGCGTCCGGCTCCAGCACCGGTATCGCCGCGGGTTTTCAATTCTTTCTTCTTGGCCGGATCCCCTGCCCAGCTGCTGGACAACTTGGCAGATTTGACTTCGCGACCCGCGCCCGCGCCTGCTGCGGGGGCACCGGCCGTGCCGGCAGGCTTTGCCGGCTTGGCAACGGTCGAACCGGTTGCAGGCTTGTGTAACGTACCCTTGACACCGGCCTTTGCATCCGCCGCTGGCACTTCGGGTTTCTTGGCGACCAACACCTTCTTGGGTGTGGTGGACATCATCGAGCGAATGGCGGCGGCCTCGGCCTCTGCCTTGCGCCGACGTTCCCCAAGGTCCGCCGCGCGTGCAACCTCTTCATCCGCGATGGCCTTCGACGCGGCCGCCGCTTTGGCACGGGCAGCCTCGGCAGTTTTCGCCAGTTCTGCAGCATCAGGCTGCGCCGGCGGCGACGGCGTTGTTGGCAGGGCCTTGGATTCCTGGGGTACGGCTGGGACAACCTCCCGCTGGGCGGCCTGCTCCTGGGCGACTGCATCTGCCTTTTCAGCCGCTTCACGTGCGCGTGCTTCCTGCTCCTCGCGCTCGCGCCGACGCTGCGTCAGTTCTTCTTCCTGGCGGCGAATCAACTCCGCCTGACGCCGCGCTTCCTCCTCCCGTCGCGCCAACTCCGCATTGTCAATCACCGACACCTGCGCAGACGCTACCGCAGACGCCACCAACTCGGTCTCATGAGCCTCCACCGGCTGTTCTGAGCCATCGTCACGACGAACAAATGTCCGCTTTTTGCGCACTTCCACTTGAATCGTGCGCGCTTTCCCGGTCGCATCCGCCTGCTTGATTTCGGTTGTCTGCTTTTTCACCAAGGTGATCTTCTTGCGGTCAGCGCTGGCAGTGCCATGGCTGCTCTGCAAAAAATTCAGCAAACTATGCTTGTCAGCGTCCGTGAGAACGTCCGAGGCGGCAGACTTGGCTACCCCGGCCGACTTGAGCTGCTCAAGCAGCGTGTCGGTTGATTTCTTGAGCTCGTTGGCAAACTCGGCGACGGTGGTACTGGACATTTGTTGTGTAACCTTTACTGTCGGCTGGCAATTCCTGATGGGTTTGCCAGCCTTTCCTTAAACTTTGTTTTTCATAACCATTACTCGTGGGCAGTTGCGTCACTGGCAAACCAGTGCGCGCGAGCCTTCATGATCAGGGCTTTGGCGTCCTCTGCCCCCTGGCCCGTGATGTCGGTGAGTTCATCCACTGCCAGATCCGCCAGGTCGTCACGTGAGTGAACCCCGGCGTCGGCCAGCTTGCCAATTTGTTCGGAGCTCAATCCGCCGAGATCGCGCAGATCCTGCGAAACCTGATCCACACTTTCTTCGTGGGCAATTTCCATGGTGAGCAAGGCGTCTTTGGCACGGTTGCGTAGTTCATGCACTGTGTCTTCATCGAACGACTCGATCTCGAGCATTTCCTGCAGCGGCACGTAGGCGACCTCTTCCAGACTGGTGAAGCCTTCAGCAATCAGGATGTCGGCAATTTCTTCGTCGACATCGAGCTTTTCCATGAACAACTTGCGACCGGAGTCGGTTTCTACCGCCAGTTTTTGGGCTGACTCGGCGGCGTCCATGATGTTGATCTTCCAGCCCGTCAATTCAGAGGCCAGACGCACATTCTGGCCGCCACGGCCAATCGCAATCGCCAGGTTTTCTTCGTCCACAACGACGTCCATGGCGTGGCGCTCCTCGTCCACCACGATGGACGATACATTGGCAGGTGCCAGTGCACCGATGACAAATTGCGCCGGGTCTTCGCTCCACAAAACGATGTCCACGCGCTCGCCAGCAAGCTCATTGGTCACGCCATTGACACGGGTACCACGCACCCCGACACAGGTTCCAATCGGGTCGACCCGTTTGTCATGCGAGAGCACAGCAATTTTGGCACGCGAACCGGGGTCCCGCGCACACGACTTGATCTCCAACAGGCCTTGCTCGATTTCCGGCACCTCTGATCGAAACAGCTCCACCATAAATTCAGGGGCTGAGCGCGACAACACAATGGGTGCACCGCGCAATGTCAGGTCAACCTCCATAATCATGGCGCGCACCCGGTCACCGGTACGCAGGTTTTCCTTGGGGATCATTTCGCCGCGACGCAAACGCCCTTCCACACGACCACTCTCCACGATCAGGTCGCCCTTGTCCATGCGTTTGACCGTACCCACAAAAATCTTGTCGCCACGGGACATGAAGTCGTTGAGCAACATTTCGCGCTCGGCATCGCGAATTTTTTGCAGAATGACCTGCTTGGCGGCCATGGCGCCTATGCGACCGATGGGCACCGATTCAACCGACTCTTCGATGTACTCGTCCACCTCGATGTCGGCGATTTGCTCTTTGGCTTCGAACAGCAGAATTTCCTGATCGGGCAACTGAAGACCTGCCTCATCTGGCACGACGTGCCAACGACGGAAGGTCTCGTAGTTGCCGCTGTCACGGTCCAGCGCAACGCGGATATCCACATCGCCAGGGTACAGTTTCTTGGTTGCCTGTGCGAGGGCTGCTTCTACAGCGCCGAGCACCACATCCCGTTCCACGTTCTTCTCACGTGAAATTGCTTCAACCAGCATTAACAGTTCGCGATTCATGCCATGACTCTCCTGAACACTCTTTTCAACCAGATCAAAATTAAAATTCCTGCCCACCATCAGCACCGGCGCGGCCTTTAAAGCTCACGATGGGTGCCAATCGCGCTTCACGCAACTCTTCCAACACAAAACCCAGCGCCTGCACCGGTGGCGGTACACGTTTCTTGCTGACCCGCTGCCCGGGCTTTACCGTTGGCGCGTCACTCCAGACGATCTGCCAGCCGCTCAAACCTTCGACACCTTCCACTTTTTCCAGCGTGCCCCTGAACTTCTTGCGGTTGGCACTCACCTGCCCAGCGGCAGCCGCGCCCATCGGAGCCTTCAGTGTGATGTCGACGACGTGCCCGACAAACCGCTCGAAATCCTGCACATGGCGTAATGGCCGGTCTATTCCAGGCGACGAAATCTCCAATCGCTTGTACTCCACACCATCCACCTCCAGGGCGAACTGCAACTGCCGGTTTACCTTCTCGCAGTCCTCCACATTGACAAACTGCTCAACCCCCTGCGCAATTGGCGCAGGGGCCACCCAAGGATGGTCGATGGTGATGCGCAGCAACCCACCGGCTGAGCGCTCGATCTCCACCAGGTCGTATCCCAGACCGGTTACCGTTTGTTGAACAATGTCCTGTAAAGCCACTTGATTTGCGCCAACCAAAAACAATCGACCAAAAAAAACGGGCGGTAATTACCCGCCCGTTTGGTCGTGAGCCTGGATTGTACTGCAAAACCGCGCTAAGTCCCTTGATTCTTAAGGCAATCTTGATTGGAAGTGGGAGGGATTTTGGCCCAGCGCAGCGTGCGACAATCCCGCATCTTTTTTCGAGGAGCGTTCCCCATGGGTTTTCTGGTTGGCAAGAAGCTATTGATCACTGGTGTGCTGAGCAACCGCTCGATTGCCTATGGAATTGCCCGGGCCTGCCACGCCCAGGGGGCTGAACTGGCATTCAGTTATGTGGGAGAGCGATTCAAGGACCGGATCACCGATTTTGCGGCAGAGTTTGACTCGAAACTGATCTTCGACTGCGACGTTGCCGACGATGCCCAGATAGCGAAGCTGTTTACCGACTTGGCCCAGACGTGGCCTACTTTTGATGGTTTTGTGCACAGCATTGGATTTGCTCCCCGAGAGGCCATTGCCGGCAATTTGCTCGACGGACTGAGCCGCGATGCATTCAAAACCGCCCTGGACATCAGCGCCTACAGTTTTCCCGGTATGGCCAAGGCGGCGCTACCCTACCTGAACGACAAATCGGCCCTGCTGACCTTGAGTTACCTGGGCGCCGAACGCATCATCCCGCACTACAACACCATGGGTCTGGCCAAGGCTGCATTGGAGTCTTCCGTGCGCTATCTGGCCGAAGCAGTGGGCCGCCTGCCCGATGGGCGAAGCATTCGCGTGAATGGGTTGAGTGCTGGCCCGATCAAGACGCTGGCGGCCAGTGGTATTAAGGACTTTGGCAAACTGCTCAGCCTGGTTGCCGCTGCATCCCCGTTGCGCCGCAACGTGACGATTGAGGATGTGGGCAACGTCGCGGCTTTCATGATGAGCGACCTGGCCGCCGGTATGACGGCAGAAGTCACCTATGTTGACGGTGGCCACAGCAAGACCATGGGCGTTGCCGCCGAAGCTTAAGGAAAAACGCCTCTGGCGCCCGTCAATACAGCGCGAGAAGCTACTTTATTGATAGCAACCCGGACATCTGCCTGTCGCCTCAATCCATCTTGACACAATCGGCAAAGTAGTGGGTCTTGCCATCTGGGCCCTCCTCTTCCACCAGGCCGTGGATATCGGTCTCGAAGCCGGGGCACTTCTCGTTGAACTCTCTTGAAAACTTGAGGTAGTCAACAATTTTCTTATTGAACACTTCGCCTGGAATGAGTAGCGGAATGCCGGGCGGATACGGTGTCACCAGACCTACGGTGATACGGCCTTCCAGGGCATCAATTTCCACCCGCTCGGTTTTACGCAGGGCAATGTGGGCGTAGGCATCACTGGGCTTCATCGCAGGTGTCAGATCGCTCAGATACATGTCCGTAGTCAAACGGGCGATGTCGTACTTGGCATAGAGCTGATGCACGTGCTGGCAAAGATCGGCGAGGCCCATCTTTTCGTAGCGTGGATATTGCTGGCAAAACTCGGGAAGAACACGCCACATGGGTTGATTTTTGGCATAGTCGTCCTTGAACTGCTGCAGGGCGGTCAGCATGCTGTTCCAGCGACCCTTGGTTATGCCGATGGTGAACATGATGAAGAAGCTGTACAGCCCTGTCTTCTCCACGACCACGCCATGCTCAGCCAGAAACTTGGTAACAATGCTGGCCGGAATACCGGTTTTGGCAAATTTGCCATTCAGATCCATGCCCGGCGTGACGATGGTCGACTTGATCGGGTCCAGCATGTTGAAGCCCGCTGCCATCTTGCCGAAACCGTGCCAGTTGACACCTGCCTTGGCCTTGGCCGACTCGCCTTTGATGATCCAGTTGTCCGACCGGCCAATGCCTTCGTCGACCAGTTTGTCCGGACCCCAGACCTTGAACCACCAGTCGTCACCATATTCCTCGTCCACCTTGCGCATGGCGCGGCGAAAATCCAGCGCTTCGGCAATGCTTTCCTCTACCAATGCGGTGCCGCCTGGAGGCTCCATCATCGCAGCGGCGACATCGCAACTGGCGATGATGCTGTACTGCGGACTGGTGCTGGTATGCATCAGGTAGGCTTCGTTAAACAGGTGCTTGTCGAGTTTGGTGGTCTGTGAGTCCTGCACCAGCACATGGCTGGCCTGGCTGATACCGGCCAGCAACTTGTGAATGGACTGTGTGGCATAGACCATGGCTTCCTTGGGCCGTGCCCGGTTCTTGCCCATGGAATGGTAGGTGCCGTAGAACGGGTGGAACGCCGCATGCGGCAACCAGGCCTCGTCAAAGTGGATGTTTTCCACGTAGCCGTCGAGCATGCCTTTGACGGTCTCGGTGTTGTACAGCACGCCGTCGTAGGTAGACTGCGTCAGCGTCAGCACGCGCGGCTTGATCTTGTTGGCTTCAAGGTGCGGCAGGTGCTGCATCACGAGGGGGTTGGCGCGAATTTTGGCCTTGATGGCAGCGGGTTCAAATTCGGACTTTGGAATGGGTCCGATGATGCCGAAGTGGTTGCGGGTCGGCTTCAAAAACACCGGTATCGCACCCGTCATGATGATGGCATGCAGAATGGATTTGTGACAGTTGCGGTCCACCACCACCACGTCATTGGGTGCCACCGTGTGGTGCCACACCATCTTGTTGCTGGTGCTGGTGCCATTGGTCACAAAGAAACAGTGGTCCGCATTGAAGATTCTCGCGGCATTACGTTCAGAGGCGGCTACCGGCCCAGTGTGGTCCAACAATTGGCCCAGTTCTTCCACCGCATTGCACACGTCCGCCCGCAACATGTTTTCACCAAAAAACTGGTGGAACATCTGACCTACCGGGCTCTTCAGAAACGCGACACCGCCGGAGTGCCCGGGGCAGTGCCAGGAGTAGGAACCATCCTCCGCATAGTCCAGCAAGGCTTTGAAAAATGGTGGCTGCACGCCCTCCAGATAGCTCTTGGCCTCACGAATGATGTGGCGCGCCACGAACTCGGGCGTGTCCTCGAACATATGGATGAAACCATGCAGTTCACGCAGGATGTCATTCGGAATATGGCGGCTGGTCTTGGTCTCACCATAGACATAGATCGGGACATCCAGGTTCTTGCGACGCACCTCCTCAATGAAGTGGCGCAGGTTCAATACGGCAGGATCGAGGTCAGGACCGGGAGTGAATTCTTCGTCATCAATGGACAGAATGAATGCGCTGGCGCGGCTTTGTTGCTGCGCAAATTGGCTCAGGTCGCCATAGCTGGTGACGCCCAGCACCTCAAAACCTTCAGACTCGATGGCCTGCGCCAAAGCACGAATACCCAAGCCGGACGTGTTTTCCGAGCGGAAATCTTCGTCAATAATAATTATCGGAAAACGAAACTTCATGGCGCAACTCCAACGAACACCCAAAACAATGCAATAGGCGCGAAGTTTAAGGACTAAATGAGTCCGCCCTCTCGCAGACGCTTCCTTTTGGAACACAATGTGGCGTTGTCAATACAAAAAGGTTTTCGACCATGGCTGAAACCACGGTGTGGTGGCTACTGACCGGCGGTGCCATCGCCATAGAGCTCCTTACTGGCACCTTCTATTTACTGATGCTGGCCATCGGAATGGCCGCAGCCGCACTTTCGGCCCACGCGGGTGCCAGTGGCGTGGTGCAATTGGTTGTCGCTTCCATCGTGGGTGGCGGCGCCGTGGTGGCGTGGCACCTCAAGAAGATGCGCAGCCCATCGGAACCACTTGCCCAGGCCAATCCGAATGTCAATATGGACGTGGGCGAGACGGTGATGGTGACCGCCTGGAAGCCTGACGGAACCGCCGATGTGAACTACCGCGGCGCACACTGGACTGCCATTCACCGCCCAGGCGTGTCCCCTAGTGCCGGACTCCACCGGGTTGCGGAACTGGTGGGAAACCGTCTGCTTGTAGACAAAAGTTAAACAGGAGTTGTCATATGGAAATCGCAGTACTGGTCTTCGTTATCGCCATCATCTTCATTACGCGATCAATCAAGGTCGTTCCACAGCAACATGCGTGGGTGATTGAGCGCCTCGGCAAATACCACGGCACCCTGACACCCGGACTTAATATTCTGGTGCCCTTCATTGACAAGGTTGCCTACAAACACCTGCTCAAAGAGGTTCCGCTGGACATCGCCAGCCAGGTTTGCATCACCCGTGACAATACCCAATTGCAGGTCGATGGCATTCTCTATTTTCAGGTGACCGATGCCATGCGGGCCAGTTACGGATCGTCCAACTACATCGTCGCCATTTCCCAACTAGCGCAAACTTCGTTGCGTTCAGTCATTGGCAAGCTTGAACTTGACAAAACGTTTGAAGAGCGCGACATCATCAACGCCCAGGTGGTTTCGGCAATCGACGAGGCCGCGCTCAACTGGGGTGTGAAGGTGCTGCGATACGAAATCAAGGACCTGACACCGCCCAAGGAAATTCTGCACGCCATGCAAGCGCAAATCACTGCGGAGCGCGAGAAGCGCGCGCTGATCGCAGCGTCCGAAGGTCGTCGTCAGGAGCAGATCAACATCGCTACCGGTGAGCGCGAAGCGTTCATCGCCCGCTCTGAAGGAGAAAAGCAAGCGGTCATCAACAAGGCCCAAGGTGAAGCCGCGTCCATCACGGCGGTGGCCGATGCGACCGCTGCCGCGATCGAGCGCATTGCTGCCGCCATTCGGCAGCCTGGGGGCGAACAGGCCGTCCAACTGAAGGTTGCTGAAAGGGCCGTTGATGCTTACAGCAAAGTTGCTGCGGATTCAACTACCACGTTGATCATTCCAGGGAACATGAGCGAAGTTTCCACCTTGATTGCTACGGCCATGAAGATGGTGCAATCCACCAAGTAGATTTTCAGCGTGCCGCTGCGGGGATACCCCAGGCAAACTGCGTTTGCTTGGCCACCACAGCTCCCAATAGAACTGGAGCATGGCAGTGTTGACCGCGACGGCAGCTTTAAGTTGAACTTGCCGAAAGCGGGACTTCAGCTCACCCAGCCATTGACGGTAATCTGCCGCGTGGGGGGTGATTTCAGAATTCATATTGCGATGGCAGAGGTGCTGGCGGGAGGTCAGAAAACGGGATTAGGAGCAAAACTACTTGGCGGGTTGCAAATGTGACCATGCTGCATCCTCCTCATCGCGCTGCCAGTCTTGGACCAGCGCGGATTCACTCAATCTGGCGCCGCACACAGCGGTGTCTGCTGCCACGAGTTCCTCGGCCAACTCGTCTGCGGTGTACTGGAACGGGCTTACCTTGTAGCGCGACAGTGCGTCGATGAAGCCCGAGCGGTTTAGCCCGGCAATTTCGGCGGCACGGCCTTGGGAAAAGCGGCCGAGCTCGTACCACTTGACTGCCGCAGCAACCCGCATTTCTTGCGCAAACTCTTTCGGGCCAAGATGAAAACTGGCGAGCGCCGATTCGGGCATCTCAAATGTGAGTTGGGTCATGACAGGCAATGCCTAGCTTGCGCCCACTACTCATTCGTCGCCGGACAATGGCGGGTGATTCGGCACGCGGTCCAGGATCGCCCGAAACGCAGCTGGATCAGCACGATCAGTGCGGCCTTTGAGATACTGTTCGGCCGTCAGAGCCGATATTTTCTCGGCCACTGCGCTTGCCACAAATTGATGAACTGGCACGCCATCGAGGTCGGCCATCTCCTGAAGGTGGCGTTGAATCGAATTGGGCAATGTCACACTCAGGGTGGTCATAGCAGTTCCTCCAAAAGGGTTTGCGGGGTAATCACGTCAATGCCAAAGCGGGATGCCAGGAGAAAATCCTTGGCATTAAAACTGACAATTGTCGCCACTTGGGCTGCGACCGCAAGCTCCAGCACCATATCGTCTTTTGCGTCCGGCAAGCAGGGGCGCCAAAGGAAATAGACCGGCTGAAAGTCGGCTTGTCTGCACAGATTGTCCAGTATCACCTCGACGGCAGCGTCGCTCAAGTCCAGCACCCCCTGCTTGCGCTTGAGAACGTCCTCGTACTCAAACAGCAAGGGAGTTGAGAGCGCGAGCCGAACGCCTCGCAGCCGATACGCGCCGCCTCAAACGGAATCGAACCGCCACCGCAAAAGCTGTCGTCCAGGCGCGGTGTGTGGCCAAAGGTGCGTTGGCCGAGTTGCCCAACCAGTTCAGAAAAACTTCTGGCGCTGGTGCCCAGGTGGGCGTTGATGTCAGCCCAGGCTGCCGTGCTGGGGCCGGGTACGTTTTCGGGCCGCTGGCAGTGGGTGATGCGCAGGGCATAGGGCAAGGCATCAAATTCAGCGCGATCAGGGATGGGGCGGCGGCGCTCTGCATCCAGCGCCTGTTGCTGCGCGGGGCGTAAGCTTGCCCAGATTTGCGCGCAGACATCGGCCTTTTCTTCGTCACTGATGCCCTGTTTGAAGCCTCGCGTACCAAAGAAATCTTCTTGCACCTCAGGCGTTGCAGCCTCACGCCAGAGCACGACCGGGATGTCGCCGCTGCAGCGCTGCCAGGCGCCCTCGTCGTCCATGGTCAGAATTTTGAGGAAGATTTCACGATCTTTTTTGGCATCACTACTTGCGGGCATCAACATGCCCAGAATGCTGGCGCGCACCAGAATCAGCGGCTTGCGGCCCCACCATTTGCCAAGGCCAGTCAGCGTCTGGCCGGCCCCAGACTTGCGTTCCTTGTAAGACTCAGCAGACAGACGGGCGATGGGAAACTGGGTTTCGATGAAAGTAGGCATGGCTTGCATTCGGTGGGTGGGCTGGCACGGCATCAGCCTGCCGCCGTGGGGATGTCAAATTTGATAGCGGCTTGCGCAATCTTGACGGGGGCTAGAGGCTGATTTTGCACAAATTTCATCATCACAGCGGTAGCGCAATCAACGGATCAGCACAGGCCACGCCCAGCGGCTGGAAATGCTTGAGGTTGCAGGTCAGCAACAGCAGCCCAGCGTGTTGGGCCAGCGCCGCAATCGCCACATCGGCAAAACCGGGGTGCCGACCCTGGGCTATGGCCGCATCCGATATTTGCCCCGCCAGCCGGGCGACTTGGGCGTCCAGCGGCAAGATGCGATCCGCATAGGTAGCCAACAAACCGTCGAGCCAGCGGTCCAGGCGGTCGGCCCGCTCTGTGCCACCGGCGCGGCGCAACTTACCGATGCCTTGCGCCATCTCAGCCACGGCAATAGAAGGCAGGTAAAGCTCTTTGTGGTGCGCTTGCAGCCATTCACCCAAGGGGGTGGGCACAAAGGCTTCGCGCCCCGGCGCCAATGCTGACACCACACTGGTGTCCAGCACGTACCCCTTAGTCAAAATCAATTCCCCGCAGCGGCGTGGTGTCACGCTCTGTCTCAAAAGACTCGGGCAGGCCCAGCAGGTAGTTGGCCAGGTTGGGCATCTCCAAGGGGTATAGGCGCGCACCATCGGCCACGGGCACAATCATGGCGCAGGGCTGGCCGTGGCGGCTGACCAGGGTGGGTCGACCTTTTTCAGCAGCGGCGACCAGCGCAGAAAAGCTGGCCTTGGCTTCACGAATTTGTATTGTTTCCATAGAAACCCTCTTTGTGACTACATGAGGTCATTTTATGCAGACTTGGCCTCACAGTGCAAGCGAGAGCTGCGAATGCCCCAGCAGTTCTCGCCGTGCCTTGGGCGACAGGCCCTCGCCTTTGACAAACGGGTTGTCGGCCAGGGCGGCACGCAGCGCCTTGCGCCAGCCAATGCCTTTTTGCATGGCCTGCCCGGTGGTCGCAACAGTCATGGTGTAGAGCCACCAGCGCTCTTCGGGGGCCAGCGTTTCCCAGTTGTGCAAGGCATTGGGAATATCGTCGGGCGAGGCGTCTTCAACCGCCCAGCACAGAATGCACAGCTCTTTGCCCAGCGAGGGGTGCACTGGCACGGGCTTGCCAGGGTTCTTCTGGAACTTGGCCACCGGCAGGCCATTGGCACGCAGGCGGCGGTTGGCTTCGTCCCAGAAGGCGGGGGCCAGGCTGAGCCAGCGGTTGCGGTCGATCACCACGCGCAGGGCGGGGTCGTTGGGCTGGGGTGCTGCGCTGGCGCGCATGCCCAGGCTGTCGAGGTCATTGCCATGGTGCTCGGTGATGCAGATCATCTCACTGGCAGCGCTGCCCTTGGGCACGTCAATCAAAAAGCCGTGCCGGGCTTCGTTAGGCAAGAAGCCCAGGCCCATGACCGGGCGGTTGGTGACTGGCGTGGCTTTGGCCATGTTCAGGGACCTGTTGTGGGGTTGGCGCTCTGGCTGACTTTGTCCGCAATGAAGGGCTGGCCTGGTACGTCAACCACTGTGTTGGCTCAAGCAGTTCAGCAGCGCTTCCGGGCGCACTGCCCTGCCAGCCTTCGCGGACCAGGCAGAATCCATCACGCGCTCAGAATCCGAAAACCCGGATCAGGCCAAGCTGGCGGCAATGCTCAATGCATGGCACGCAGCATTCGGCCACCTTCACGCTGAAGGCTAATTCAGCAATCCCCATCATTTCGGCGATCAGGCCCTGTCGACTGAATCTGATCTCCCGAGAAACCGAGTCCTCCAACCCCCTCAAGTCGATTACCGCCTAAATTTCAAGTACGCTGCACTGTCTGGCTGCACTTGCACGTCCACCCAAAACTGCAATGTTTTAGCGCCCCTCCCGACCCCATGGCCCAGGCTGTACCATCGACAGTGCTAAGAGGCTGTGGGCACACCACAGAGGGGATAGCCCACCACAAATCACGAGACCAGTTCAGACGCATGACCGCCAACGCATTCCACAACATCGCCCAAATCGAGACCAGCCTTTGGGAAGCCGCCGACCAGCTCCGCGCTAACTCCAATCTCACTGCCACCGAATACTCCATGCCGGTGCTGGGCGTCATCTTCTTGCGCCACGCCACCAACCGCTACCAGTCCGCCCTGCAAGCCATTGAAGCCGACCAGGCCGCAGGCACCATGCCCAAACGCCCCTTGGGCAAAGCCGACTTCATCAAGCGACGCGCCCTGATGCTGCCTGAGACGGCACGGTATGAAACCCTGCTGAACCTACCCTCTGGTGCCAGCCTGGGTAGTGCACTGGTGGCCGCCATGAGCGCCATAGAGGCAGACTTTCCGCCGCTGCAAGGCAGCCTGCCCAAAGATTACGACCGATTTGACAACAAGCTATTGGAGAACCTGCTGCGCTGCTTCGACAGCCAAGCCCTGCGCACCGCCACAGGCGATGTGTTTGGCCGCATCTACGAATACTTCCTGATGAAGTTTGCCATGCAGGGCGCACAGGACAACGGCGAGTTCTTCACGCCTCCGTCACTGGTGCAAACCCTGGTCAACGTCATTGAACCCACCCACGGCGTGGTGACCGATCTGGCCTGTGGCTCTGGAGGCATGTTTGTACAAAGCAGCCACTTTATCGAGCAGACCGGCCAAGAGACCATGAAGCGCGTCACCTTCTATGGCCAGGAGAAAACTCCCATGACCATCCGCCTGGCCAAAATGAACCTGGCCGTGCATGGCCTGGAGGGCGACATCCAAGAGGCCAACACCTTCTACGAAGACAAGCACCGCCTGCAAGACGGCCGCCCGCTGTGGGGCAATGTCGATTTCATGATGGCCAACCCACCGTTCAACGTGGACAAGGTTGATGCCGAATCCATCAAAAGCGACCGCCGCCTGCCACAAACACGTCTCCAACGGCAACTACCTGTGGATTTCGTACTTTCACAGCTACCTGTCCCCCACCGGTCGGGCCGGTTTTGTCATGTCGTCCCAAGCCAGCAGCGCAGGCCATGGCGAGAAGGAGGTGCGCCGCAAGCTGGTGGAGACCGGCGATGTGGACGTGATGGTCGCCATCCGTTCCAACTTCTTCTACACCCGCACCGTGCCCTGCGAGCTGTGGCACTTTGACAGGGCCAAGCCTGCTGAGCGCAAAGACCAGGTGCTGATGCTGGATGCCCGCAACGTCTACCGCAAAGTCACCCGCAAGATTTACGACTTTTCACCCGAGCAGCAAGCCAACCTAGCCGCCATCGTGTGGCTGTACCGGGGCCAGCAAGAGCGCTTTTTGGGCCAGGTGCAAAGCTATATCACCCGCCTGGGCGCAGAGGCCGCCGCCGTAGATGCCACGCTCACCGGGTTCGAGGTCGCACTGACGGCCAGCCGCTCGCCCTTGGCAGCCTTTGTGGACAGCGTGAAAGGCATCAAAGCCCTGCCACAAGACAAACGCCAAGGTCTAGCGGACGCCATGGCCGAATGGACCAGCGCCGCCACCGCCTATGCCGCCGACCGTGCCGCTTTGGTCGCCGGGCTGGCTGCGTTCTGCAAGTCTGTTGCCAAGCCGGTGCCGGCCAACAAAGCCCAGCACATTTCCCGCCAAGCCTTCGACCCCCTGGCCGAATCCGCCCGCGGCTTAGTCAAACAGATTGACCTGCTCTACAAACTGGCCGCCCGCGCTGCGCAGCTGGCGCAAGAGCTGGCTGCCAGCGACGAGGCCGCCGAGTTCTTTGACCGCCGTGCTGTGGGCAAACTCATCAAGCAGCTCGATGAAGAACGCAAATCCGCCGTCGAACAGCTCAAAGACTGCGCCTATCTGCACCGCCAAATCGTCTGGCTGCAAGACCGCTTCCCCAAGGCTGAAATGGCGGACGTGCCCGGCCTGTGCAAAGTCGTCACCCGGGCCGAGATCGAAGCCGCCGACTGGAGCCTGACCCCTGGCCGTTTTGTCGGCGTGGCCCCGGCAGAGGTGGACGAGGACTTCGACTTCGAGCAAACCCTGCGTGATATTCACCTGGAGCTGGCGGATTTAAACCGTGAGTCGGCTGATTTGGCAGCGAAGATACAGACCAACTTTCAGGAGTTGGGTGTATGAGGGTTGTCATTCGCTATGCTTTTGATAGCTGCTCGCGCATGTTCTATGAGGGCTGCAAGCAGTTTCAATACTCGAAGCACTCTGCTGGAGCGTGGAAGACATGAGTTGGCCACAAGCCCGCTTTGGTGACCTGTACTTGATTCCATCCAGAAATGGTCTTTCGCGGCCCTCACGTGTGAGGGGTGAAGGCATCAAGATGGTGAACATGGGCGAATTGTTTGCGAACCAAATGATCGGCGACATCCCGATGGAGCGGGTTCCAATGAACGAGCGTGAACTTGCAAACTCTTCACTCGCCGAAGGTGATCTACTCTTTGCGCGTCAGTCCTTGGTGTTGGAAGGTGCGGGACAATGCAGCTACATTGCTTCATTGCCAGAACCGACCACGTTTGAGTCACATTTAATTCGTGTCCGCCTCGATCAAGCCAAGGCGATACCTCTTTTCTATCACTACTACTTTCGCTCGCCCTACTCGGGGATGTCTACGATCGTGCAGCAGTGCGCACAAGCAGGAATTCGAGCAAGTGAACTTGCCGAACTGAAAGTTGGATACCCGCCGCTTGATGTACAAAAGGCAGTTGTAGATTTACTCGCAGCCTATGACGACCTGATCGAAAACAACCGCCGCCGCATGTCCCTGCTCGAAGAGTCCGCCCGGCTGCTCTACCGCGAATGGTTCGTCCGCCTGCGCTTCCCCGGCTATGAACACACCCCCATCGTGGATGGCGTGCCGCAGGGGTGG
>JAIFLV010000038.1 GCA_020048895.1 Rhodoferax sp. | reverse complement strand
TGCCGGTGTTGCCTGCGGCGTCGGTCTTGCGGTAGGTACGGGTGTAGCTGCCCACTACGGCGGTGTTCACCGTGCCGGTGATGTCGCTCACTGTGCCACTGCCATCGACTGCGTCGCTCCAGGTGGCACCCAGTTCGGTGTACGTGCCGCCCACGGTAAGGCTGACGCTGAATGCACCATTGAGCGTAATGACCGGTGGCGTGGTGTCGGGTGGGGGTTGGATGGCTACCACCTTCACGGTTCGAATGGCCATGCCCGTGTTGTTTGCGGCATCGGTCCTGCTGTACGTCAGGGTATAGGTCCCTATGACCATGGTGTTCACGCTACCGGAGATGGCGGTAACCGGCCCTGTTCCGTCGGCAGCGTCGGTCCAAGTCGCGCCGAGCTCGGTATAAGCGTCGCACTGCGTCAATGTGAGGGTGCTGGCACCCACCAATGTGACAGTGGGGGCCGCAACGTCCAGAGCCGCTTTGACGGTGATGGTAGCGATGCCGTTGATGTTGGCCGCCTTGCCGTCGCCAACCACATAGCGCACCACCATGTCGCCTACAAAGCCAGGGGTGGGTGTGACAGTGATGGCGCTGCCCACCAGCGTAAAGGTTCCGTTGCTGACGGTGGGAGTTCCCACCAGTGCTAGCACACCACCAACATTGCGCGTGCTGTCGTTGGCCAGCAGGTTGACGGCGACGGGGGTGTTAAAGGGTGTGGTGAGTGCCTCGTCAGCGACCGTCAGGGCTTGTATAGCCTCTTCAGAGCCACCGCCACCGCAGGCTGTTAGCCCCCCCCCCCAGCACTACCGTTAACGCGATGGTGGCCGCAGAAATGGCCTTTTTGAATGTGATGCAATGCATGATTGATGGATGTCCAGTCAACCAGCGCACTCTTGAGCCATTGGCTTGACCGAGCACGCCGCCTCCACTGGGCAATATTTTTGTTGAATGCCCAAGAGTACACCAAGTTGGGGTGAATCTCGGGCGATTTCAACTGACACCCGTTTCACGTCGTCTAGAACATCTTCAGATACAAGAAGACGCGGTAGAAGGGACTGGCCGAGAATGATGCCCAGCTCAACATGCTGTTTACCGTGAGTAATTTGTCCATGGTCAGGGGAGAGCTGCGCCCATAGAGGGCGCAGGGGCGCGAAAAGCGCCAAAGAATGCCTCGAAAGAGGCGTAGAAACTGAAAAATCGGCCGCGATCAAGAAAACAGTCGCGAAATCCGTCGCCAACCAAAACAAAAAAACGCGCTACGTCATCGAACAGATAACAGTTGATTTGATCCGCGTTTCCGTAGCCGAATTTCAGCGCCATATATGCAGAGCCAATCACGACCCCCGGTAGGTCGAGTAGCTCCAGGGGCTGACCAGCAGCGGCACATGGTAGTGCTGGTCGGCATGCGCCACGCCAAAGTCCAGGGTCACGCAGTTAAGAAAGTTGGGCTCTGGCAGCACCACGCCGCGTGCCTTGAAATAGGCGGCCACATCAAACACCAGGCGATATGTGCCAGCACGCAGACTGGCATGGTCGTAGAGCATGCCGTCGGGGTTGCGGCCGTCGTGGTTCAGCACAAATTGCTTGACCAGCGTGGTCTGGTCACCGTCGGTGGTGTACAACGCCACCTGCATGCCAGCGGCCGGGGTGCCGTGCATGGTGTCCAGTACGTGTGTGCTCAATCCCATCGTGATTCCTTGCAGTGGTGTCGCACAAGTGTAGTGAACTTTGTTCTTGTCGCTATCATGGGCACGTAGTTTGCATGGCTGCGTGCAGCATTTCAGATTTCGCTCTTTTCATGAAGCATTACGACACCACCCGGCCCTATCCCCGTGACCTTATCGGCTACGGCGCGCAACCGCCGCACGCCCGCTGGCCCGATGGCGCGCGCGTGGCAGTCCAATTTGTACTGAACTACGAGGAAGGTGGCGAAAACAGTGTGCTGCATGGCGACGCGGGATCAGAGCAGTTCCTGTCGGAAATGTTCAACCCTGCCAGTTACCCGGCACGCCATATCAGCATGGAAGGCATCTACGAGTATGGCTCCCGTGCAGGGGTATGGCGCATCCTGCGCGAGTTCGAGCAGCGTGGCCTGCCGCTCACTGTGTTTGGTGTAGCCATGGCGCTGGAGCGCCACCCCGAACTCACCGCAGCGTTCACGGAGTTGGGGCACGAGATTGCCTGCCACGGCTGGCGCTGGATCCACTACCAGAACGTGGAGGAATCCATCGAGCGCGAACACATGCAGCGCGCCATGGAAACCATTGCGCGACTCACCGGCGAAAGACGGGAGCTTGCAGACGCCGTACACGGCGTGGGCTGGTACACAGGGCGGGACAGCCCCAACACCCGCCGCCTCGTGGCTGACTTTGGTGGTTTTGCCTACGACAGCGATTACTACGGCGACGACCTGCCGTTCTGGATGCAGGTGCAAAAGACAGATGGCAGTGTGGTACCCCAGCTGATCGTGCCCTACACCCTGGACTGCAACGACATGCGCTTTACATTGCCCCAGGGGTATTCCCATGCTGACCCGTTCTTCCAGTACCTCAAGGACACGTTCGATGTGCTGTACGCCGAAGGCGACCCTGCCGGTGCCAACCGCCCGGCCATGATGAGTGTGGGCATGCATTGCCGCCTGCTGGGGCGGCCGGGCCGCATGGTGGCGCTGCAGCGCTTTCTGGACCACATAGCCACCCGCGACAAGGTATGGGTGTGCCGGCGCATCGACATCGCCCGCCACTGGCATGCCACGCATCCTTACCAATCCTGATTCGCCCTGCGATAGACACGATGCCCCTGACCCTTACCCAAATCAACCGCGCGCCGATGGATGCTGCTGTCAGCATGCTCGCCGGGCTGTACGAACACTCGGACTGGATTGCCCGCAAAGCTCTTTTTCAGCGGCCCTTCACCTCCGCGGCGCACCTCAAGCACACCATGGTGCGCGTGGTCCAAAAGGCCGGACGCGATGCCCAGTTAGCGCTGCTGCGTGCGCACCCCGAACTGGCCGGCAAAGCGATGGTCGACAAGAGCCTCACCGCAGAATCCGCCAATGAGCAGGTCAAGGCCGGCTTGACCCAATGCACGCCCGACGAATTCGAGAAAATTCACCAGCTCAACCGTGACTACAACTCGCGCTTTGGCTTCCCGTTCATACTGGCCGTGCGCGGGCCACGCGGCACAGGGCTCTCCAAAGCCGAGATCATTGCCACCTTTGAGCGACGCTTGCAAAACCACCCCGACTTCGAACTCGAGGAATGCCTGCGTAATGTGCACCGCATCGTGGAAATCCGCCTGAACGATCTGCTCGGCTATTCACCCGAGCAAGGCAACACGGTGTGGGACTGGCAGGAAATCTTGGCCCAGCATTCCGAGCCGGAGTACGCCACAAGGGGTCAACTGACCGTGACTTACCTGACGGATGCCCACCGTGCCTGCGCGGCCCTCATCGCCCAGCAGATGCGGGACTGCGGCTTTGACACCGTGGCCATCGATGCCGTCGGCAACGTGGTGGGGCGCTATGAAAGCGATAGCTGGCCGCGCAATAGTGACGGGCCTCACAGCATTAAATCATCCAGAACTTTGCTGACGGGCAGCCACTACGACACGGTGCGCAATGCAGGCAAATACGATGGGCGATTAGGCATCTATGTGCCCATGGCCGCAGTGCAAGCGCTGCACCGCGCACAGCGACGTCTGCCGGTTGCGCTGGAGGTGGTGGCGTTTGCCGAAGAAGAAGGCCAGCGCTTCAAGGCTACGTTTCTGGCCTCCAGTGCGCTTACAGGAGAATTTGACACTACCTGGCTGGACCAGCAGGACGCGGACGGCATTACCTTGCGCGATGCGATGCTGCATGCCGGGCTCAACCCTTCCGACATCCCCGCTCTGCGCCGAAACCCGGCCGACTACCTGGGCTTTGTGGAAGTGCACATCGAGCAAGGCCCGGTGCTCAACGGGCTGGATATTCCGCTGGCCGTGGTCACCTCCATCAATGCCAGTGTGCGCCTGCAAGGTGAAGTGGTAGGCATGGCCAGCCACGCCGGCACCACGCCGATGCAGCAACGCCGCGACGCCGCTGCCGCGGTGGCCGAGCTGCTGCTCTATGTGGAGCAACGCGCGGGTGAACAAAGCGACGCTGTGGGCACGGTAGGCATGCTCCAGGTTCCCAATGGCTCCGTCAATGTTGTCCCGGGGCGTTGCCAGTTTTCGCTGGATCTGCGTGCACCCACCGATGCGCAGCGCGACAGCCTGGTGGGCGATGTGTGCCAACAACTGGCCACCATTTGCGAGCGCCGCGGTGTGCATTACCAGTTGCAGGAAACCATGCGCGTTGGCGCAGCCCCCAGCGCGCCAGAGTGGCAGCAGCGCTGGGAAGACGCGGTATCCGCCCTGGGCGTACCACTGCACCGCATGCCCAGTGGCGCCGGGCACGACGCCATGAAAGTGCATGCCATCTTGCCGCAGGCGATGCTGTTTGTGCGCGGCCAGAATGCCGGCATCAGCCACAACCCGCTCGAATCCACGACCAGTGACGACATGCAACTGGCCGTGGACGCCTTCACCCATCTGATCAACCATTTGCAGCCATGACCCATTACGAACAACTCGACGCCTGGATCGACGCACACTTTGACGAACAGGTGCGTTTTCTGCAAGCCCTGATCCAGGTACCCACCGACACGCCTCCCGGCAACAACGCACCCCACGCCGAACGTGCGGCCGAACTGCTGGATGCCATGGGTCTGGCGACCGAGAAACACCCGGTACCCTCTGGGCTGGTGCAGGCCGCCGGGCTGGAGACCATCACCAACCTGATCGTGCGGCGCACTTACGGCGCCGGGCGCACCATTGCGCTGAATGCGCACGGTGATGTGGTTCCACCGGGCGACGGCTGGACCCATGACCCGTATGGCGGCGAGATCGAGGATGGCAAGATCTATGGTCGGGCTGCGGCGGTCAGCAAGTGCGATTTCTCCACCTACGCCTTTGCGGTGCGGGCACTCGAGTCGCTGCAACTACCACTGCACGGTGGCATCGATCTGCTGTTTACCTACGACGAAGAATTTGGTGGTGAAGTCGGCCCCGGCTGGCTCCTCAAGAACAAGCTCACCCAGCCTGATCTTTTGATTGCAGCGGGATTCTCCTACCAGGTCATTACGGCGCACAACGGATGCCTGCAACTGGAGGTGACGGTGCACGGAAAGATGGCGCACGCTGCCATTCCCACAACGGGCGTGGATGCCTTGCAAGGCGCGGTGCGCATTCTCAATGCCCTCTATGCGCAAAACACGCTCTACCAGCAGGTGATGTCCCAGGTCGCCGGTATCACCCACCCCTACCTCAATGTAGGGCTGATCGATGGTGGCACCAATACCAATGTAGTGCCCGGCCGGGTGACCTTCAAACTCGACCGGCGCATGATTCCCGAAGAAAACCCGACCGAGGTGGAGGCCACGTTGCGCCAGGTCATTGCCGACGCCGCTGCGCAAACACCCGGCATCACGGTCGATATCCAGCGCATGCTGCTGGCCCGTGCGCTGCAACCACTGCCCGGCAACCAGCCGCTGGTTGAAGCTCTGCAAAAGCATGGCAAAACTGTATTCGGCGAGCCTATTCCCGCGCTGGGCACGCCGCTCTATACCGACGTGCGCCTGTTTTGCGAAGCAGGCATACCCGGCGTGGTGTACGGGGCGGGTCCACGCACGGTGCTGGAGTCGCACGCCAAGCGCGCCGATGAGCGGCTCGACCTGCAAGACCTGCGCCGCGCCACCAAGGTAATTGCGCGGACCTTGCTGGATCTGCTGGCCTAGCCGCGCGCTGCCCATCGCATGCCCTGGCACGCAGCACTTGCGCTGGACTACCGGCAGGAGTCCGGGACCACCGTGGTGCGCCACACCCACACGGGTCCGCTACGGGTGTTGCAAAGCCTCTACCCCGATGGGCCGACGGTGTGCCACAACGTGCTGGTCCATCCGCCCGGGGGCCTGGTCGGTGGCGATACCCTGGAGATCAAGGTCGATGTTGCTGAGCTAGCGCATGGCCTGATCACTACACCGGGGGCCACCCGTTTCTATCGCTCCGAGGGAGACACCGCACTGCAATCGACGCACATCGCACTAAAACCAGACGCCAGGCTGGAATGGCTGCCATTGGAGGCCATCCTGTACAGCGGCTGCCTTGCCGAAAACCGCCTGATCATGAATCTGGCGCCTGGCGCCGAGCTGATGGGTTGGGACGTCACGGCACTCGGTCTTCCCAACGCCAGCCAACCGTTTATGCAGGGCCACTTTCGCCAGCATATTGAAGTACCCGGAGTGTGGCTGGAGCGCGGTGCCCTGGATGCCACCGATACGCGCCTGCTGGACGGTCCAACGGGGCTGGCGGGTCACCGCTGCATGGCATCGCTGTTTTTCATCGCAGGCAGTCCCCTGGAGCGCAACCGATTGCAGGCTGCACTGGACGCTGCCAGAGCAGTGATCGCAAACCATGCGCTTGCCCCCACAGCAGGCGCCACCAGCCCGAATCCGCAGGTGATCATCGTGCGAGTGCTGGCCCCCATCGTGGAGCCAGCCATGGAATTGCTGCGTGCAGTGCGCGCTGCCTGGCGCAACCAACTGTGGGGACTCGTTAGCGACAACCCGCGCATCTGGGCGATGTAGCCGATCGAGCACCGCTATTGCGCACGTGAGAACAGGTCTGGAGAAATATGTCAATCGGCCTGCAGCGCTCGCTGGACGACGGGGGAACGGCTAGTGAAGCTAGCCCGGTGGCGCTGCTGACCGACTGGTTGCGGGCGTTCACCGAAAATGCCACGACAAAGCCCATTCCGTTGGGTATCGTGAACCCCATGGCGCTAGTACGTTAACACGTAAGTTGTGAAACATAATGACGCCCAAGCTTGCGATCAGCCTCTTGTCGAGTGAAGCGCCATTCAATGGTGCGTC
>JAIFLV010000045.1:9207-31109 GCA_020048895.1 Rhodoferax sp. | reverse complement strand
ATCCGGTAGAAGCCATCGGCGTCCACCACGCCCACATCGCCGGTGTGCAACCAGCCATCCTTGTCAATGACTTCGGCGGTCTTCTCGGGCAGGTTGAGGTAACCCGCAAACACATTCTTGCCACGCACCAGGATTTCACCCGTGGCCGGGTCGAGCTTCATTTCGTTGTAGGCGGCAGCCGGCCCGATCGAGCCAGGCTTGATCTTGTTGGCCGGCACACCGGTGGACGCGCCGCAGGTCTCGGTCATGCCCCAAACCTCCAGCATGGGCACACCCAGGGCCAGGTACCACTTTACGAGATCAGGCGAAATGGGTGCGGCTCCCGTCACGAGAAATCGGGCGCGGTGGATACCGATTAGCTTGCGCACATTGTTCAGCGCCAGCGACTGTGCTATGCGAAACTGGAACTTGAGCCAGCCGCTCACGGGCTCCCCGGCCAGGACCTTGTCAGCAATCAAGGTCCCCACGCCAATGCCCCAGCCGTAGGCCGCTTGCTGTAGGGCACCGGCCTCCTTGAGCGAAATCATCACACCGGAGTAGAACTTCTCCCACACCCGTGGCACCGCCGTGAACACCGTGGGAGCAATCTCGCGCACGTTCTCGGGAATGGTCTCGGGGTTTTCCACAAAGTTGAGCTTGGCCCCGGTGTACAGCGCAAAGTACTCGCCGCCCATGCGTTCGGCAATGTGGCACAGCGGCAGAAAGCACATGCGCTCGTCACGTTCGTCCTGCGCCACCAAGGTGTTGTAGCCGCGCACGGTATAGACGAGGCCTTGGTGCAGGTGCATGCCGCCCTTGGGTTTTCCGGTAGTGCCCGAGGTGTAGACCAGAATGGCCAGGTCTTCGGGCCTGCAAGCGGCTACGCGCTGGTGCACTGCGTCGGGGTTTTGCGCCAGATAGGTGCGGCCCAGGGAGCGCAAAGCGTCCAGGCTGATGACACCGGGGTCTTGCAGATCACGCAGGCCCTCCATGTCAAACACCACCACCTTGCGCAACAGGGGCAACTGTGCACGCACTTCGAGGACCTTGTCGAGCTGTTCGTCGTCTTCCACAAACAGGACGGCAGTGCGTGAGTCCTCGCACAAATAGTGCACTTGGGATGCGGCGTCGGTAGGATAAATGCCATTGGATACGCCGCCGCAGGACAGCACGCCCAGGTCGGCCCAGACCCACTCGACCACGGTGTTGCCCAGAATCGATGCAGTTTCGCCTTTCTCAAAGCCCAGGCTGATCAGGCCCGCAGCGATTTCACGCACGGCCTCTGCTGTCTGGTTCCAAGTCCAGCTGCGCCACAGTCCAAGGTGCTTTTGCCGCATCCAGATATTCGGCCCGCGCTTCGCCACGGCGTTCCAGAAGATCGCCGGGATGGTCTCGCCCGCCATGACGATGTCCCGGCAGGGTTGTATATCGGAGGTATCCCAAAGACTCATAGGTGTGCCCCCACGCTTGTCACTGCGTGTACGACGCTGCCCCCCAAGGGGGCGCGCACTTGCTTGAGGCGGCTCAGCGCTGCGTGCATTATTACCTCCACGTCTTTTTCTTTTTCCAGCGCCGCTCGCCGCGTACGCCGTCATCCTTGAGTCCCAGATAGAACTCCTTGATGTCATCTTTTTCCCGCAGATGGGCACAGGTGTCTTCCATCACGATGCGGCCGTTTTCCAGCACGTAGCCGTAGTCCGAAGCGTTGAGCGCCATGTTGGCGTTTTGCTCCACCAGCAAAATGGTCGTGCCGCGCTCGCGGTTGATGCGCACCACAATCTCGAAGATTTCCTTGGTGAGCTTCGGGCTCAGGCCCAGACTGGGTTCGTCGAGCAGCATCAGGTCGGGGTTGGCCATCAGCGCGCGGCTGATTGCAAGCATCTGTTGCTGCCCACCGGAGAGCAGACCGGCATCTTGTGTTGCACGTTCACGCAGGATGGGGAAGTAGTTGAACACTGCTTCCATGTCTTTGGCAACGCCATCGCGGTCCGAGCGGGTGTAGGCGCCCATTAACAGGTTGTCATGCACGCTGAGCAGCGGGAACACCTCTCTACCCTCCGGTACATGTGAGAGGCCCTGCTGCACGATGTAGGCGGGGTCCTGGGCTGTGATGCTCTGACCTTTGAATTCGATGGAGCCCTTGCGCGGATCGATGATGCCGGAAATGGTCTTGAGAATGGTGGTCTTGCCCGCGCCGTTGGACCCCAACACGGTGGAAATTTCGCTGCGGCGTACCTGCAGACTCACGCCACGGATCGCCCGGATGGGGCCGTAGGCGCTCTCCACATTCAGGAGCTTGAGCACCGGTTGGTCGCTGATCGGTGGAGGCTGCGTGCTCATGGTGTGTTCGCCCCCATGCGTTGCTCGCTATCGCTCGCACCGGGGCTAGCCGCTTCGCGCCGTAGCGATGTGACATCGTCAATGGAACCGAGGTAGGCTTCAATCACGCCTGGGTCGGCCTGCACTTCGCGCGGAGTTCCCATGGCCAGCACCTCGCCCTGGTTCATGGCCAGCACGCGGTCCGACACCTTGGAGACCAGGCTCATGTCGTGCTCCACCATCAAGACGGTGATGCCCAACTCGTTCTTGATGTCCTGAATCCAGAAGGCCATATCGTCCGTTTCTTCCACGTTCAGGCCGCTGGAGGGTTCGTCCAGCAGCAGCAGCTTGGGCTCGGTGCACAGCGCACGCGCCAGCTCCACCACCTTGCGCACGCCGTAAGGCAGCCCCGCCACATAGGTGTCGCGGTAGTGTTGCAGGCTCAGAAAATCGATGACCTCTTCGGCCTTTTCACGGGCCAGCAACTCCGCTTCGCGTGCCTTGGAGGTAAAGAAGATGTCCTGCCACAAGCCGGTCTGGCGGTGCGTGTGCCGGCCAATCAGCAGGTTGTGCAGCACCGAAGCATGTTCGAAAAGTTCGATGTTCTGGAAGGTGCGGGCAATGCCCAGCGATGCCACATCCTGCGGTGGCTGCGTGGTCAGCTTGACCATTCCCTTCGGCCCCAGGTAGTCAATTTCGCCACCGGTGGGCGTGTAGATGCGACTGATCAGGTTGAACACCGTCGTCTTGCCAGCGCCATTGGGGCCAATCAGCGTGAACACTTCGCCCTGCTTCACGTCGAAAGAAACATGGTTGACCGCCAGCACGCCGCCAAAGCGCACGCTGAGATTCTTGGCAGACAAAAGGACTTCAGACATGCAGCATCTCCGCCGTATGTGTCGGATCGGGAGAGGCGCCGAAGGCGCTTCGGGGGTGTTTCATTTCAATCTGTCCGATTTCTGGAATGATTTTTGCCGTTTGAACATGCCTTGCCGGTAGAAAGGAAACATCTGCAGATAGGTGCGTATCTTGAGCCAGCGCCCGTAAATACCCATGGGCTCAAACAGGACGAAAAGGATCAGCACACCGCCATACAGCACGTTCTTGAGGCCGGGCGCCTGCCCGATGGCATCGGGCAGGAACTCCTTAACCAGTGAGATGGCCTGCGGCATGCTGATAAGGAATGCAGCCCCGAGGAATGCGCCATGCACCGACCCCAGGCCGCCGATCACAATCATGAGCAACAGGTCAATCGACTGCAGGATGTTGAACTGATCGGGCGAAATGAATTGCAGCTTGTGGGCATACAGGGCACCGGCCACGCCGGTCAATGCAGCGGAGATGGAGAAGGCCATGGTTTTGTACCGCGCCAGGTGGATGCCCATGCTCTGGGCAGAGATCTCCGAATCCCGGATGGCTACAAACGCACGGCCCGTGGGCGCGCGAAGCAGGTTGAGAATGCCCAGTGTGGTGACAACGGTGAGCGCCAGACACAGAAAATAAAAACCCTCATTGCTGTCGATCACCCATCCGAACATCTCCGGTTTTTTCACCGTGATGCCGGCATTGCCCTTGGTCACCGACTCCCAGCGCGCCAGAACCTCCTCGACGATAAAGCCGAATGACAGGGTCGCCATGCCCAGATAAATGCCCTTGAGACGCAGTGCCGGTAAGCCCACCACGATGCCGACGGAAGCAGACAGCCCAGCGGCGCAAGCCAGGGCCAAGGGGAATGGCATGCCTGCGTTGGTGAGCACCGCCTGCGTATACGCGCCGACTCCGAGGAATGCGGCATGCCCCAGCGAAAAAAGCCCGGTAAAGCCGGCCAGCAGCATCAACCCCAGACCGGCGATGGAATAGATCAGCACGAAGGTAAGCTGCGCCAGCCAGTACTCGGCAAAGAGCCAAGGGGCTGCGACCAGCAGCAACATCAGGGCGCTGTACCAGAAAACATGCCCGCCATGCTTGGCCAGCTTGATGTCCTGCTCGTAATCGGTCTTGAATATGAATCTCATGTTAAGGCTGCCCCACCGAAGTGCCTTCGGCACCTCCCCCCGAGGGAGGGCACCACCAGCGGCCCGGCAAAGCCGGTTCCGCGCTGGCCCTGACAGAATTCACGTCGCTCGTCGCGATGTTCCTGCCTCATACTTTTTTCCTTAACTTTTCGCCAAACAGGCCGTTGGGCTTGACCATCAGCATGACCAGAACCACCACATAGGCGGCGACATCTTTGAAGCCGTCGGGCAAGTAAAACCCCGCAAACGATTCGACCAGGCCGATCACCAAGCCGCCCACAATGGCACCTGGCAAGCTGCTGAAGCCACCCACGACTGCAGCGGGAAACGCCTTTAGCCCGATGAATCCCATATTGGCGTGCACAAAGGTAATGGGCGCAAGCAACAATCCGGCGATGGCCGCCACCGCCGCTGCCATGCCCCATGCGATGCCGTTGAGGCGCTTCACCGGAATACCCATGTAGTAGGCGGCCAGCTGGTTCTGTGATGCAGCTTGCATCGCTATACCGAGCTTGCTGTAGCGAAAAATGGCAAACAGCAATGCGCACAAAACCGCCGTGACAGCAATCACCACCATGTGCTCGACGTTGAAAACCACGGCACCGATGCCATTGGCATCGCCCCCGAGCTTCCAGATTTCGTCCTTGTAGGGCACCGGAAGTGCCATGGTTTCAGTGCCAATCACCGGAACCATCGTAATCAAACCCCGCGCCACATAGCCAATGCCGATGGTCAGCATGACAATCGAAAACGCCGGCTGCCCCAGGATTGGGCGGATTACCAGACGTTCCAGCACGACGCCAACCAGCGCCACCGCCACAATCGCGCAAATGACCGACAGCCAGTAAGGAAAACCCAGCATCGTGAGCCCGACGAGTCCGCCGAAGGCACCAAGCATCATCAGCTCGCCCTGGGCAAAACTGACGGTCTCGGTCGCCTTGTAGATGAGTACGAAACCCAAAGCAATCAATCCGTATATGCAACCTTGGGCAATACCGCTGATCAGCAGTTGAAATACCTGCACCATGTCTCCTCATTTTTCGATCACCGTTTATAGGCGCAAATTGGTGTTTCGCCGATAGGGTTGTCACTGATGTCCGCGAATTGGTGCGGCTATTTGTTGCTGTTCCTTGCGCGTGCTGCGCTATACAAGCATGCGCAGTTAGTGCAAACCCTGAGTCTGGCAGGCCCCATGTTGCGCAAGCACACAAACCCGTGCCAAAGCGCGCCAGGATTGCGCGGGCAGCTATTCAATTGATAGTGAGCTTCGCGGGCGCTAGTCCTTCGGGATTTCCCGTGGCTGGCCGTTGTCGTCAATCGCCACATAGGTGACAGAAGCTTCCGTCACCTTGATGTATTGGCCCTGCGCCCGAAAACGCTCGGCATACACCTCCACCTTCACGGTGATGGAAGTACGCCCGATGCGGCTGACCTTGGAGAAAAAGCTCAGGATGTCGCCGACCCGCACGGGTTGTTTGAACACAAACTCATTCACGGCCACCGTGGCCATGCGCCCCTTGGTGTAACGCGCGGGCAGCACGGACCCGGCCAAATCGACCTGCGCCATGACCCAGCCGCCAAAGATGTCGCCATTGGCATTGCAGTCGGCGGGCATGGGGATGACTTTGAGCACCAACTCCTCATCGGTGGGCAGTTGTACGCCGGTGGGGCTGGCATTTTTCGACATGGGCACAATCCTATCCTGCTGAAAACAACGATTGTCTCCCATGCGCCCACACGGCCATTCACTTCCCCTTGCACCCAATACGGCATCTGCGCCGGGTGCTGCTCCCAAATCCGACTGGGCGACACTGGCCCGGCTGTTTCCCTATCTGTGGACCTACAAGTGGCGCGTCATCGTGGCACTGGTCTTTGTCGTCGGTGCCAAAGTGGCCAATGTCTCGGTGCCGATCCTGCTCAAGGACATTGTGGACGGCATGAGTTTCCGGCCGGGCAACCCTGCGATGGTCCTGGTGGTGCCCATGGCGCTGCTGTTTGCCTATGGTGCGTTGCGCCTGTCTGCCACCATGCTGAACGAATTGCGCGAGCTGGTATTTGCCAAGGCGACGCAGGGTGCCGCTCGGAGCATTGCGCTGCAGACCTTTGAGCACCTGCACGCTTTAAGTCTGCGTTTTCATCTGGAGCGCCAGACCGGCGGCATGACACGCGACATTGAACGCGGTGTGCGCGGCATTGAGTCACTCATTCAATTTCTGCTGTTCAGCCTGCTGCCCACCCTGCTGGAAGTGATCATGGTGGTGACCATATTGAGCGTGAAATTCGACTTGTGGTTCGCCTGGATCACACTCGCGGCGTTGGTGGCATACATTATTTTTACAGTACTGGTGACCGAGTGGCGTACCAAGTTTCGCCGCGAGGCCAATGAGTTTGACTCGGCGGCCCACACCAAAGCGGTGGATTCTCTGCTGAATTACGAAACCGTCAAATACTTCAACAACGAGCAGTTCGAAGCCAGCCGCTACGATGTGAGCCTGGAGCAACTGCGTAAGGCGCGCCTGAAGAGCCAGACCACGCTGTCGTTGCTCAATACCGGGCAACAACTCATCATCGCCACCGGGCTGGTGGCCATGCTGTGGCGCGCTACACAGGGCGTGGTCGATGGCAGCATGACGCTGGGCGACCTGGTGATGGTCAATGCTTTCACCATCCAGGTGTTTGTGCCGTTGAACTTTCTGGGTGTGATTTACCGCGAGATCAAGCAAAGCCTGACTGACCTGGAGAAGATGTTTGGCCTGATGGAGCGCGAGCGCGAAGTGGCCGACGTGGCGGGGGCGCAAGCCTTGCAGTTGTCGGAGTCGACCAGCCTGGCATTTGAGAACGTGAGCTTCCACTACGACCCGGCGCGCCCGATCCTGCACCACATTAGCTTTGAAATCCCGCCCGGCAAGACCGTGGCGGTGGTGGGGCCGTCCGGCTCGGGCAAGTCCACACTGGCGCGCCTGCTGTACCGCTTCTACGATGTGCAGCAGGGGCGCATTCTGATTGAGGGTCAGGACATCAAGCAGGTCACCCAGGCCAGCGTGCGCCAAGCCATTGGCATCGTGCCGCAGGACACCGTGCTGTTCAACGACACCGTGGAGTACAACATCGCCTACGGAAAACCTGGCGCTACCCGGGTGCAGGTGGAGGAGGCGGCTGCCTCCGCGCATATCCATAACTTCATTGCTGCCACGCCTCTGGGCTACGCCACCATGGTGGGCGAGCGTGGGCTGAAATTGTCGGGCGGGGAAAAACAGCGGGTGGCCATTGCACGCACCCTGCTCAAGAACCCGCCGATCCTGATTTTTGATGAAGCGACCTCGGCATTGGATTCGGCCAACGAGCGCGCCATTCAGGCCGAACTGCAAAGCGTGGCACGTAACAAGACAACGCTGGTGATTGCGCACCGCCTGTCCACCGTGGTGGATGCGCATGAAATCCTGGTGATGGAGGCGGGCCGCATCATTGAGCGCGGCAACCACGCCGCCTTGATGGCGCTGCAGGGGCGCTATGCCGAGATGTGGGCTTTGCAGCAGAGTTCGGAGTGAAATCAGCCTCCAGCGTCCACTGGATAAGCGTAAAGTGCTCCTGAATGTATAGCGGACAGACGTGGCCAGCTTGCGTGGTCCACCAGCGTGGGGGCGGGTTTGCAGCGTATTCGCTATGGCACCTTGTCTTGCAGTGATAAGCTGGATGCCACAAGACACCCGCAAGCTTTGGAAACCCATCGCACCTGATTGAAATACATGATCATCGACGTACCGAGTCCCATCGACCTGCGCTTGATCGGCGAAGCCACCGAGTGGGAATCAACGGCCCTGCTCAAACGACCATGGCGTACCGAATTTTTCGCTGAGTTTGCCGTGGCGATCCAGTCGTCACCTATTTCTGTGAATCGGGTTTTGGAGCTTGGCTCAGGGCCGGGCTTCCTGGCTGACTATCTTTTGCAGGCGATGCCAAATGTCACATACGTCGCACTGGACTTCTCGGCTGCAATGCACCAACTTGCTTCCAAGCGCCTTGGCGTGCGCACTTCAAGGATTCAATTCGTAGAACGCAGCTTCAAGGAACGGTCATGGTCGCAGGGACTTGGGTTGTTTGAGGCCATCACTACCAATCAAGCTGTTCACGAATTACGGCACAAACACTATGCTCCTGCGCTTCATTCACAAGCCAGGGAATTGCTCACTGTTGGCGGGAAGTATTTGGTATGCGATCACTACGTCGGCGAAGGCGGAATGACGAACGACCAGCTCTACATGACGATCGCTGAACAAAGGGAAGCCTTGATGGGTGCCGGTTTTTCAAAAGTTGAACAGCTTTTGCTCAAAGGGGGCCTTGTGCTCCACGGTGCAAGTTAAGCGTTGGATTCACACAGATACTTCACGTACTCGGGTTAAGGCTTTGCAGTGGAAGCAGCCCTGGGGACTTGACGACTTGATGAATTAGTTTGATGCATTGCCAGCAAGGAAATCGACAGAGCAGGGCGTAAAGGCAGGAGAACACATGATGCAGACCATCGTTCGCACGCTCAGACCCGATGATTGGCCCGCGTACAAAGCGTTGCGGCTTCGCTCACTCCAAGACGCGCCCAGCGCATTTGGCAGCACTTTGGCTCTCGAGTTGTCTCGACCGGATCATGAGTGGACGGAACGGGTAAACCTCTCCCCGACTTCTGGCAACGACTGCGCGCTATTCGTGGAAGTTGACGGAGTTCCGTCTGGCCTGGTTTGGGCAAAGGTCGATGCAAGCGACCCGGACACGGTCAACATCTTTCAAATGTGGGTAGCTCCTGAAGTTCGTGGCCGCGGGTTGGGAGGTGCGTTACTGAGTGCAGCGATAAATTGGGCAAAGCAACATCGCGCACGGTTCGCCAAGCTGGGCGTAACCTGCGGCGATACGCCCGCAGTCAGGATGTACAGGCGTGCGGGGTTCTGTGAAATTGGAGCGAAAGAGCCAATACGTGAAGGGAGTGACGTGCTGGCACAAACGATGGTGCTTTCCCTCGCAGAAATTGCCAACTAACTCTCTCGCGGGTTCGCAATGCGTGCCATCAGGCACGATGCGGCAATAGACAATTTGAACAAGAGAACGTTTTGGAAACGCCTGAATCAGGTCGGGCGCTTCCAGATTGGGGGAACGATTTTTCCTCGCCGGGCGGCCATAACCAGCATAACAATTCCGGTCGTGGTGCATATGACCAGCGCAAGCACGGACGACTCGACGCCGAAGCTACCGCCTGTAAGCCAGTCGGGGCCATTCATGGTGGACCTGATGAGCCCCTGTTGGGCATCGGTGCCGGAAACGATGCCTGAGAAAATGGCCGACTGTGTGTAGTTCCACGCCATATGAAAGCCAATGCTCAACCAGAGGCGGCGCGTCAACATAAAGGCTGCAGCCAACAGGATGCCGGCCTCGACAGCGATGAACAGCGCGCCCTCCATCGTGCCTTGCGGGTTCAGCAGGTGGGTCAGGCCGAACACGAGTGAAGACAACACCAAGGCGGCCCAACTGCCGAACCACGTTTCGATCGAGCGGAACAACACGCCACGGAACAGCAGCTCCTCAAAGACGCTCGAGCTCAGCGCCATGGCGATCGCCGGAACCATGTAGCGTAGCGGGTTCAAGCCACTGATACGGTAGATGCCCAGACCCATCAGGATCAGCTCGCAAGCGGTGTACAGACCTGCGCCAATCAGCAGGCCGATGCCGAGTTCGCGGGCCATGCCCGGCAATGCAAGTTCGGAGACGACACGCCGCTCAATGAAGTGGGCGTAAGCGAGATACACCGCGAAGCCGGCGATGGCCAACGCCACGATGTGTTGAACAGACTTTCCCGGGTCTCCCGCATAGCTGGTCATCACATCGGTATTGAGGCCCATCATCATCAATAGGATGAACCCGAGCGCCAAAATGCGTGCCGGAGGCGAACTGAAAATGCGGCGCGTAAGCCCGTGGTGTGCGTTGTCAAGTGAAGTCATCGGCGCGTCTTTAGGTCAGGTAAGAGCGGGAAATCTAACAGAGCAACATCGTGGGTGCAAAGATGCTCCCAATGTGACGTAAGCATCCACGTGCCATCGTCATCCTCAAACGATCTGTCAGACAGCCGCTCTTTTTCACCGGGCCCCGTCTCGCCGATTGGGTGGTTACTCAGCCGACCGACGGTTGAGGGTCCACCGCCCGTAGGATAAGCGCAATGCGCTCCTGAAAGTGTAGCGCTGGGCAGCGCTCGATGCATCATGCACTCCGCGCATAATCTTGCCCATGGAAACCAAATGGCTTGAGGATTTTGTTTCGCTGGCGGAGACGCGCAGTTTCAGTCGTTCAGCCCAATTGCGCCATGTGACGCAGCCGGCGTTTTCCCGGCGTATTCAGTCGCTCGAAGCATGGGCCGGCACCGATCTGGTGGACCGCAGCAGTTACCCAACGCGGCTCACCCCTGCGGGCGAGACGCTCTACGACCAGTCGATGGAGATTTTGCAGGCGCTGCAAAGCACCCGTGCCATGCTGCGCGCACACACAGCGGCGGGGCATGATTTCATTGAGTTCGCCGTGCCGCACACGCTGGCGTTTACTTTTTTCCCGGCATGGATTACCAGTTTGCGCGAGCACTTTGGCCCGATCAAGAGTCGCTTGATCGCGCTCAATGTGCACGACGGCGTGATGCGCCTGGTCGAAGGCAATTGCGACTTGCTGATTGCCTACACCCATCCGTCCCAGCCATTTCAGCTCGATGCCGACCGTTACGAAATGGTCAGCCTGGGCGAAGAAGTGATTGCGCCTTACGTGCGAGCCGATGCCGATGGCGAACCGCTGTTTGCATTCCCTGGAAAGCTCGACAAGCCCTTGCCCTACCTGGGCTACGCGCCCGGGGCCTACCTGGGTCAGGTGGTGGATCTGATTCTGAAGCAATCCATTACCCCCATGCACCTGGACCGTGTGTACGAGACCGATATGTCCGAAGGCCTCAAGGCGATGGCGATGGAAGGGCATGGCATTGCCTTCCTGCCCCAAAGCGCCATTCGCAAGGAACTGCGCAGCAAAAAGCTGGTGAGTGCGGTGCCCCACGGCTTTCCAACCATGCAGTTCACCATGGATGTGCGGGCCTACCGCGAGCGGCCCGTTGGCAAAGAAGCGCATCGCGCCGGTGGCAAGACCCATAAGAGCGCAGCGCAGGCACTGTGGGCGCACCTGACCGCTGCATAAAAAACCCTTTGCAATTCAGAACTCAGACACTATGACCGACACGCTGACCTTGATCCGACCGGATGACTGGCATGTGCATTTGCGTGATGGCGAAGCACTTCAAACCGTGGTGCCGCATACCGCGGCACAGTTTGGGCGGGCCATCGTCATGCCCAACTTGCGTCCCCCGGTCACGACCGCCGCCCAGGCCGTGGCTTACCGTGAACGTATCCTCAAAGCTGTTCCAGCAGGCGCCTCGTTTGAGCCATTGATGACGCTCTACCTGACCGACAACTTGCCACCAGAAGAGATTGGGCGCGCCAAGGATGCGGGCGTGGTGGCACTCAAGCTGTATCCGGCAGGCGCTACCACCAACAGCGATGCCGGGGTCACCGATGTACGCAAAACCTACGCCACGCTCGAAGCGATGCAGCGTGCCGGCATGCCACTGCTGGTGCACGGCGAGGTCACCGCACCTGAAATCGACTTGTTTGACCGCGAGGCGGTGTTCATCGACACGCAACTCATCCCGTTGCGCAGGGACTTTCCGGAACTGAAGATTGTGTTTGAGCACATCACCACACGCGAGGCGGCGCAGTATGTCGCAGAAGCGGACCGCTTCACCGGTGCCACCATCACCGCCCACCACCTGCTCTACAACCGCAACGCCATTTTCACCGGCGGAATTCGACCCCATTACTACTGCCTGCCAGTGCTCAAACGCGAAGTGCATCGTCAGGCGCTGGTGCAAGCTGCCACCAGCGGCAGCGCCAAGTTCTTCCTGGGCACCGACAGCGCGCCGCACCCTGCCCACCTGAAGGAGCACGCCAGCGGCTGTGCCGGGTGTTACACGGCGTTCAGCGCCATGGAACTGTACGCACAGGCCTTTGACGCCGTCGGCGCGCTAGACCACTTGGAGGGTTTTGCCAGTTTCCATGGCGCCGATTTCTACGGACTGCCACGCAACACCGGCACCATCACCCTGTGTCGTCAGAACCTGCCCGTGCCTGAGAGCTTTGCCTTTGGCGATGCCACCCTCAAGCCGCTGTGCGCGGGCGAGACCTTAGCGTGGCGCATGGCGTAGGAGAGGAGGCGGGGTGGCACCGGCTTCTGCGCAGGTCAAGGAGGAGAGCGCGCAGCGCTCGGGGGACACGGAGCAGAAGTCGGTGCCACCCCGCCTCCTCGTGGAGATCAACTGGCAGGCGCCCTGGTTGGAGCCTTGGCGTGCGATAGGGGAGCCCTTAGCCGCTCGCACGCCGGGAGGCTGTGAGGCAGCGTGCTCTGCTCCGTGTCCCCCGAGCGCTGTGCGCTCTCCTCCTTTACCTGCGCAGAACACCCTGCCCCACAACCTCCCAGCTGAGTGCACTTGCGCCGACGCACTCAATGCAGCACCTGTCCTGACGGGCTGCGCCTCTTCACCCGTGCGCTTCGTTCCACAGAATGCGTTACCCGCCGGTGAGGCTTATGAAGCCTTTATCTACCGCACTGACCAGGTTCCCACGCGCGACGGGCTGCACGACTTTTTCAATGGCCTTGCCTGGCTGTTGTTTCCCCAGACCAAGCGCCGGCTGAACCAGTTGCACGTGGCCCAGATCGCACACACCGGTATCCAGCCGGTGCGTGGCCCGGCGCGCGATGCGCTTACCGTTTTCGACGAAAACGCCGCATTCCTGCAGTGCCCCGACATGCTCTGGGACGCATTGGTCGCCAAAGACTGGCAACGCCTGTTTGTGACCCTTCGCCCGCTGTGGCATGAGGCCCATCTGGTGCTGTTTGGTCATGCACTGCTGGAGAAACTGGTTTACCCACGAAAACCGATCACAGCGCACGTCTACCGTGCGCGAGCAGCTAGCAAATCAGTAGCAGATCTGGACGTTTGGGTGGCGGATGACCTGACCGCCGAGAAACTCGCCAGCAAGCCTTTCGCACATCTTCCGGTGCTCGGGGTGCCGGGTTGGAGCCCCGAAAATGCCGACCCGGCGTACTACGCCGATGCCAGCGTGTTTCGTGCTCCGCGTGCCTCCACAGGCCCAGTTTCCTGAAAACCCGTAAACTTCGCGGGAGTTTGGCGGGGCTGGCTTGAATTTTCGGCATCCGCCCCTACCATTCGCGCCATCGGCTTGCTGTGCGAGCCCACTTTGAAGGAAATCATGAAACGCATTATGTTGTTTGTCCTGACCAATATCCTGGTCGTCACGGTGCTCGGCATCGTGGCCAGCTTGCTGGGCGTAAACCGGTATCTGACGGCCAACGGGCTGAACCTGACAGCACTTTTGGGATACGCCCTGGTGATGGGTTTTGGCGGAGCCATCATTTCCCTGCTGATCAGCAAGCCCATGGCCAAGTGGACTTCGGGCGTGCGCATCATTGAGCAGCCGCAGAACGTCGACGAAGCCTGGATCGTGGAAACGGTGCGCAAACTCTCCGAGAAAGCTGGCATCGGTATGCCCGAAGTGGGCATTTTTGAAGGAGACCCCAATGCTTTCGCTACCGGTGCGTTCAAGAATTCTGCCTTGGTAGCGGTCAGCACAGGGCTGTTGCAAGGCATGACCAAGGACGAGATCGAGGCCGTCATCGGGCATGAGGTGGCGCACATTGCCAACGGCGACATGGTCACCATGACGCTGATTCAGGGCGTGATGAATACCTTTGTGGTCTTCCTCAGCCGTGTCATCGGATACGCGGTGGACAGCTTTTTGCGCAAGGGCGACGATCGCTCCGGGCCCGGCATCGGCTACATGATCACCACCATCGTGCTCGATATCGTGCTCGGCTTTGCCGCCGCCATTGTGGTGGCCTGGTTCTCACGCCAGCGTGAGTTCCGTGCCGACGCGGGTGCTGCGCAGTTGCTGGGTCGCAAACAGCCCATGATCAACGCACTGGCACGTCTGGGTGGCATGGCGCCCGGTGAGTTGCCCAAGAGTATGGCGGCGATGGGTATTGCCGGGGGCATTGGCAAGCTGTTCTCGACCCACCCGCCCATCGAAGAGCGCATCGCCGCACTGCAGGCGTCAAACGGCTGATCAGGACAGCGGAGCGTGTCCGGTCTCGCCAGTGCGTACCACCAGATCGGCCAGTAGTTCGCTGGATTCGTCCAGCCGCGTGGCCAGCACGCTGGCAATGTTGCGGTAGATGACCTGGGCACTGTCTGCATAGGCGTCCACCCGTTCCCGGTCAAAGCGCATGGTGGCAGCATGGGTCACTGCCCGCACTGTGGCCGTGCGCAGGTGTTTGCCCACCAGCGCCATTTCACCGAAACATTCACCGGCACCCAGGCGCGCCAGCTGCACCACCTGGCCACCCTTGTTCTTTTCGATCACCACCTCACCGGCAATCAGCACGTGAAATGAGCTGCCGATATCTCCCTCGTTGAAAACGATGGCACCGGCCTTATGGGGCTGGTGCTCGGCCATGGCCAGCGTGCTCATCAGGCAGTCCATGCTCATGCCCTTGAACACCTTGACCCGGTTGGCAATCTTTTGAACGATTGCCGCGTCGAGGTTGAGCCCGGCCGGGCGCTGGATCACGTCGGCGCGAACGTTTTCGGCAAAAATTTTGACAATGGCGGGATCGACGGGCATGGGCGGAGATAGTACACCGCACGGCTGTGCTACAACCTCCCATTCCCTTCAGTTTCCCCTTTCGCACCAACACACCATGGAACTCTCGACCTGGCTGGCATTTTTTGCCGCATCCTGGGCAATCAGCATCTCTCCCGGCCCTGGCGCAGTGGCGGCCATGAGCGCTGGTCTCAACCACGGGTTTCGCCGCGGCTACTTCACCACGTTTGGCCTGGTGCTGGGCATCTGGACCCAGGTGCTGGTGGTGGGCGTCGGTCTGGGGGCGCTGATTGCCACCTCCGCAACGGCGTTTACGGTGATCAAGTGGCTTGGGGTGGGTTACCTGATCTATCTGGGCATTCGGCAATGGCGTGCGCCAGCCGTCCCTATGGTGGCGCTGCGCGATCAGGGCGCTACCGAATCACGCCGCTCGATGGTGGTACGCGCCTGGATGCTCAATGCGGTGAACCCCAAGGGAACCGTGTTTCTGCTGGCGGTGGTGCCGCAGTTCATCGTGCTGACCCAGCCGCTGCTCCCGCAGTATCTGGTGATTGCCTGCACGCTGGGGTTTACCGACCTGGTGGTGATGGCGGGCTACACCGCGCTGGCCTCCAAAGTGCTCGGCGCGCTGAAGTCTCCGTACCACATTCGCGCCATGAACCGGGTCTTTGGCAGCCTGTTCGTGGCCGCTGGCACGCTGCTCGCACTCTTTAAGCGCGCTGCCTGATGCAGTCGGGCATGTCGGACCGCACCCTGTTCTGGGTGCCCACGCTGATCTGGGCCACCACCTGGCACGCCATCCTGTACCAGTTGGGGGAGACTTCGGCGCTGCACTCGGTGGCGTTCCGGTTTGGCCTGGCCAGCGTGATGCTGTTTGCCATTGCGCGCTGGCGTGGCGAGGCGGTTCGGATGCCAGTTTCTGTGCATGCATGGCTGCTGCTAACGGGTGCCGTGCAATACGGGTTGAACTACCTGTGCACCTATGAGTCGGAGAAGCACCTGGCGTCTGGACTGGTGGCGGTGCTGTTCTCGCTGATGATTTTTACCAATGCGATCGGTGGATCGTTGTTCTTCGGACAGCACATGACGCGGCGCTTCTGGCTTTCGGGCGCGGTGGGCGTAGTCGGCATTGCACTCATTTTCTGGCCCGACATTGTTGCTGCGCGCGGTGACGCTTCCGTGCTGCTGGGTGTGGCGCTGGCCATGACGGCGGTGACGCTGGCATCGGTGGGCAATATGCTCACCCTGCGGCTCACCCGGCAGGGCATCCCGCTGGTGCCGCTGCTGGCCTGGAGCATGGGCTTTGGCGCTGTCACTCTGCTGGCTATCGCTGCAGCGTTGCAGGTGAAGTTCCATCTGGACCTGCGCCCGAGCTACTGGCTGTCGCTTTTCTACCTCAGTGGTCTGGGGTCGGTCGCCGCTTTCCTGCTGTATTTCAAACTGGCTCAGCGCCAGGGGCCGGGGCGTGCCGCGCTGATGGGTCTGGTGATTCCAGTCATTGCCTTGTTGGTATCGGCGGCGCTGGAGGGGTGGCGACCCACGCCGCTGTCGACCACGGGCATTGTCCTGTGCCTGGCCGGGCTGTGGGGTGCTACCCGGCCCGCAAAGGCATTGCCTACGGCTGCGCGCCAGTAGCCTCGGCCTAATTCGTATAGGCGTATAGCGGCCCGGGGCCGGCACTGGTGCTGCGCCCCTCGATCACGGTGTAAACGCTGCGGCCCAGGAAAAAGGGCAGGCCCCAATCAAAGCCATCTCCGGACGGCCCGGCCAGATTGTTGAACACCCAGTTGGGCGACGCGATCAAGCTGGTCGCATTGCCAACTTCAAACCGAACAATGTCGGTGGTGTTTCCCTTGAGCGTCATCGTTGCGCTCAGGCTCTGGGTGCTCGTCGGACAGTAAAAACCAGCGCTGCTGCCGGTGCATGGTGCCAGACTGGCGTCGTCAAAATACAAACCGTTGGAGCCGCTGTCGATAAAACTGTTGCGCAGCGCCACGCCTTTGTACGTGGTTGTGAAAAACCCCGAGGCATCGGCCTGAATGACCCTGGCATTGCCCAGCTGGTTGTTGGCCTGGGTGTCAATGCCAAAGACCATCTGGCCGCCGACACGTACGGACCCGCCGGCAGCAACACCGGGCAATTGAAGCACCACACCGTTGTTGTCACTGGCGAACAGTGCCACCGGGTTTTGCACTTGTTGCGTCGCAGCGAGGTTGGTCGTGCAATCGTTGAAGCGCGAGCTGGGGTTGCAGCTGTAATACAGCTGTCCGTCATTGACGAACAGGCCTACGCCCAGGATGCCGTTGGCACCCAAATCAGCGGTCGTGGTCGCCGCCGAATCAGTCCAACCGCAGGAATGCGGAATGACGGTGTAGGCCGGGTCCGCTACCACCTGAATCGGGACGTTGTTGGCACGTTTTTCGCCAATCAGCACGTCGGCCAACTTGACCGGCCCCCAGGTGACAAAGTTAATGAACTGGCCACACTCCACCACCGTGTTGCTGGTACTGGTGGTCTGCGCAGGAAGCGGGAGGCCACTCAGTGCGGACGACAGCAGCCGCAAACCGGTGGAGCCGGTGTCAACCAGAACACGGTCGATGGTCTGACAACGCGACGCCCCCGGAATGCACACCGTGACCGTGACATACGGGATGTTGATGTTGTTGCCAGGGCCGGTTTCCACGGTCACGGCAACCACGTTGTTGGCCTTGGCTTGGGGGGGCTCGGTGGATGATTCGCCACCGCTACCGCCACCGCAGGCCACCAGCAACATAGTCAGCAAGAAACAAAGTGTGGTTTTCATTGGATGTCTCGCGCAGACACGGTGCCTGGCATGTGCGCTGGCAGCAAGGCCTTGCCGACGAAGGCGCGCATCATGCCAGTGGACTCCACGACCAGTGCCGGTGTCTGGATACGTACGCCACGGCCACGCTGGCGCTGTCCATCCACGTAGGCGGTGTAACTCGACCCCAGCAGGACCTCAAGGTTGGGTAGCACCGGGCCATCCCAGGCCACGGCAAAAACATGACCCGAGGTGCCCGCATATTGCCGAATGCGCACTCCCGCGGGAGTGGTCAGGGAATGCACAGAATACAGGGGGGACTTGGTGACCCCGTACGGCGCCCCGAAAAGGCTTTGCTCGGCGTCAAGCGCCGCGGCGTCCCCACCCAGGGCCGCGTGGCTGACCGGCACAAACGCCAGCAGCGCAAGTGCGGTGGCAAGCTGCAGGGAAAGAGTGCGCGAACGCGAAGGAAGTTGCATGGTTCAAAAGGTCAATGAAAAATCGCCACCATTGTCAGCGAAAAGCACGATGCCCGCGCGCGCGGGAGCGTTACAGCGGGAGCTTTACGCGCTCAGGCTGCGCGCCACCGCTTCGGCCACTTTGATGCCATCCACCGCCGCAGAAAGAATGCCGCCTGCGTAGCTCGCACCTTCACCGGCCGGGTACAGGCCACCCACGTTGGTGCTTTGCAGGTTGTCGCCCCGGGGAATCTTCAGGGGCGATGAGGTCCGTGTTTCCACGCCGGTCAGCACCGCGTCGGCCATGTCAAAACCCTTGATCTTTTTACCAAAGGCTGGCAGTGCCTCACGGATGGCTTCAATGGCATAGGCAGGCAGACTGGGCGCCAGGTCTCCGAGCTTGACGCCGGGCTTGTACGATGGCACCACACTGCCCAGCACAGACGAAGGTCGTGCTGCCAGAAAATCCCCCACCAATTGACCGGGGGCCTCGTAGGTGGCCCCGCCCAGGGTATAGGCCTTTGACTCCAGCTGTCGTTGCAGGGCAATCCCGGCCAGGGGGTGTGCTGCGAGCGGGTCCCGGGCGCGCAGCGCGATGGCCTCTTTGGCAAATTCCGAACCTTCTGCAGCACCAAACGCGGCCACGAAAGTGGCCTCGTCGCAGGGGTAATCCTGCGGGTCAATGCCCACCACGATGCCGGCGTTGGCATTGCGCTCGTTGCGCGAGTACTGGCTCATGCCGTTGGTCACTACCCGGCCGTGCTCGCTGGTAGCGGCCACCACGGTGCCGCCCGGGCACATGCAGAAGCTGTACACCGAGCGCCCGTTCGCAGCGTGGTGGACCAGTTTGTAATCGGCCGCGCCGAGCATCGGATGCCCGGCATGCCTCCCCCAGCGCGCACGATCGATCACGCTTTGCGGGTGTTCGATGCGAAACCCGACCGAGAAAGGCTTGGCCTGCATGGCCACGCCGCGCTGATACAGCATGGCGAAGGTGTCGCGTGCGCTGTGTCCGAGCGCCATCACGACCTGGGTTGCGGCAAGCTCGGACACGCTGCCATCCAAAGCATTTTCGACCTGTAGACCGCGCAGGGAAAGCGTAGAGCGCTCTTTATTCAATAGCAAGTCAACCACTCTGTGGTCAAACCGTACTTCGCCGCCCAAGGCAATGATCTGTTCACGGATGCTCTCCACCACCTTCACCAGCTTGAAGGTGCCGATGTGCGGATGGGCCTCGTACAGTATTTCAGCAGGTGCCCCGGCCTTGACCAGTTCCTGCATCACCTTGCGGCCCAGAAAGCGCGGGTCCTTGATCTGGCTGTAGAGTTTGCCGTCGGAAAACGTGCCGGCCCCGCCTTCACCGAATTGCACGTTGCTCTGGGCATTGAGCGTGTTTTTGCGCCACAAACCCCAGGTGTCCTTGGTGCGCTGGCGCACCGTAGTGCCGCGCTCCAGCACGATGGGGCGCAGTCCCATTTGCGCCAGCAACAGTGCCGCAAACATTCCGCACGGCCCGAATCCGACCACCACCGGCCGGTCCTTCAGATCCTTGGGCTGGCAGGGCAGCAAGGTGTAATGCATGTCCGGCGTGGGTCCCACGCGGGGGTGCCCCGCCAGGTGCTCCAACACCTGCACCTGTAGCGCAGGGTCCAGATCCACATCGACAATGTAGACCACCAGCAGTTCTGCTTTGCGGGCATCGAAGCTGCGCTTATAGACGACCAGTTGCAGGATGTCGGTGCCAGCAATTCCCAGTACCTTGGCTGACATCTGCGCCAGTTGGGCGGCCGGGTGCGCGGTAGGGGCGCGGTCGGCCTCGGTTTCACTGGGCGCGTCGGCAGCGCGGCGCGCCACCACCGGCAGAGCGGACAAGGGAAGTTTGAGTTCGGAAATACGGATCATGGCGGCTCGTGGTTATCAAGCAGGCATGGATGATAGTGGCTGGGATGATTGCGACCGGCCTGATCTGGATCAAATTTGTAAACGTGCATCGCAGATGATAATTCAATTCCAACGCCGCAATGCCGCGCCGTCGCCTGCGGGGACGTGGTGGCCGGGTGGCACACAAGAAACCGGAGAAGCACAGCATGTTGAGTCGTTTGAAAATTGGGGTACGGTTGGGGATCGGGTTTGCCGTCACCCTCGCCTTGCTGGTCGTGATTGCCGGGGTGGGGGTTGTGCGCATCGGGTCGCTGGCGGAGTCGATCGAAGCCATCAGCCACACCAGCTATCCAAAAACCGTGCAGGCCAACGCGGTCATTAACGCGGTCAACATGATTGCTAGGGACCTGCGCGACATCCTGCTCGCCAAGGGCCTGGACCAGGTCAAAGCGGAAGTGGCGCGTATTCCGGTGCAGCGCGCCGTCATCGCCACCAATCTGGACAAGCTGGAGCAAGGGGCCACCACCGACCAGGAACGTGCGGTGCTGAAGAAGGTCAAGGTCTTGCGTGCAAGCTACGTGGAGGCGCAAAACCAGATTCTGGCGCAAGTGGGCGCCGGCAAACTGGACGAGGCCCTGTGGTTCTTTATGGAGGACACGCGCCAGATTCAGGATGACTACGTCGCGTCCATCAACACGCTGATTGACATCGTTTCCAGGACCATGGAGGCCGACGGGGCGGCGGCTCGCGCGTCTGCTGAAGAGGCCGACAGTTCGCTCAAAGTGCTGACGTTGGTGACTGCGGGCCTGTGCCTGCTGTTTGGTGTGCTCATTACCCGCAGCATTACCGTGCCGACTCGGGAGTTGGTGGTCGGTGCCGACAAGATGGCTGCGGGCAATTTTGACTTCACTATCGATATTCATGGCCGTGACGAAATCGGGGCCTTGGCAGACTCGGTACGCAGCTTGCAGCTGGCGGTGCGGACCATGGCCGAAGACGCCAACGCCCTGGCGCAGGCCGCGGTGGAAGGGCGCCTGGGCGTGCGTGCCGACGTCGGGCATCATCGCGGCGATTTCCGGAAAATCATTGAGGGCGTCAACGCCACACTGGATTCGGTGATCGGGCCGCTCAACGTGGCAGCCGACTATGTGGAGCGCATCTCGCGCGGCGATATTCCGTCGCCCATTACCGCCAGCTACCAGGGCGACTTCAACACCATCAAGAACAACCTGAATCTGGCGATTGCGTCGGTCAACGCGCTGGTGGCCGATGCCAACATGCTGGCGCAGGCGGCAGTGGACGGCAAACTGGCAACGCGTGCCGACGACTCCCGGCACAACGGTGACTTCCGCAAGATCGTCCGCGGCGTCAATGCCGCGCTCGACGCCGTGATCGGGCCGCTTAACCTGGCGGCCAGCTATGTGGACCGCATTTCCCGTGGCGACATTCCTGCCCATGTGGAAGACGATTTTCATGGCGACTTCAACACCATCAAATCCAATCTGAATCGCGCCATCACGGCGGTGAATGCCCTGGTGAGCGATGCCCAGGTGCTGGCGCAGGCCGGTGTCCAAGGGGAGTTGCAAATCCGCGCTGACGCCAGTCGGCACGAGGGTGACTTCCGCAAAGTGGTGCAGGGCTTCAACGACACACTCGACGCCATCACCAGCCCGCTGCAGGAGGTGCAAGGCGTGGTGCAGCGCATGGCGGGCGGCGACCTGAC
>JAIFLV010000045.1:0-9186 GCA_020048895.1 Rhodoferax sp. | reverse complement strand
CCTGACACAAACCGTGAACGGCAACTATCAGGGATCGTTTGCCGACCTCAAACGTGCCGTCAACGAATCGGTAGGAAAACTTGGCAGTACCGTGAACGAAGTGCGTGCCGCGGCCGATGCCCTCACGGGTGCGGCCAACCAGGTCAGCACCACGGCGCAATCGCTGTCGCAGGCCGCCAGTGAACAAGCTGCCAGCGTGGAGGAAACCTCTGCGCAAATAGACACCATGTCGGCCTCCATTGGCCAAAACAGCGACAACGCGCGGGTGACCGACAACATGGCGACGAAAACCTCCCGCGAGGCGATTGAGGGCGGCGAAGCGGTCAATCAGACCCAGATCGCCATGAAGCAGATAGCCGCCAAAATCAGTATCGTCGACGACATTGCCTACCAGACCAATCTGCTGGCGCTCAATGCCGCCATCGAAGCCGCACGCGCGGGTGAGCATGGCAAAGGGTTTGCCGTGGTGGCCGCCGAGGTGCGCAAACTCGCCGAGCGCAGTCAGGAGGCCGCAAAGGAAATTGGTGAGCTGGCCGACAACAGCGTCAACACCGCCGAAAGCGCCGGCAAGCTGCTCAATGAAATTGTGCCCAGCATCATAAAGACGTCCGAGCTAGTGCAGGAGATTGCTGCAGCCAGCAACGAGCAGAGCGAGTCGGTGGTGCAAATCGGCAGTGCCATGGGGCAGTTGTCCAAGGCGACCCAGCAAAACGCCTCAGCTTCCGAAGAACTGGCCGCCACCAGCGAAGAGCTGTCCGGCCAGGCCGAGCAGCTGCAGCAAAGCGTGGCCTTCTTCAAGACCGGCGACGAAGCTCCCAAGGTGCGCAGCCGCCATGAGCCGGTTCCGGTCAACCGCAGAAGCCCACCGCCGCGTCTGACTGCTGTTGCTGCGTCAGTGAATTCCAAGGGAACATTCAAACCCTATTGATTCACTGATTTTTAGGATGAGGTGCAAGTGGAGACACAGAAGAGCAGCCCGGACTCGTTGCCCACCGCGGATGCGTTATCGGCCAAGCTGGAAGGTGAAGTGGTGGTAATGAGAGACGCCTTGACGCGTCTCTCGTTGGCCATGCAAGACTATCTGTTCGAGGTATCGACGCGCAGGCAGGAGAAAGCGGAAGGCGCGCTTCAAAATTCACCTAGAGGTCTGTCGAATTCGCACTGAGGTCATGGTGGTGCCCAAATTCAATCGTCGCTTAAACAAATTTCTCCCCCACAAAGCTGCCGACAATTCATAGTTGCGAATGGCCGGTCTGGAGCAGGCAAATCGCAAACGGGTAGACCCGCTATGTGCCTGAAGCGGGTTTACGTTTTTGGCCTCAAATCCACTGTTTTAGATGGAAAATCCGCTCGTTTTACCTTTTCGAGGGGATGGGCTCATTTAGCCAAGCTAGGCCTTGGCTCCTGAGAAGTGCAAGCTCATTCGCATCCAAATTACTGCTACCATCAAACTGGGATGCAACAATAACAAAAGCGCGTTCACCGCTCCCTATTGAGAATACGATGTACTCGGCTGTTTTCAAAAGTAATGAGTTGGAAAGGATTCACGAGCTTCAGCAGCTTAGCATCCTGGATACGCCCCAGGCGTTGGTGTATGACAACCTGGCGCAACTGGCATCCGATATTTGCGAAACGCCCATCTCATTGATTTCGCTGGTTGACGAAAAGCGAACCTGGTTCAAATCCCGTGTGGGGTACTCGGACACCCAATCCAACAGGCGGGACTCATTCTGCAGTCGTGCCATTGAGAATCCCACCCCCTTGGTGGTGGAAGATGCCTCCGTTCATCCGGAATTCAAAGACAACATCTATGTCGTTGCAGCCGGAGGATTGCGCGCCTACATGGGCATTCCACTCATTACGTCTGCCGGGTATGCAGTCGGGGTACTCTGCGTTTTAGACCGTGTCCCTCGGAACTTCACGGACCACCAGATCAACAGTCTCCAAAAGTTGGCCAATCAAGTGGTGGTGCTGATAGAGCTGCAAAGGACCAACTTGCACTTGGCTGGTCTCCAGCAGAAAAGCTCTGAAATCGAGCAGCGGCTGAGTTTTGCACTGGACGCGGCGGACATTGGGGACTGGAATATGGACTTGCGCAGTAACGTTGCCGTGCGATCTATCCAGCATGACCGGTGCTTTGGATATACCGAAGCGGCGCCACAGTGGGGTTACGAAACGTTTTTGAGTCACGTTGACGAGAATGACCGAGACCGTGTGGACACTGTATTCAAGTCAGCGATGTTGGGTCAAGGCGATTACGACGTTGAATTCAAAACCACATGGGCGGATAAAACTGTTCATTGGCTCTGGTCCAAGGGCCGGTTTTATTTTGACGACTTGGGCAAGCCTTACCGTGTTGCTGGAATTCAGGTGGATGTCACCAATCGCGTTCTTGCAGAAAAGGCACTTCTTGCAAGTAATACCCGCTATCAGCGATTATTTGAAAGCAGTTTGAATGCAATTCTCATAGGCGAAACCGATGGGGATGTTCTGTTTGCGAATCCAGCGGCTTGTGTTTTGTTTGGAATGAGTCAAGAGGAGATTTGTAAACGTGGCCGAAAAGGTTTGGTGAGCCCTCACGATTCGCGACTGGCTAAGCTCCTGGATGTTCGTGCCGCCGCAGCCAGTGCTCAAGGGCAGTTGACATTGGTCAGGGGTGACGGCACGGAGTTTGAAGCTGAGATCACCTCCACTATCTATTCCGATCAGGATGGGACCTCACGAACCAGTCTGATGATCTCCGACATCACCGAGAAGGTGCGCTTACTCAAGGTCGAGCGAGAGCAGCATGAGCAGCTCAAACAGATCGAAGCACACCATCAGGAGCTTCTTCAGCACTTGAATACCGGCATTGTGGTGCACGCACCTGATACGCAAATCCTTTTCAGCAATAAAAGGTCATCCGAACTGCTTGGCTTGACGGTAGAACAAATGCAGGGCAAAACGGCGATTGATCCTGCTTGGTGTTTCGTCTATGAGGAGGGCATTGCAGTTCCAATTGCAGAGTATCCAGTTAACCAGGTCATAAAAACCCTCAGACCTGTGAATGAAATGATTTTGGGGGTTAGAAGACCTGATCGCATCGATCTGGTCTGGTTGCTGGTCCATGCCTTTCCAGAGTTGGATGAAAAGGGGCAGTTAAAGCAAATTGTGGTGAATTTTCATGACATCACCCAAAGGAAAAATGCTGAAACACAAACCTGGACCGAAGCAAACTTTGACCATCTGACACGATTGCCCAATCGCAGACTTTTTCATGACCGGTTGGAGCAAACACTGCGGCAATCCCAGCGGGATAAGTCAATTGCCGCACTGATGTTTCTGGACCTTGACCACTTTAAAGACGTTAACGACACCCAGGGGCATGACACAGGAGATCAACTGTTAATTGAGGCGGCGCAACGCATCAAAGAGTGCATCCGCGAGAGCGATACCTTGGCGCGATTGGGGGGAGACGAATTCACAGTCATATTCTCTGAACTGCATGAGGGCCGCGACATTGGGAATGTGGCGGCCAAAATCATCAGTGTGCTGTCAAAACCATTTGTGCTGGGTGGACAGGAAATTGTTTTGTCTGCCAGCATAGGCATCTCGGTCTACCCGCAAGACGGACAGAACAATACCGATCTTTTGAAGCACGCCGACCAGGCCTTGTATGTGGCAAAGAATGAGGGGCGAAGCTGCTTCCGATTTTTTACCAAGAGTATGCAAGAAGCGGCCGAACTCCGCATGCATTTGACATCGGACTTGCGACAAGCTTTGCGTGAACGGCAGTTTGAACTGTTCTACCAACCCATAGTCGATCTTTCAAATGGCGCCATCCACAAGGCCGAGGCGTTGATACGCTGGCGCCATCCAATCCATGGACTGGTTAGCCCGGGAGTTTTCATACCCATTGCCGAAGAATCCGGCGCCATTCACGAAATTGGAGACTGGGTTTTTCACGAGGCTGCGGACGAAGTGTCTAAGCTTGCCGCGTTGAGGCCCGGTTTCCAGATCAGCATCAATAAATCCCCCATACAGTTTGCAGCAGATGATGGCCTCCAGACACGTTGGATAGATTATTTGAATCAACTCAAGTTGCCCGGAAGCAGCATTGTGGTGGAGATCACCGAAGGCCTACTGATGAATACCAACCCAATAATCAGTGAGCGATTGCTCAAGTTTCGGGATGCCGGTATTCAGGTGGCCATTGATGATTTCGGAACAGGCTACTCCTCGCTGTCGTACCTGAAGAAATTTGACATTGATTTTCTCAAGATTGACCAGTCGTTCACTCGCAACCTGGCGTTGCAGTCTCCCGATTTGGCTGTCTGTGAGGCCATCGTTGTCATGGCACATAAGCTTGGTCTCAAAGTCATCGCTGAGGGCGTGGAAACCCAGGAGCAACTAGATCTTCTGAAGCAGATTCAATGCGACTACGGTCAGGGGTACCTATTTTCACGTCCAATTCCAGTCGCAGCATTTGAAGAATTTTTGGCGAAATCGGCATCCTAACGATCGGGTTCCTTTAGACCGTTGGTAACGGTTTGCACGTAGGTAAATTGTATTTACAAGGTGACATTGCCTGATCCGACCTACCCAGAGATTGCTCTGATGGATGATCAGACCATTAAAGTCTGGGATGTGGAGAAAGCCACGATAAAGCAGTTTCAGGACTGAGCACAAGAAAGCAGTCGCTGTGAAGTTGAACAGTGTGATTGCCAAGTCATAATCAGAGAGTGTTATCGGCAACGGATGAAAAATGAGCAAAAGGTGAGACCCTGAACAACTCTCCAGACTTGAATCGGCAAAAGCCAGGATGGTGGACGGCAGCACTTGTCTGGCCTTTTGTTGCTTTCACGGTGGGGTCCTTGCTGACACTGGCTGCAACTTACTCGACTCACAAGGGTATTGATGCTGCTGCTCAAGCTGAGTTCCAGCGCCTTTCTGACCGAGCTGTCGTGGAGATTTCTGCGCGATTTCGAAAGCCGGTATACGGACTCAACGGTGCCCGCGGCATGTACGCTGCCAGCAAAAATGTTAGCAGAGCGGACTTTCAGGCCTACGTTGACTCAAGGGATATGCCAAGGGAGTTCCCTGGTGTTCACGGTTTTGGTTTCGTACGGCGCATTGATCGCAGTCAACTACCTGTCTTTTTAGACGAGACGCGCAAAGATGGCGCACCTGAGTTTTCTGTCCGGCAGTTAGAGGACAAGAGCCGGGATGAGTTGTTTGTCATTGAATTCGTTGAGCCGCTGAGTAGCAATAAGGCAGCACTTGGTTTGGACCTGGGATCTGAATCCCTTCGACGAGATGCAGTCATGAAGGCTATCGACTCGGGACAGGCGACCATCACAGGTGCAGTTAGCCTGGTACAGGATGAGCGCAGAACCCAAGGTGTTCTGGTATTTGTACCCATCTATGCAAAGGGCCCCATCCCTAAATCACCCGAAGCACGCCGAGCTGCATTGCGAGGAGTGCTCTATGCGCCCCTCATCATGAACGAACTTCTGGCAGACATGCCAGACACGAGGTCTGGGCAACTTGATTTCGAGCTATATGACTCAGCCATTGGGACTCCATTAGGCACCTTGATGTTTGATGCGGATGACCATGTTGTAAAAAACGCCGCCGTTGGAAAGTCCAGCGATGCTGGTCGTCTATTTTCTCTGCAAAGGCCACTGGTCATCGAGGGTAGAAACTTGACGCTCAGCATGAACAGCACCCCGCAATTTGATGCGACGATTGATCACAGCAAAGTCTTTTTGGTGCTCATCGGCGGGGAAGCTTTGTCGGCACTCCTGGCCTTCGTGCTGTACCAGCAAGTAACCGCACGTAGAAAGGCGCAACTGTTGGCTGCGTCGATGACAGCAGAATTGGACAACTTGGCGCAGGTCGTCAAGCGAACCGCAAACTCTGTGACTATTTGCGATACCTCGGGACGCATCACCTGGGTCAATGATGGATTTACCCAAATTACCGGATATTCGCTTGAGGAAGCCGTTGGAAAGACAGCAGGGGAACTGATTGGAACCCCCAATTCTGACCCGAAGGCGGTAAGCGCCATTCAATCTGCTGCAATTGCCGGCGAGATGTGCCGTGTGGAAATCCTAAATCGGAAAAAGTCAGGTGCGGAATACTGGATTGACACCGAGATTCAACCCCAGTTTGACACCGATGGCTCTCTCAAAGGCTTCATGGAAATTGGCACGGATGTGACGGCCAAGCGAAAAGCGCAAACGCAGCTGGAAGCAGCCATGCGGGACAGCAGCGCGCTATTGGGCACGCTGGACATGCATGCCATCATCTCGATGGCTGATCGTGACGGCCTCATCACGGAAGTTAATGATGCGTTTTGCGAAATCAGCGGTTACGACCGTTCAGATCTTCTGGGTCAAAATCATCGAATCGTTAAGTCTGAAGCACATTCGTTGGATTTTTGGAGCCGGATGTGGCAAAGCATTTCTTCAGGTCTTCCGTGGCGGGGACAGATCTGCAACCAATCCAAAGACGGCTCCGTGTATTGGGTCGATACCTTCATCGCCCCTTTCATTGGGGATGACGGATTAATTGAAAAATACATCTCCATTCGCATCGACATAACCGAAGCCAAAAAAGTGGAACGCAGTCTTGCCTTGGAGCGGCAGCGACTCAATGTGATTTTGGATAGCTTGGGTGAAGGTGTTTACACCCTGGATCCAGACGGCAAGTGCAACTATCTCAATGCGGAAGCTGAAAATCTCTTGGGCTGGAGCTTTGAAGAACTTCAGGGAAGGCCCATTCACGACATCATCCATCACCACAAACCCAATGGCGATGGGCTGCCCTCTGCAGAATGCCCTATCTACCTGGCAATGCATAACGAGCGGTCGTATCGTTCAAACGAGGAAATGTTCTTCCGTAAAGGTGGAACGGGATTTCCGGTTTCGATGACGGGGTCACCTTTGGTATTTGAGGGCAAGAGACTCGGATCGGTAGCTGTTTTTACGGACATCACAGAAGCCAAGCTGCTGCAGAAAAATCTGGAGGCGGCCAAGTCTGCAGCGGAGGACGCCAGCAGATCAAAGAGCCAATTTCTGGCCAATATGAGCCACGAAATTCGCACACCCATGAATGCCATCCTGGGAATGCTCAAGTTGCTGGGGTCCACGGAGCTCAATGCCCGTCAAACGGACTATGCCAGTAAGGCGGAATCGTCTGCCAAATCCTTGCTGGGTCTGCTCAACGACATCCTGGATTTTTCCAAGATAGAAGCTGGCAAGATGGAACTGGACCCCCAGCCTTTCTCCATGGAGCGGCTGCTGCGGGACCTCTCGGTAATTGTCTCCTCCAATTTGGGGCGCAAGCCCGTAGAGGTACTGTTCGACCTGGATTCCACCTTGCCGAGACAGCTGGTGGGCGACGCGATGCGACTGCAGCAGGTTCTGATTAACCTCAGTGGCAATGCCGTCAAGTTCACCGAGCGCGGCGAAATCATCATTCAGGTGAAAGTCCTTCAGCAAACGGCACTGTCCGTCACCCTTCGTATTGCGGTCAAAGACAGTGGAATCGGAATCAGCCCCGAGAACCAGAAGCGCTTGTTCAGTGACTTCAACCAGGCTGAAGCCTCAACCACACGGCGCTTTGGTGGGACAGGCCTTGGGCTTTCTATATGCAAGCGATTGGTCAACATGATGGGTGGGGACCTGCTGGTCGACAGTGCAGCAGGACAAGGCAGCACCTTCTATTTTGAAGTTCAATTGCCGATTGCTGCCACCACTTTGGAAGAGTCCAGTCACTCGAGCAGTTCAAGCGTACATCCAATGCATGTGTTGGTGGTTGATGACAATGCCATGGCGCGTGATCTGATTTCTGCAATGGCTTTGTCACTGGGATGGAAGGTCGATGTTGCGCAAGGGGGTGCGGAAGCACTGAGCCTGGTTCAACAAGCCGGTAAGGAATACCAGGCCATCTTCATGGACTGGGACATGCCAGGTATGGATGGATGGGAAACCATAGAGCGCGTGCGCGCTGAACTTAGTGGAAAGTCGGCGCCCATTACGGTCATGGTAACTGCCAGCGGTCGGGAAGCCCTCTCGCAGCGCAGCGCGCAGGAGCAAGCGCAGCTCAATGCATTCCTTGTCAAACCAATCACCGCATCCATGTTGCGTGAAGTCGTCTCCGATGCCAGAGAAGGCAGAAGCAACCTGAGGTCGAAGTCGCGCGAAGTGAAAAATCAACCAAAGCGACTTCATGGGTTGCGGGTTCTGGTGGTGGAAGACAATGCCATTAACCAGCAAGTTGCCAGGGAACTGCTGATCGCCGAAGGTGCAATGGTGGAAATTGCAGAGAACGGGTTGTTGGGCGTAAGTGCAGTTACCCAAGCCAATTCTGATACGCCATTCGACGTGGTGTTGATGGACATTCAGATGCCGGTGATGGATGGCTTTGAGGCCACGCGCGCCATTCGCCAAGACCTTGGCCTGAAAACTTTGCCAATCATCGCCATGACAGCCAATGCGATGGCCAGTGATCGCGAGGCCTGCCTGAGTGCGGGCATGAACGACCACGTTGGCAAGCCTTTTGACTTGAACAATCTGGTACAAGTTCTGCTGAATGTGAGTGGCTATCGGCCGCCCGTAGACGCATCAGAGCCTGAGAGTGGTAATCCGGTTCCAGCCTATTCGACCGCAGCATTGAACGACACGGGCATTGATGTGGACGGTGCGTTGGCCCGGATGTCGGGCATGCGCACACTCTACGCCCGGCTAGTTGGGGATTTTGTGAAGGCATTGAATGGTACAGCACAAGAGTTTGACCGCTTGCTTGCCATCCCGTCCTTGTTGGAGGCTAGTCGGCATGCCCATACCCTCAAAGGCACTGCTTCCACCTTGGGTGCAACACAGCTTGCCAAGTTTGCCTCGGAGCTTGAGGTTTTGTGTAAAACGGAGGCGGACAGTGGCTTGATTCTGAAGCAGTCGCCGGCTTTAGCAGAAGTAGTTCGATCGACCCAGGCGTCACTTCGTCAGGTACTCGATGTACTACAACCGCCGACTGTAGAGCCGGTCGTTACTGCCAAACAGCGGTTGGATCAAGCGACCCCGCCGGACGTTGATGCGGCAAGACAGGCCGTCCAGGAACTCACTGGACTTCTGAAAAACGCAGACCTTGCAGCGCTGCAACGGCTGGCAGAGCTGCGAGATGTGTTAGCGGCAGTGGTCCCTG
>JAIFLV010000150.1 GCA_020048895.1 Rhodoferax sp. | reverse complement strand
TGGCGCGGCGTGCCCACGCCTATGGTGTCGGCCACCCCCACGTGCTGCACCCCAATGTCGGCCATCAGCCGCGCAAGGTAGGCCACGCGCTCGGGCGCAATATCACCTTCGTAGGGACAACCCACGGTGCACGACATGGCCCCGCGCACATGGATACCGGCAGCGCGCGCGGCCTGTACCACGGGCGCAAAACGCTCGATGCTCTGCGCAATCGAGCAATTGATGTTCTTCTGGCTAAACGCTTCGCTTGCCGAACCAAACACCACAATTTCGTCGGGCTTGGACAGCACCGCTGCTTCGTAACCCTGGAGATTGGGCGTCAACACCGAATAACGCACGCCGGGCTTGCGCAGGATGCCGGCCATCACCTGCGCGTTGTCTGCCATTTGTGGCACCCACTTCGGACTCACAAAACTGGTGACCTCGATGTCGGCAAGACCTGCCGCCTGCAGTCGGTGCACCAGCTCGATTTTGATCGCTGCCGGCACCGCCTGTTTCTCATTTTGCAGCCCGTCGCGGGGGCCGACGTCAACCAGTTTGACACGCGTTGGAAGGGGCATAAATAACTCTCAATGGCATGGCGTGCAACAAAGTTTACAGCCTGTTCGGCAATGGTATCACCCGGATGAAACCACCGTGTCGGCGATGGATTTGGCGTGGATTCAACACCCGAATTTCGCGCACAGATGGTGGTAAGCTGCACACTGAAGGTGTCGTCGAGCTCGATCCTGGAGGAAAGTCCCTGATGAGAAGCTGTCGCGAGTTGGTGCAGCATAAGGCCCGGGCGGCCATCGTGTCCAGTTTCACGTGGGTAGGAGCTGCGGCATGAGTTCGCCCACGCTCGACCGCGTGCTCGATGCGGTGTTTCGCGTCAGCAGCAGCTTCGACGTCAAGTTCCTTTCCGAACCCGGGCAGCGTTGGCTGAGCCCGGACTCGTCGTCTTCCCCGCCCGCCAATTTTCTTCAGTTGGTGCATGCCGAAGACGTGGAGCGTTTCTCGCACACGTGCAGCGCCAGCCCCGATGATTTTGCTTGTGACGTGCGCATCATGAAGCGGGGCGTGGATTGTTGGGTGAACGTGCGCGGTTACCGACTTGGTGGCGCCGAACAGTACGTTTTGTGCCTAATCGATATCTCAGCCTGGAAGGGAAACGATTCGGTTTACCGCCATGCCGCAGAACACGACGAGTTGACCGGTTTGGCCAATCGCGCGTACTTCAAAAAAACCGTGGAGGAGCGCTTGCGCTCGGACAAAGGGCCGTTCGCCATAGCCCTGCTCGATCTGGATGGCTTCAAGAAAGTCAACGACACCTTCGGGCATGCCATGGGCGACGCCGTGCTGATTGAAACTGCCAAACGCCTGAATCGCATTGTGGGTCCGCAAGATGTCTTCGCGCGCTTGGGAGGCGACGAATTTGTCCTGTTGATGGGAGGGTCCGATTTGGCTGCGGCACAGGTCACGGCCAAGAATATTTTGCTGGCAGTGGCGCGGCCCTACGACACGGCTCCCCACAACGCGTACCTTGGTGTCAGCATTGGTGTGGCCCAATTCCCTGAGCATGGGTCAGAGTACGCCGTCTTGCTCAAAAATGCCGACACGGCGATGTACCACTCCAAGAACGGTGGCAAGAACCGGATCAGCGTCTTTGCCCAGGAAGAGGCGCAAGCCGACTTTTCCATTCAGGCAGCAATTCATCGCGGCATTCAGGAGGGTGAGTTCTACCTCGAGTTTCAACCGCAGTTCGATGTCGAGCGTCGGCTGATCGGGGCCGAGGCCCTGATGCGTTGGAATAGCCGTGACTTTGGGCGGGTCTCGCCCGACAAATTCATTCCCATCGTTGAGGATTCCGGATTGATGCCCTTCCTGGGCACCTGGGCCCTGCGCTATGCATGTCACCAGCTGCGGCACATCCAGACGCTGCTGCCCGGCTTTGTCATGTCGGTGAACGTGTCGCCATTGCAGTTTGGTGCGGACGGTTTTGACCGGCACGTGCTGGCCGCCATCCTGGAATGCGGCGTCGACCCCACCACCGTGATTCTGGAAATTACCGAATCCACCCTGATGCACAGCCAGGAGCGCACGGAACGCGCCCTTGCCACACTGCGTGAACGGGGCCTGCGCTTCTCCATCGACGATTTTGGTACCGGCTTTTCCAGCCTGGCCTACCTGACACGGCTGCCAGTGTCCAGCATCAAGATTGACAAGGCATTTATCCGCGCCATCGAGCACCATTCACTGGCATCGGGCACCGACAAGAAGCTGGTCACGGCGATGATTGATCTGGCACACAGCATCGACCTCAAGGTCGTTGCCGAAGGGGTCGAAACAGAAGACCAACTGACTTTTCTCAAGCAATCCGGATGCAACCAGATTCAGGGTTACCTGTTGGGCAAACCAATGTCCGCTGAAAAGCTGCAGTGTCTGATTGGCGAAGTTGCCGGGGTACCTACATGACCGCCTTCACGATGGAGCGCCTGTTTGCGGCCATGGAGGCCTCGAGCGGTTTCCCTGCGCTCGAGAGTACTGTGGCCTCGGTCATTGCATCCATCAGCGAAGACTCCCGCGACAACGGCAGCCTGGCACCCCACATTGCAGAAGACTTTGCCCTGACCCAAAAAGTGCTCAAGCTTGCCAATTCACCGATGTATGCGCCCTTCACGCAAGGCACCGGGAGTGTTTCATCGGCGATGGAGATTCTGGGATCCGAGGCGCTGATGCACATCGCGTTAAGCACCCATATGGTGAACGACGCCGAACTCGCTGCTGACGAGTCACTTTCGCAGACCTTATTGGCCAGCGAGTTGGCGCGCAGCGTGGGCGGTGCGCAGTCCGAAGACGTGTCGGTGGCAAGCCTCATGTACAACCTGGGCGGCATGGCGCTGCGCAAGTACGCCCCCACAGAAGCCGCGCAGATAGACCGCGGGGTTGCATCCGGGCAAACCGAGGAGGCCGCTGCCCTCACGGTCTTGGGTTTGACACTACAGCAGGTGGGCTCCGAAATCGCGCAACGCTGGAGGTTGCCCGCGTCGATTGTTTCCGTCATCGATGGCACCGGCGATTCCCGTCTGGTGCAAATCGCCCGGTTTTCCCGTTCGGCATCGGTGCTGATCCACGAGGGCCGATCCTCCGAAGTGGAGCAACTCGCCGCCCGTCTCGATGTGCCGGGCATCGACACCTCCGGCCTTGCGTCGCTGGTACAACGGCACGCAGACCGTATGCTGTCGGCACCACCGCGCGCGGCGATTGCGCCAAAGTCCAATGAAACTGTGTTGAGTGACTTGCTCAGCTCTTTGGCAACGGACAAGCGTCAGTCTGTGGAAGCTCTGGCTGCCGCCATGTTCCCGACCTTTTCCGAGCAGCTCAAGGCGGCCCACTGCCTGCTGTTCATGCAAACCAAATCGGGAGACTTTGCCATCCGTTACGGCTACGGCAAGGGTATCGATGAGCTGCGCAGTAAATTACGCATCAGCAAAGACTACAAACCCACCGCCTTTCATGCGGCCATCAAGAACAATGTGGATGTGTCGATCGCCGACGTTTCGCGACTGAAGACCAGCGCCCTGCCTGACGGATACACCGCGCTGCTGCCCAACGTCAACAAGTTTGTGATCCTGCCGGTTGCCAACAGTAGCGTGTCCGGGCTGGTCTACTGCGACTGGGATTCCGAAACGCTGCTCAGCCCCAGCGAGCTCGACATCGTCAAACAGCTGCGCGGGCTGTTTCTGCCGTATTTCCCGCCCTGATCCTGCTCAGTAGCCGCGCTGTGTGTGGACTATACCGGCGACGTTGTCGCCGAGCTCCAGCGATGCGATCTTGGCCGCGATCTGCGCAATGCTTTCACTGCGCAGCGTGCGCGCAGAAGTGTGCGGCGTGAGCGTGACTTGGGGGTGCTGCCAAAACGGATGCCCCTTGGGCAACGGCTCGACCCGGAACACATCGAGTGTGGCACCCGCCAGGTGCCCGCTGTCCAGCAGCGCCAGCAAGTCAGCATCCACAATATGTGCCCCGCGTGCCACATTGATGACATAGCCACCCTGACGAATCTTCGACAGGCGAGTGGCATCGAGCAGGTTCTCCGTTTCCCGAGTCAGGGGCAACAGGCACACGACGATGCGACTGGCCGCCAGAAACGCATCAAGCTGCGCATCGCCGGCAAAACACTGCACACCCGGCAGCGTCTTGGCGGTGCGGCTCCAGCCGTTTACCGGAAATTCAAACTGCGCCACCGCCCTGGCCACCCGCGCACCCAGCACGCCCAAACCCAACACGCCCACCGGAAAATCCAGCCGACTGCGCGGTTTGCGAAACGACCAGCGGCCCTGCTCCATGTCGGACTCGTAGCCTTCGAATTCTCGAAAGTGGCGAATCACGGCATGGCACACATACTCCGCCATCTGCACCGACATGCCCGCATCGTCGAGCCGAATCACCGGCACTTGCGGCGGTAGCCGCAGCTTCATCAGCGCATCGACACCGGCCCCCGTATTGAAAAGGGCTTTCAGATGCGTCTGCTCATCGAGCAACTGCTGTGGCGGCTTCCATACTACCGCGTAATCTGCACGGGGACTGCCTGGCTCCCACAGCTGCACATCGGCATGGGGGAGTGCGGCGCGCAGCCCCGGAATCCAGGCGGCTGAGTCCTGGTCGGCACTGAAATAAACAACCTTCACAAGAGTCTCGACAACGAGAGACACCTATTCCAGCCGCAGCAACTCGGCACCCTCCACCACCTGATCCCCCGGCGCATAGAGCAGTTCGGCCACTTTGCCATCGACCGGCGCTGCAATAGTGTGCTCCATTTTCATGGCGTCCATCACCGCCAGCGCCTGACCCTTCTTCACCAGGTCACCCGCCTTCACCGCGAAGGAGACGACCTTGCCCGGCATCGGCGCGGTCAGTCGCCCGGCTTCGCCCTGCGCTTCTCCCGCATGCGCCAGGGCATCGATCGCTATGATTTGCGTAGCGCCTTGCGCAGTGAATACGTGGGCCAGGTGCCCTTTTTTGTAGATATGCGTTAGCGAATGCAGGTCGCCATAGCGCACATCGAGCGCCCCGTCCGCCAGCGCCGTGTAGCGCAGCGCCGCGGTGCTGCCATCCACCTGCAGTTGCAACCCGCCCTGGTGCAACCGGGTGAACTCCAGCGTATGTGGCTCGCCGTGGAACTCCAGCAAAAACTGCCTGGCATTGGCACCGTGGGAGCGCCAGCCGTCGCGCTGCGCCCAGGGGTCGACCCAGCCGCTCGCATCGGCTTGTGCCGCCAGCGCTTCTTCAGAGGCAAGAAGGTGCGACACCAGCGCCGCCGCCGCCAGTGGCAGGCCCACCTTCTCCTGGTTGAACAGCACAGCCGCCTCACGCGGGATCAGCGCCGTGTCCAGTTGCGCTTGTGCAAACGAGTGGCTGGTGACCACATGGCGCAGAAACTGCACGTTGGTCGTGAGCCCGACGATGTGGGTTTGCGCCAGCGCCGCATCCATGCGCGCCAGCGCTTCATCGCGCGTGGCACCATGCACGATCAGCTTGGCCACCATGGAGTCGTAATAGGGGCTGATGGCATCGCCCTCGCGCACACCCGAATCCACCCGCACCGCCCGCTCGGCGCGCTCAAAGGTCGTGCAGCGGGGCAGCCGGTAGACGTTGAGCGTACCGGTGGCGGGCAGAAAGTTGTTGTCCGGGTTTTCCGAGCAGATCCGTGCCTCGATGGCATGGCCATGGATGCGCAGTTCGTCCTGGCGCAGTGGCAACGGCTCCCCGGACGCCACCCGCAACTGCCACTCCACCAGATCCTGGCCCGTGATCGCTTCCGTCACCGGGTGTTCCACCTGCAGCCGGGTGTTCATCTCCATAAAGAAGAAGTTCATGGTGCCGTCGGCGCGCTGTTCGACAATAAATTCAACGGTGCCAGCGCCAACGTAGTTCACAGCGCGCGCCGCTGCCACTGCCGCCTCGCCCATTTGCTGGCGCATCTCAGGGGTCATGCCGGGTGCGGGCGCTTCCTCCAGCACCTTCTGGTGGCGCCGCTGTACCGAGCAGTCGCGCTCGAACAGGTAAACATAGTTGCCTTGGGTATCGCCAAATACCTGAATCTCAATGTGGCGCGGACGCTGCACGTACTTTTCAATCAGCACCGCATCATCACCAAAGCTGTTGATGGCTTCGCGTTTGCAACTCGCCAGCGCCGCAGCAAAGTCCTCGGCCTTGTCCACCGCACGCATGCCCTTGCCACCGCCGCCCGCGCTGGCTTTGATAAGCACCGGGTAGCCAATGCGGTCGGCCTCGCGCTGCAACAGCGCGGCGTCCTGATCCGCTCCGTGGTAACCCGGCACCAACGGCACACCCGCCTTTTCCATCAACTGTTTGGACTCGGCTTTCAGGCCCATGGCCAAAATGGCAGAGGCCGGCGGGCCAATGAATACCAGTCCTGCCGCGCTGCAAGCCTGCGCGAACTCCTCGTTTTCACTCAGGAACCCATATCCCGGGTGAATGGCCTGTGCCCCGGTGCTTTTGGCCGCTTCGATGATGCGCTCCCAGCGCAAGTAGCTGTCCTTGGGGGCGCTGCCACCAATGTGCACCGCTTCATCACAGGCGGCCACGTGCTTGGCGTTGGCGTCGGCATCGGAATACACCGCTACCGATTTAATAGCTAGCCGCGCAGCAGTGGCGGCCACGCGGCAGGCAATTTCACCGCGATTGGCAATAAGTATCTTCTTGAACATGGTGAATCTCCCTGTTACATCCGAAACACGCCAAACTTCACATCGGGAATCGGCGCATTGAGCGATGCGCTCAAGCCCAGCGCCAACACACGCCGGGTGTCGGCCGGGTCGATGATGCCGTCGTCCCACAAACGGGCGGTAGCAAAGTAGGGGTGGCCCTGCTCTTCATACTGGCGCCGGATGGGCGTCTTGAAGGCTTCTTCTTCCTCCATGCTCCAGGCACCGCCCTTGCCCTCGATGCCGTCGCGCCGGACAGTGGCCAGCACGCTGGCGGCCTGTTCGCCACCCATGACTGAGA
>JAIFLV010000146.1 GCA_020048895.1 Rhodoferax sp. | reverse complement strand
GGGTCTGTGCGGTGAGCCTTTTCCTTCAGGTTTTTCGCGTTCAGCCGTGGCTTTCAAATTTACTTTTGGAGCAGCACCATGAGCGCATTGAAACCCGTGAAGACCGAAGACTACAAAATTGCCGACCTGAGCCTGGCCCCGTGGGGACGCAAGGAACTGACCATTGCCGAGACGGAAATGCCCGGTCTGATGGCGATTCGTGAAGAGTTTGCCAAAAGCCAGCCCCTCAAGGGCGCGCGCATCACCGGCTCCCTGCACATGACCATTCAGACGGGCGTGTTGGTGGAAACCCTGCAGGCACTGGGTGCCGAAGTGCGCTGGGCATCGTGCAATATTTTCTCCACGCAAGACCACGCTGCAGCGGCGTTGGTGGCCAAGGGCACGCCGGTGTTTGCCTACAAGGGCGAAACCCTGGTCGACTACTGGGATTACACGCACCGTATTTTTGAATTTGGACCCAAGGGGAGCAAGACCGAAGGCCCGAACATGATTCTGGACGACGGCGGAGATGCGACACTGCTGATGCACCTGGGCGCCAAAGCAGAGAAGGACATCAAGGTGCTGGCCAAGCCCGGCAGTGAAGAAGAAATCTGCCTGTTCAACGCCATCAAGGCCAAGCTCAAGGTAGACCCCACCTGGTACAGCCGCCGTCTGAAGAACATCATCGGTGTGACCGAAGAAACCACCACTGGCGTGATGCGCCTGAACGAAATGTCAGAGAAGGGTACGCTGGCGCTGCGTGCCATCAACGTCAACGACTCGGTGACCAAGAGCAAATTCGACAACTTGTACGGCTGCCGTGAGTCGTTGGTGGATGCCATCAAGCGCGCCACCGACGTGATGATTGCCGGCAAAGTGGCCTGCGTGGTCGGTTACGGCGACGTCGGAAAGGGATCGGCCCAGGCGCTGCGCGCTTTGTCCGCCCAAGTGTGGGTCACAGAGATTGACCCCATCAACGCCTTGCAGGCGGCGATGGAAGGTTTCAAGGTCGTGACCATGGAATATGCCGCCGACAAGTGCGACATCTTCGTGACCTGTACCGGCAACAAGAACGTCATCACCTACAAACACATGGATGCGATGAAGGACCAGGCCATCGTCTGCAACATCGGTCACTTTGACAACGAAATCGACGTTGCGTCACTCGAGAAATTGAAGTGGGAAGAGATCAAGCCGCAGGTCGACCATGTGATCTTCCCCAAGAAGGGCAAGAAGGCCGAGAAGCGCATCATCCTGCTGGCCAAGGGCCGTTTGGTGAACCTGGGTTGCGGCACCGGCCACCCCAGCTTTGTGATGAGTTCCAGCTTTGCCAACCAGACCATCGCCCAGATCGAGCTGTTTACCAAGCCCAAGGAATACAAGGTGGGCAAGGTCTACGTGCTGCCCAAGCATCTGGACGAAAAGGTGGCACGCTTGCATCTGGCAAAGGTAGGAGCCATGCTGTCCGTCCTCACCGACGAGCAGGCCGCCTACATTGGCGTAAACAAAAACGGTCCGTACAAAAAGGATACCTACCGGTATTGAAACACCCCCGAAGCGCCTTCGGCGCCTCCCCCTCAAGGGGGCGACACCAGCCGCCCGGCGAAGCCGGTTCGGCGGTGTCCCTGACAAAGGCACGTGTACGGTGCAATGCAGGTCCCCGCGCCCATTTCACAGCCGCAGCCCAAAGGAAACCATGCGCATCGACCAACTCCTAGTCCAGCGACAACTCGCCAGCACCCGCTCTCAGGCCCAGCGCCTGATTGCCGGCGGCGTGGAATGGTTGCAGGGCGATGCGTGGAAACGTGTGGCCAAGAATGGCGACGAAGTTCCCGAGGAAGCCGAGGTACGCCTGCTCGACGACTCCGAGGCACGGTATGTTTCCCGCGGTGGCCTCAAGCTCGAAGCTGCGTTGAAGCATGTGGGTCTGTCTGTCGAGGGGCTGGCCTGTCTGGACGTTGGCCAATCCACCGGTGGGTTTACCGATTGCCTGCTGCAACACGGCGCGCGCTTTGTGGTGGGGGTGGATGTTGGAAGCGCCCAACTGCATCCAAGTTTGCGCGATGACCCGCGGGTAATGTGCGTCGAAGGCGTCAACGCTCGCGCGCTGGATGCTTCTGATTTGATAGCTGCTCACGCTGAACAGGCAGGCGCTGGCGGCCCTTTTTATCATGATGCTGAGGGTGCAGTTGACTTTGTGCCGGAGTTCGATTTGATCGTGGCGGACTTGTCGTTCATCTCCCAAACCCTGGTGCTGCCGTCGGTCGTGCCGATGCTCAAGGCGGGCGGCACCTTGCTCACGCTGGTCAAGCCGCAGTTTGAGTTGCAGCCAGGGCAAGTGGGCAAGGGTGGCATCGTGAAGGATGCGGCCATGTACGGAATCGTTGAGCAACGCTTGCGTGACGTCTGTGCCGCGTTGGGTTTTACGGTGACTGCATGGTTTGATTCGCCGATTGAGGGTGGCGACGGCAACCGTGAATTTTTTATCTGTGCGAAGCACGAAAAGTAGAGCTAACCATGACTGACACCGATCGATTCCCGATCAGCTTCGAGTTCTTTCCGCCAAAGACACCGGAGGGTGTGGAAAAACTGCGGCTCGTTCGACAAAAGCTGTATGCCCTGAAGCCCGAGTTCTGCTCTGTCACCTTTGGTGCGGGCGGCTCGACGCAGGAAGGCACCTTCAGTGCGGTGCGCGCCATTCTGTCGGAAGGCGTCGCCGCAGCCTCCCACATTTCATGCGTGGGTGCAACCCATGCGGCCGTGCGTGAGCAACTCGCCACATTGCAGGCCATGGGCGTCAAACGCCTCGTGACCCTGCGTGGCGACCTCCCCAGTGGCTATGGGTTAGGGGGTGAATTCCACTATGCCAGCGATCTGGTGGCATTCATACGCGCTGAGACGGGTGACTACTTTCACATTGAGGTGGCGGCCTACCCCGAAGTGCATCCGCAGGCCAAGTCGCCCGCGACAGATTTGCAAGCCTTTGCGACCAAGGTGCGCGCCGGGGCCAACTCCGCCATTACCCAGTATTTCTACAACGCGGATGCTTACTTCCGGTTCGTCGAAGAGGTGGATGCCATGGGGCTGAATGTGCCGATCGTGCCGGGCATCATGCCGATTGCCAGTTCCACCCAACTGATGCGTTTCTCGGATGCCTGTGGTGCGGAGATTCCGCGCTGGATTCGACTGCGCTTGCAGAGTTATGGGGACGATACCGAGTCCATTAAGGCATTCGGGCTGGATGTCGTAACCGACTTGTGCGAGCAACTGCGGGCTGGCGGCGCACCGTCGCTGCATTTCTACACCATGAACCAGAGTGTCGCGGTTTCTGCTTTGTGTGAGCGGCTGGGTTTAGGGGCATAGGTTTTCAGCTCGCCCGCCCACAAGACGAAACGCGGGGCGGCTCATGGTGCCAAACGCGCACAAATCGCCGCCCCGCGCTTCGCCTTGCGGGCTTGGATGTTGGCGAATCTATACCGTTAGCCTAACTTCCACTGTCAAGGCTGGAGGTGGCGTTACTGTCCTGTTTCAGCAGTGCCACCATTTGTGGCAAAGCATCTTTCAACGCGGTCTTGAGTGTGTGCGGCGGATTGATGATGAACATGCCGCTGGCGGGCAGGCCGGGACGCACCACGTCGCCCTCGTCATCTTTCAGAAGTTTGCTGGATTTCACCGTGAGTGTGGCATTCAGCCAGGGTTTACCTGCCTTGTTGGCCAGAGTCTTGAGCTTCCTGGGCAGGTCATGTGCCTCGGGGCGGGGAATGATGGGGTACCAGACGGCATAGGTTCCCGTGGCAAAACGCTGCAAGGCGTCGGCCACCATGTCGGCCACCCGTGCGTAATCGGTTTTCAGTTCGTAGCTGGGGTCGCACAGCACCAACGCCCGCCGCGAGGGTGGGGGCAAAAATTTCTTGATGCCCTCAAAGCCGTCTTCGCGCAGGATCGCGACCTGCCTCCCCGCCTCAAGCTGCGCAATATTGGCGGTGAGCGTTTTGGTGTCGGTGGGGTGTAGCTCAAACAGCTTGAGTTTGTCTCGCCCACGGTCTGCCAGCACGCGCTGGATGATGAAGGGTGAGCCAGGGTAAACCCTGTGGCTGCCTTTGCTGTTGAACCCTGCGACCAAGTCAAGGTAGTCCTGCAATGATGGTGCAACCGGTTGCGGCAACTTGCCTGCCACCAGTTTCAGGAAGCCTTCCGCGGCCTCGGCGCTGGTAGTGGCATAGTCGCCATCGAGACGGTACAAACCGGCGCCAGCGTGGGTATCGAACACGGTAAGTGCCGCGTCTTTCTGCGTCAGATGGCGCAGTACAGCGAGCAGTACCGTGTGTTTGAGCACGTCGGCATGGTTTCCGGCGTGAAAGGCGTGGCGGTAACTGAACATGCAGCGATGGTAACCGCCCGGCGTTTCTTCGTGATGAATCAGGACGCGCACTCGAAAATGCAATAGACTTCGCGCGGACTCAAGCCCATTCGCGGCATTCACATCCACCAACCCTTTATTGATCAAATTATGAAAACCCCCATGCGCTCCTTGATGTTTATTGCTCTTGCCACTTTGTCGGCAGCAGGTTCGGCACTAGCCGGTGATGCCGACTTCACACTGGTGAACCGCACCGGATACGATTTGCGTGAGGTCTACGTTTCACCCTCGAATAAAGAGGCGTGGGGCAAAGACCGGATGGGCCACTATGTCCTGGAGAATGGCAAGAGCCGACTTTTCAGTTTTTCGACAAGAGTTCCTGTAAACAGGACCTGAAAGTAGTGTTTGATGACGATGGTTCTGACGTGATCTGGGAGGATTTTGACCTCTGTGAACTCAACAAAATCACCTTGAAGTACAACCGCAAGACGGGTATCGTTTCGGCTGACACGGAATAAGAGTTGCGCAGCTTGTGAGGATCATCGAAAAGCGTCGAAAACGAAAATTAGCTTGATTCGGCGCAATCTTCTATAATGTCGGGCTTCGCAGCGCCTTTGTGGCTCCGCGGCGAAGACGTTCAGTAATGAATGAACCCCCACCTAAGAGATTCCCACCAGAGGAACGCCGACCGTGGAAAAGAGCCCGCCAAACCAACTCCTTTTAGGAATTTCTCATGTCAACTTTCAGCGCAAAACCCAGGTCCTCGGACGAGTAGCCAGCGAAGTTGCTCTCCGTTTGCGCGGCAAACACAAGGCCATTTACACGCCTCACGTCGATACCGGCGACTTTATTGTCGTCATCAATGCAGCCCAGCTGCGCGTCACCGGCGCCAAGCCGTTGGACAAGGTGTACTACCGCCATTCGGGCTATCCCGGCGGCATTACTGCTACCAACTTCCGCGACATGCAAGCCGCGCACCCAGGCCGTGCTTTGGAAAAAGCCGTCAAGGGCATGCTGCCAAAAGGCCCCTTGGGCTACGCCATGATCAAGAAGCTGAAGGTCTATGGTGGTGCCGAGCACCCGCATAGCGCACAGCAGCCCAAGGTTCTGGATATTCCAGGCATTTCCCCTAACGCAGTGAAACGTGAGGCCGCCCAATGATCGGTGAATGGAACAATGGCACCGGCCGTCGCAAATCCAGCGTCGCCCGCGTGTTTCTGAAAAAAGGCTCTGGCCAGATCGTCGTGAATGGGAAAGCCATCGACAAGTTTTTTGGCCGTGCTACGTCGATCATGATCTGCAAGCAACCCCTGCTGCTGACCAACCATGCCGAGACTTTCGACGTGATGGTCAATGTGGCCGGTGGTGGTGAGTCGGGTCAAGCCGGTGCGGTGCGCCACGGCATTACCCGCGCCTTGATTGACTACGATGCTACGCTCAAGCCAGCGTTGAGCCAGGCAGGCTTTGTGACGCGCGATGCGCGTGAAGTCGAGCGTAAGAAGGTCGGCTTCCACGGTGCACGCCGTCGCAAGCAGTTCTCCAAGCGTTAATTCGGTTTCTCTATCGAATCAAAGCCGTCCCTGGCCTTGCTTGGGGCGGCTTTTTCATTAGAAAAGGCAGTGCATGCGATTGCGTCTCTTGCGTCGTCGGCTCACTATCAGTGCTCCGCACATGGCGGTGCGTAGCGCCATGCCGTGGCCGTTCCGATGGGCTATCTTTGCTATTGTGTTGGGTTTCTGTGCTGCCATCGGGCTGTGGGCGTTTGAGTTTGGCAAGGACATTGCTGGCCTGGACGGCGGTGCCAAAGAGGATTTGCAACGCGTGCGGTCGGAGCTAGTTGCCCTTCGCACCGAGTTGGCGGACGTCCAGGCGCAGCGCGATCGTGCACAGTCTGTGGCCAACACGGCGGACACGCTTTTGACCACCGAAAAAACCTCTCAGGAGCGTCTGCTGGCGCAAGTCAAGCAATTGGAGGAAGACAACCACAAGTTGCGCGATGATCTCGGGTTCTTCGAGAAGCTCATCCCAACGGCGCGTGGCGAAGGTGTTGCCATCCGCGGTTTGCAGGCAGAATTGCCAACCAACAGCCAGCTAAAATGGCAGGTTCTGGTGATTCAGGCCAATAAGAACGCGCAGGAATTCAATGGTCGCCTGGAAATTTCCCTGACGGGTGTTTTGAGCGGCAAACCCTGGGCTACCGTGTTGCCCGGCGGTCCGCAAGCGATCAAGATCCGCCAGTATGGTCGAATCGAGGGTGAATTTGCCGTGCCACCCCAGGTGGTCGTCAAAGGATTGACGGCCAAGGTGCTCGAGGGTGAAGCACTGCGTGCGACGCAAACGATCAAGTTATGACCAATGAAGGAGAGCAACCATGTTCAACAAGAAGAAGCAACCACCCATCAAGAGTCTGATTGCTGAGGGCAGCCAGATCACCGGCAACATCCACTTCACCGATGGCTTGCGGGTCGACGGTGATGTGGCCGGGAATGTGCACGCCAAGGAGGCTGGATCCAGCATCCTCGTCATTTCGGAGACCGCCCATGTGGTAGGTGAAATTGCAGCGGACCATATCATCATCAACGGCAGCGTGAAGGGGCCGGTCCACGCCCGCTTGATGCTGGAGTTGCAGCCCAAGGCCCGAATTGAAGGCGACATTCAGTACATGGCGCTGGAGATGCATCAGGGCGCGCTCATTACTGGCCAGCTTCGCCCCATTCTCGTGGGAGAAGAAAAACCCACACTTAAATTAGCGGCAAATAACGGTTGAAAGTATTCCCGAGTAAATTTGTGTACTATTGCTGACATCAATGCATTGACTGGAGAACCCCATGAGCGCTGTAGCCGAAAATATCGTGAGCGAGATGCCCACCCCCATTCTGTTTACTGACAGTGCTGCGGCGAAGGTTGCTGACCTGATTGCTGAAGAAGGGAATCCCGATCTCAAGTTGCGTGTTTTTGTACAAGGCGGTGGTTGCTCTGGTTTCCAGTACGGGTTTACCTTTGACGAGATCACCAACGAAGACGACACCACGATGACCAAGAATGGCGTCTCGCTGCTGATTGACGCGATGAGCTACCAGTACCTTCTGGGTGCCGAGATCGACTACAAAGAGGACTTGCAAGGCGCGCAGTTCGTCATCAAGAATCCGAACGCGACGACCACCTGTGGTTGCGGATCATCGTTTTCGACCTGAGCTTTTCGTTATTGCGCCGCTGCATTAAGCGGGATAAACCGCCCCCAGAATACGCGCGCCTTTGGCGCCCGTAACGCTTCCAACACTCCCGGTTTTTCCCAGAATGGTCTGGCGTGCCAGCCAGGCGAAAGCCGCAGCCTCCACCTGCTGTGGCGGTAAACCGACCGCCTCCGAACTCTGCACAGCGCAACCGGGCAGTGCAGCTTGCAAGCGGTCCATGAGATGGTGGTTGGCAGCGCCCCCCCCACAAACCGATAGCACACTGCACCTTGGGGCAGCCATACGCAGACTGTGGGCGCAGCTCATGGCGGTGAGTTCGGTCAAGGTGGCCTGCACATCGACCGCCAGGATGCCGTCATGGCCGACCAGTTGTGCCAAGAGCCACGGGACGTTGAACAGGTCGCGACCTGTGCTTTTGGGTGGTAACCGCGAGAAATAGGGCTCTGCAAGCATTTGGTTGAGCAGTGTGGCGTTGACCCGACCCTGCGCGGCCCAGGCCCCACCTCGGTCAAATGGCTGCGCGGTATGTGTTTGACACCAGCCATCGAGCAACACATTGGCTGGCCCACAATCGAATCCGATCAACGTGCTGACATTGGGGTCCAGGATGGTGACGTTGGAGATGCCGCCCAGATTGAGCACTGCCGTCACTGCTTCGGCACGGCCAAAAACCGCCCGGTGAAATGGGGGAACGAGTGGTGCACCTTGCCCGCCCGCCGCGACGTCACGTGTGCGAAAGTCTGCTACCACATCAATCGCACATAGCTCTGCGAGCAGCGGGGCGTTGTTCAGCTGGATCGTATAGCCTGTGCCATCAAACTCTTGTGGACGGTGGCGAATGGTCTGGCCATGTGCGCCGATGGCACGAACGTCGGACGGAATGGTGTGACAGCTTGCAAGGACCTGGCGGACCTGCTCGGCATAGACGCGCACCAGGCCGTTGGCCGCCAGCGCTGCGCGATGCACCTCGTTGTCTCCCGCGGTATTCAGAGACCAAAGCTCTGCCTTGAGGTCGCTGGGAAAGGGGCCCGTCGCATGCCCCAAAACGACCGGGCGTACCGTGGAAAAATCCACCAAGACAGCGTCCACCCCATCCAGTGAGGTGCCCGACATCAGTCCGATATACAGCTCCGACATGCTACGCGGCGAGCGAAGCAGGCCTATTGGGTGGTTGTAGCAAGAATCTGCGACGCTGCGGCGAGTTGCGTACGCACCATGGACGCTGCACTGGCAAAAGCTTTCTTTGCCGAAGGGGCCACTGGAACAGACTCACTCTGGCGCGCAATCGTCAATGGGTCACGGTGCACACCGTTCACACGGAACTCAAAGTGCAAATGCGGGCCGGTAGCCCAACCGGTTTGGCCGACTGCACCAATATGCTGCCCCTGGTTGACGTTTTGACCACGCCGCACGCCAATACGGCTCAAATGCGCATAGACCGTGGTGTTGCCATTGCGGTGCTTGACGTGCACTACATTGCCGAAGCCGTTTTGAACACCGGCAAACTCCACGACACCATCAGCCACCGTACGAACCGGGGTGCCAGTGGGTGCGCCGTAATCGACACCCTGGTGGGCGCGCATGGTTTGCAGAATCGGGTGCATACGCATCTTGAAACCGCTGGTCACCCGCGAAAACTCCATCGGCGACGCCAGGAACGCGCGACGCATGCTTTCTCCGGCAAGGGTGTAGTAGCCTCCTTTTGCCGAAGGGGCTTGCCCCGTGGTCACTGTTGACACGGTACCGCTTGCGACAGATTCCTGGAACCACATGGCCTGATACTGCTTGCCCGCGTTGACAAACTCTGCGCTCAAAACGCGTCCGGCGCGCATCGGTTCACCGTCGCCTTCGAGCGTCTCGTACACCACAGAAAACCGATCGCCTTTGCGAAGGGCACGATGAAAATCAATGTCACCGGAGAAAATTTCCGCCAATTGAACGGCGATGGAGTCGGGAATTCGCGCAGCATCGGTCGCCGCGAACAGCGAAGACACAATGGCGCCGCTGGCCAAACGTGACGACGCTGTCATGGGCAATGTATCTACGCGGGACACGAACCCAATTGGTGTGCGGGTGACGGTCAATCGTTTGAACATACCGTCCTCGTCAAGACTCCAGCGCGCGCTGAGCTTGATCAAGGTGTTGTCGTCATCGGCCTCCACCGACACATTGCGCCCATTGCGCCCCAGAAGTGTTTGCCGAACGAGAGAATCGCTACGCAAGAAATCAGCGGCTTGCGGGTCAAACACGCCGACGCGCTTGAGCAAAGCATCTATCGTGTCACTGGACCGCGAAACATCAGACCGGTACAGCTTGAGCGTCTGCGCTTCGAGCAGTTCGATCTGGCTGGAAATGGGCAATGGCGCAATGGCTTCCACCACTGTGCGCACGGGCAGATCAGAGGCGTCCGGGGCCAGACTTCCCACGGCGTACGTGGCCCCGGCGCCGCCCAAAAGAAGGGCTGCCACCGCGGCGGTCAGCTGCAGAGGACTTTGCCGAGCGATTCGGATTGCCGTGGCAAGCAACGTGTGAAGGAATCCAGTTTTCAAATTGGGGCTCCGTGGGCCAAACAACAGACTGCGGCGGCTAAAATCAGCGCTTTCGCTCTGTGGCATCAAAGTAACAGTGGCGCAGTATAACTGCTCAGGCACCCTCTTCTGTTAAGAAAAACCCTTATGAATTCACCTCAAGGTCAAACTTTTGTGGTAAGCGATCGTGTTCACGAGGCGCTGGCGGTGTCGCTGCGCGGCTGCGATGAGCTGATTCCACAGGATGATTGGGTCAAAAAGCTGGCGCGCTCAGAGGCCACTGGCAAACCACTGCGCATCAAACTGGGCCTGGACCCGACGGCCCCAGACATTCACATCGGGCACACCGTAGTGCTCAACAAAATGCGCCAGTTGCAGGATCTGGGCCACACCGTGATCTTTCTGATCGGCGACTTCACAAGCATGATTGGCGACCCGTCAGGCCGCAACAGCACGCGACCGCCACTGACACGCGAGCAGATCGAGGCCAACGCCCAAACCTATTACAAGCAAGCGTCACTGGTGTTGGACCCCAGCAAAACCGAGATTCGGTACAACAGCGAATGGAGTGACCCCCTGGGCGCGCGCGGCATGATCCAGCTTGCTTCCCGGTACACGGTGGCCCGCATGATGGAGCGCAACGATTTCCATGACCGATTCAAGGCAGGGCAATCGATCAGCGTGCACGAGTTTCTCTATCCGCTCATGCAGGGCTACGACAGTGTGGCGCTGCAAAGCGATCTGGAGTTGGGTGGCACTGACCAAAAGTTCAACCTGCTGGTGGGACGTCAACTGCAGGCCGAGTACGGTCAGGAGCCGCAATGCATCCTGACCATGCCGTTGCTTGAGGGTCTGGATGGTGTGGAGAAGATGTCCAAGAGCAAGAACAACTACATTGGCATCAGTGAGGACGCAAATACGATGTTCGCCAAGGTTTTGAGCATTTCTGATGTGCTCATGTGGCGCTGGTATACGCTGCTGAGTTTCCAGAGCGAAGCACAGATTGCGGCGTTGAAGGCAGAAGTAGATGCTGGCCGCAATCCGAAGGACGCCAAGGTCGCCCTTGCCAAGGAGATCACGGCCCGTTTTCACTCCGCAGCGGCGGCCGATGCTGCCGAACAGGACTTCATCAACCGCAGCAGGGGTGGCATCCCGGACGAAGTCGCTGAAGTCAGTTTGGCGCTGGGCGAAGGTGGTGCTGCAATCGGCATCGGTGCCTTGTTGAAGTCTGCCGGTCTGGCTGCCTCCAGCGGCGAGGGCAACCGGCTCATTGACGGGGGGGGTGTTCGTGTGGACAGCTCTGTGGTCAGTGACAAGGGACTCAAACTTGGCGCTGGTACCTATGTGTTGCAGGTTGGCAAGCGCAAGTTCGCCCGCGTTACGCTCGCCTGAGGAACCACCATGCATGCACTTTTACAACGTGTGAGGCACGCCCGTGTGGTGGTGGCAGGGAAAGTGGTTGGCGACATCGGCCCTGGTCTTCTGGTGCTCGTTTGCGCTGAGCTGGGGGACACTGAGGCGCAAGCCGACAAACTACTGGCCAAGATTTTGAAACTGCGGGTGTTCAGTGACGCGCAGGGCAAGATGAACCTCAGTGTGCAGAACATGGATGGCGATGGCACGCTGGGCGGTCTGTTGATTGTCAGCCAGTTCACTTTGGCTGCCGATACGTCTTCAGGAAACCGTCCAGGCTTTTCCGGTGCAGCTGCGCCGGTGGACGGGCGACGCCTGTACGACTATTTTGTAGCGCAAGCGCAGGTTGCGCATCCGGTGGTGCAAACCGGCATCTTTGCGGCGGATATGCAGGTGGAGCTGGTCAATGACGGGCCAGTGACTATACCGATGCGGGTAGCGCCACCGGTGTGATTGCTCCTGTTTTTGTAGCTGGTTGAGTTTGATTGGCGGGCGTTACGGGGTGATTTTTCTTCGGGACTCTTTGGTTGGTTGGTGGATTTTCGCCCGCAACGGGGCGTGCCCTATGTTTTGCTCCGTGGACGTGGTGCCTCAGCCAGAGGCTACGGCTCTTCAATCCGTCCAAGCCTGCGCAGGCAGGCTCGGAGCCGCGGATTTCAGCCCCGCCCGCTGCGCGGGCTCCTCCTTTACCTGCGCAAAACACAGGGCACACCCCGATGCTCGAGGAGTTCTGGCATTCAGGGAAATTCGGGACATCGGCATTCCAAGGCCTCGCAAGAGAGTTGGGGGTAGGTGTTTTGCGCAGGTAAAGGAGGAGCCCGAAGGGCGGGGGACACGGAGCAAAATGCCTACCCCCAACTCTCTGAAGCAATAACCAAGTGAGGGGCGAACCAAAAAGAGTCAGTACGGATTCCCAAACCCCAACCGAGCCAAAATCTCAGTTTCCCGCAACTCCATCACCTGCGCATCCTCGTCCAGTTCATGATCCCAGCCCTGGGCGTGCAGGGTGCCATGAACGATCAGATGGGCGTAGTGCGCCTCCAGCGTCTTCTTCTGTTCCTTCGCTTCTTTCGCCACAACCGGCGCGCACAACACCAGATCGGCTGTAACTAGTGGCTCCAGCGTGTAGTCGAAGGTCAGCACATTGGTGGCGTAGTCCTTCTTCCGGTAATCCCGGTTGAGGGCCTGACCTTCCTCCTCGTCGACGATGCGCACAGTGATCTCACCGTCCACTTCTAGCGTGTTGCGAATCCATCGGATGACCTTGTGGCGGGGCAATGCCGCGCGATGTTTGTCGGCATCCTTGAGCTTGGAGAACTGCAGAGAGAGGGCAAGAGCCGACAACATCAGCGACCTTTCGGGGCGCGGGCTTTGGGCAAGCCCACACGTGGAAGCTCGGGTTCAGCTTCGGGAATGGCAATGCGCGGCAGGTCTTCCAGCCGCGCGGCATCGTATGCGTCCACTATGCGCGCCACCAGCGGATGGCGCACGATGTCGATACTGGTCAGGCGGGTGATGGCGATTCCGGGCACACGCTTCAAGATGCGTTCGGCTTCCACCAGACCACTGAGTTGCGTCTTGGGCAGGTCGATCTGGCTCACGTCACCGGTAATCACGGTTTTGGTTCCAAAGCCCACACGCGTGAGGAACATCTTCATCTGCTCGGGCGTGGTGTTCTGCGCTTCGTCCAGTATCACAAAGGCGTTGTTCAGCGTGCGCCCTCGCATGAAGGCCAACGGCGCGATCTCCAGTTGCTGGCGCTCAAAGGCCTTGTGCACCTGCTCGTAGCCCATCAGATCGTAGAGCGCGTCGTAGAGCGGGCGCAGGTACGGATCGACTTTCTGGTTCAGGTCCCCCGGCAAGAAACCCAGGCGTTCACCTGCCTCCACGGCAGGGCGCGTCAGCACAATACGTTGCACGGCACTGCGTTGCAGGGCGTCCACGGCAGCCGCCACCGCCAGGTAGGTCTTGCCAGTACCCGCCGGGCCAATTCCAAACGTGATATCGAATTCGGCAATGTTGTCCAGATACACCGCCTGGTTCTGGCTGCGGGGTTTCAGGTCGGCACGGCGTGTCGCAAGGGTCGGACCGTCGGCAGACT
>JAIFLV010000182.1 GCA_020048895.1 Rhodoferax sp. | reverse complement strand
GCCGCCTGTGTCAGCACCTGCTGGTAATGGGCAAACGCTTTGAGCTGCTCCAACTCCACCAGCCGGGCCAGTTCTGCGTCTATGGCTTGGATGCCATCTTGCAATGCCCGTCGTCTGGCATGCAAGGCCCCCATGCGAACCGTGTCGAACACCGGCATGTGGCAATGCGTGACCTTAGGGTAGCGAGGAAACAATCTGGAATAGAGGGTCGGTTTGCTGTCCATGGTGTGGGACTACTCCATGGGCTCACGTTCAAGCACTTCCTCGAAGTCGATGGCGTACTGGGCGGGATCGCTCAAATGGGCATCACACCCCTGATCAATGGACAACACCAACACCGCACCCTGCGGGTCGGTGAGTTCAACGTCGATGCTGGCTTCGCGTGATGTGCGAATGGCGTCTACCAGTGCCACCGTCAGGGTGGGGGTCAGGCGAAAGCTTTGCGGTGCGCCATCCGTTGGTGCCTGTGGGTTTGCAGTATCTGTCTCTCTTCGGTTCATATGATTTGCTCCTGGGGGTGAGGTATGTGCAAATCAGAGTATTCCTACAAGATACAAATTGCAAGTTAACTAGGGCATATTGATGAAATAAAGTTAAAAAAAGACCGCACCCGTCAAAACGGCATGCAGTCGCGTTGGTTATCTTATGTGCTGATGGCAGTCTACACGCTTAAACCAGTCCCTCAATGCTATTAGTCTGTATGTCCCCTTCGGCCATTTTGGCCATCACTGCATTGGCGGCATCCAAGTCGTTACCGTAAAGGTCACTCGCCCATGCAACAAGGCGACCCGCCTGCGCGTCTTGCTCCATCAAGCGGAACAAGGGCACGCTCTCAATATTGGAGATGGTGGCGTAGTCCAGCAACGCAGTGTTGATGGCTTCGTGGTGCGACACATCGAACGACCTCCGCGACATCACCCATCGTCCATACAGATCCGCCAAGTCTGCGGCAAATTTGAACACCCGTGGCTTGTATATCTGCCGGGTTAACTGCTCATCGAATTTATCGGGGAACAGCATCAAGGAAATCGGATGCGCGGCGAAGGCTGCTCGCTGCACGGAGACGTGCATCGCGGTGATGGTTTCTCCGTTATCGCCAAGCACTTTGCCGCGTCCACGAGCGGACACGAACTCCACCGCCAAAGGGGTGGATTCCACAGCGATACAGGCCAATTCATTGAATGGACGCACTAGGTGCTTCAACACGGTGCCATCGCGGCGCAATGCGTTTTCGACCATGTTTTCGGTGCGTTTAATCCAGCGTTGGCCCTTTCGGGGACCGTTCCTACCCAAGTCGGTATGTGGAAGTGTCTTGAGGACTGGTGCTTTGACTTCATCGCGTGCGTCATACAGGTCTTCGACCTCAATGACATCACTCTGTTCTTTGGCCAATTCGGGCAGCGCCGGAAACGCATGGGCCGTGCCGGGCTCGTAGCTGCGAATGACCTGTGGGGGCACATTGGAGAGGTACTGAGGATCGTTGGCTTGCCAATAGGCCCGCTCTGCGTCCTCACGCCAGAGCTGCAAGGTGGCTGCATCTGTGTCTCCGGTGCGTTCTTTGACGGCATGGTACTTGGCCACGGTTGGACTTTCTGGCAGGGATTTGGATTGGTTCAAGTTTACTGCAAAACGCCAGTCATACAAAGTCAATAATTTGCGCTTTGTATATGGCGATCACGAAGCGATTGCGCGACGGATTTCCCGATGAACTGCGGGTGTCGGTGCATGGTGTGTATCTTCCTGGCGCTCTCGGCTAAATTGACCCTTATAGAAGGTCGCGCTTTTAAATGGTCACGTGAAGTGACACGGGCAACCCAAGGACTGAGAATTGGAGCCTGAGTTTCTAAGACCGCAGAGGGCTGTGAGCGGACGGACACGGGAACATGAAATTGCCCCTGCAAATTTGGTGACCTGCTTAGAAATGGTATCTAAGTTCAACGACAGTCCCAATTTGAACAGCGCCTATATTCGGCTCTCATCCGTGTCACACTTCGACTCTTATTCAATAGAGGTGTCTCTTGGAAATACGACCGTCAAATCAGATAGCTATTGGTCAGCTGTTTATGCGCTGGACATGTGAAGAAAATACGGCGGCGATTCTGTCTTCAATCCATTTGGCAGCCGACAGGGGCGCAAATATTTGCGTATTTCCTGAGTTGGGCGTTACAGGTTTTCATCGCAATATTGCATCTCAGGCAGTACCGTCAATTGTGAAAGCGGCTCTTGACGCTATTCAAGCAACATGTGCCAAACGCAATGTCGCAGTTGCCGTAGGTGCCCCTTCGTTTGATGAAAGCGGTCAGATTTTCAACAGCCACATTCACATCAACGAACTTGGTGAGATTGTTGCCGTTTCCCCAAAGAACGGTCTGACTCCAAGCGAGGCAAAATTCTTTTCCTCTGGAAACGTGCGGCCATTCTCAACATTGGCAGGCTTATCCTGTGCGTCTGTCCTGTGCCGGGAGGTTGAAGACATTGCCTCTCTGATGTGCCAACTCCCCAAGGGGCGAGCAGACATCATCTTCTGGCCCAGTTTGGTGGGACGACCGCCTGCAAACCCGCCCGACCCAGATGAAATCAAGTATTTGCCGTTGGCTCAGTCCATTGCGTTACAAACAGACTCGTATCTTGTTCAGTCCAATTGGCCCAACTCGCTAAACTATCCAGAAGAGGGCACACATGCCGGCGAAAGTGTTGTGGTGGCTCCGAATGGGGAGATTTTGCTGATGTTGCCGCGTGCCGAGGCCGGTGTTGCGGTACTCCATCTTGGTGAGAGTTCGTTTGATTGGATACCAGAGGAGGCTTAAAGACTGACTGGCGAAAACCCCAAACTGACCGAAGGTTTCGCAAGGCATTTCATCCGCAAACACCACCACTATCCACCATTCAGTCCCAATAACCATACGCAGTCGACTCGCGCACGCTCAACGTCAGGTATCGCGGCAAAACCGAAGTACCTCGGCTCCGAAACCGTTGGTTTGCTAGGAACAACCTGTTCTTGATGTCACGCAGGCCGTTGGCCCTCGCCAAGCGGCGGAATCCATCGCCAATAGCGGAAATCAGTCCCTCACATTCGCCACCCCCCCTTGCAAAACTCCCGACGTGTGGGCGGTGTCGGTTCACGAGTGGGGCCAGCGGTCATCACGCGGGTATCGAGTCCGGCGATGCGGCAGTAGGCCAATAAAGCCCAACAGGCTGCCAATGCCAGGTTTTGTACGGTGGTTTGGGTGCGCGTTGAAAAGTGCATGTTGTCGTTCCTTCGCAAGCACAGGAACGAAACAGGGACGCACGGCACCCAACGCCAGCGCCCACTGGATGCAATTCACTTCGACCCGAACTGCACACGGCATGAACTGTCGGAACGATGGGCGGGCCATGTGCCGGGGAGAAGCACCGCGCCGGTGCCCTCCAAGAGAAAAGGACCCGCTCGGGGTCCATATTCGGCAACTTGGGAGGGCTTTGGGTGGGCTCCTTCACCAAGGAATGATCATTCGATACATCCCCAGGATGATGCACCCAGTCATCGACTAGGTTTAAGCCACGGCGCGGATAACGTCGACGGGGCTTATAACCCCTTGAAAATAGAAACTCCTGGAAGTTTCTTATTCAAGTCCTAGAGCAGCGTCCCCCACCCATTGGAAACCCGCACCCGCATTGGGTTTGCGGCTTTCTGCAAAATCCGTCATAGCGATTTATTCTCCGTGGTAGCGGATGCCAACGCCGTGAAAGCTGCTTCGGCGTCCGTTCCGACGAACAAGGGCTTTCTGACTTTGAGCTGGTCGGACTTGATGTTGACGCTGAAATGCCAGCCGGGCAATGCAGCGATTTCACGCACGGCGGTACGTGCGGTGTCCAAACGGGAATGGATTGCACTGGCGGTACCTTCTAGGGGGCCGTAGATATGGGCGGGCAGCAGTTCCATGCCAATGGTCTTCTTGTCGTACTGGCAAGCCCATGCACTCAACCAGGCGTGGAGTCGCTTGGCCGGTTTGGATTCCAAAGCCCGCTGTTCTTGCATGTTGATCCAGACCACGCCTTCGTGGTTGGTGCATCGATTCGATAGCTCGGCATTCAAGGCGATGGCAATTTTGCGTTTTGCCTGTACGACCATGCCAATGACGGTGGTCATGCCTATGCCATTGGTACTGGGGTCGGTTGGGTTACAGACGGTCCGCGTCATTTTGGTTTTGGAGAGTCGCTCCAAGCTGTTCAACACTGTCTTTGAATTGGAGCCGGTGGAAGACAGGCCGATGCCTTTGGCAATTTCTGCGGCGGTCGCGGTGATGGCGACCAGTGGCAAGTATCGGCCGGCACCAGCGAGCTGCAAGAGTTTGGCGACTCTGCGATTGTCTTTGGGTGCCGTCGGCTTGTTCTCGGCGTTGACGGCATCCCAGTCCTTCATGTCGACCACGGTCTGTCGCTTCTTGATGGCACCCAACTGGCACAGGTAGAACAGAACGGATTGGTCGGTAATGTCCAAGGCTTCGGCAGAATCCCAATGACAGTGAACCGTGCTGGTGCCGCTGGTGTATTTGCCGTCAACGTGGGAGCCGGATTGTCGGGATCCGTTCTGGATGGGGCGAAACAACCCGTTGGTGAAGACGTAAACCCCGTGAACGGGGGCATGGTCCATCACGGCGGTGACTGCCTCCAACTTGCCATGTTCATCGACGCGTGGCTTGACTTTGCGTTTGCATGCTGGTTTGGGTTTGAGAGGCTTTGATTTTTTGCGTTGGGTGATGGGTGTGACAGTGGGTGTGGAAGTATTCTCCGAGTTGATCTTTGGGTGCATGGCACTCTTTCAGTGGAAGAGGCTCGATTTGCCCGTAGAAGCATCGCCTTCGGGCGTGGGGCCAATCGAACTCTGAATGAATGTGGTTGCGCCGAGGGGTCCGGAGTATTACTACCGCCTTAGTTTGCGGTGGTACTACGTCGGGAGATGTGGATTTAGATTAGCAAATGGGAGTGGGGTTTGTCGAGTGGTTCTGCCCTGCTCCATCAATCGCCAGCACAATATCGGTATGACATTATCGCCACGCATCCGCGCGGACTATCTTCTGTTGATTGAAGGGCCAACGCCTCGCCAATGCCTTGAAGCATTCGCGACAACTGAGGGCGTGGAATGGTTGGGCACGTTTGCGAACGTCGTAGACAAAGCGTCGATGGAACTGCCCAATTTGCCTGAGCTGTTGGTAAACATGACCCCGGATTTAGTGGCACTGTACGTAGGGCAATGGCTGGATGGAAAGCACACGGTCACGCCGGAGAGCGAACCCTACTCCATTGAGGGAGCATTTCCCGATTGAGGGTCCGCTCAGATTTTGTTCAAAATGGCGTCGCGGTGTGCTTTGACCGCATCGCGAAGGCCGGGGAATGCAGGTTCTGACTTTGTGAGCCATGTCAGCCTGGATTCTTCGTCGTGCCAAACCTTGGCCAGCGCGTGGTCCCATGTCATCCATTGAACTGTGGCGGTTGGTAGCTGCACTGGGACCGCCTCGGAAAGGACTTTGTCCAGCCCGTAAGCCACCACCAGCCCGTCAGCGTCGAGAAAAAATGGTAATTGCTTTGCGGCTCGTCTTTGGTCAGGGCTAGACATTACGTCATCAGATCCGATGTCCGTGCCGCCTGAACTGGCCACGAATCTGTCGATAGCCAAATGGAGCTCGCTCTGGAAACCGTGGACAGCCAACTGTGCCTTGGTCGTACCGCGTGGCCGTCCGGGTTTACGCTTTACAACTTTTGGCGCTTCGACAGCGCCGCTTGGTGAATCGGACAACATGGTCTTGTCCATGTAAGCGGCCATTTCAACAATGGAAACCAATATCTTGTCACCCAACACTTTCGCGGGCTTAAACGGCAGCCTATCGGTGCTGCTGAGGTTGTAGATGTGCCCTTTGGCATATTTCGTCAGCGACGCAATCTGGTCAACGTCCAGCATCGCAACCCCTGGGAACATGGCCATCAAGACGGGAAGATGCAAAGGCACCATGGTGAGCAAATCCGATAGTTGAAATCAAGCGCCGAGTTCGGCCAGACAAAGCACATTGTGTCGCATTTAAGCCAACACTCTTCTTCCCAAATTTCCCAACTTCTTCCCAAACTGGGTTGCTGAAATGGGGTGAAAACCCATGAATTTAGATGAAACAGGATGAAACGCCAAAAGTCCAAAAAAAAGCCGGAAACCCTTGATTTCAAGTGGTGCGCGGGGCGGGACTCGAACCCGCACAGTATTGCTACCGTCAGGACCTAAACCTGGTGCGTCTACCAATTTCGCCACCCGCGCAATTCACAAGGGGATACCGGTACTGCAGCAAACCAGATTTGCTCCACTCCGACACCCGTTTGAAATAGGTCAACTGCGTATTTTAACCTGCAGCGCCGACAGTACGTTTTACTCTGAACCAGGCAGCGTACATAGCCGGTAGCGCCAACAAGGTCAACACCGTGGCCACGATCAGGCCGCCCATGATGGAAACCGCCATCGGCCCCCAAAAGGTAGAGCGCGAAAGGGGCACCATGGCCAGAACAGCCGCAGCCGCGGTCAGCACAATGGGGCGCAACCGCCGCACAGCCGACTCCACAATCGCCTCCCACACCGGAACGCCAGCGTTCCGGTCCTGTTCAATCTGGTCGATCAGAATCACTGAATTGCGCTGGATCATGCCCATGAGAGCAATGACCCCCAGCATCGCCACAAAACCGAACGGTCGTCCGGAAGCCAGCAACGCTGCGGTAACCCCCGCTATGCCCAGAAAACCGGTGAGAAACACCAGCAAAGCTCGCGAAAAGCTGTGCAGCTGCAGCATCAACAAAGTAAATGTGATGAACAGCATGATGGGCACACCGGCAAAGATGGCGGCCTGTCCCCGGCTGCTCTCCTCCACCGCACCGGCCACCTCAATCCGGTAGCTGTTCATGCCCGCGGATTTCCACTGCGCCTCCAAAGCGCGCAAACGCGGCAGCAACTCGGCGGTCACAGTGGCTCCTTGCAAGCCCTCCACGATGTCACTTTGCACGGTGATGGCGTAGTCGCGGTTCTCTCGCCACATGACACCAGGCTCCCAGGCAAAGGTGGGCTTGGCAATCTGTGTCAGTGGAATCGATTTGCCACTCGCCGTCGGCAGATAGGCGTTGCCGATATCGGTGATCGCATTGCGCTCGTCCAGCGGCTGGCGCAGCACGATGTCAATGAGCTTGTCGCCTTCGCGGTACTGCCCCACCGGCGTGCCTGACAGCATGGTCTTGGACGCCTGAGCGATGGATTGGCTGGTAACTCCCAAGGCACGTGCCTTGGCTTGGTCTACCTCCAGACGCATGACCTTGACCGCTTCGTTCCAGTTGTCGTTCACGCCACGCGTGTTGCTGCTTTCGCGCATCACGGCCTTGACCTCGTCGGCCCGCTCACGCAGCGTCAGTGGTTCGCCGCCCACCACACGAAACTGCACCGGATAGGCCACTGGCGGGCCATTGGGCAAAATCTTGATACGCGTGCGCACTTCCGGAAATTCGTGCGCCATCAACTCCGGAAGCCGTATACGCAAAGGCTCGCGCTGCTTCAGGCTCTTGGGTACCAGAATGAATTGCGATACGTTGCTCTGGGTAAAGATGTTGTCCAGCGGCAAGTAAAAGCGCGGAACGCCCGAGCCAATCCAGACGCTTACCGTTTCCACGTCCGCCTCCTGCAGCAGGCGTGCCTCAATGCGCTTGGTGACCAGCTCATTGGCGGCAAACGAAGTGCCCTCGGGGTACCAGACATCGAGCAGCACCTCGGTGCGCGCAGAATCCGGGAAAAACTGCTGCTGGACTCGCCCCATACCGACGATCCCGAGCGCAAACGTGAGCAGGGTGATGCCGATCGTGATCCAGCGATGCTGCACGCACCAGTTCACCGCCTTGCGAAACAGGTTGTAAAACGGCGTACTAAACAATTCATGCGGGCCGTCGGCTTCACTGTGAGGTTTGACCTTGAGAATGACGGTACCCAGGTAGGGCACGAAGAACACCGACACCAGCCAGCTCAGCACCAGCGCCAGCACCGTCACACCAAAAATGGCAAAGGTGTACTCGCCAGTGGCCGATTTGGCGATGCCGATGGGCAGGAAACCCACCGCAGTGATCAGGGTGCCGGTGAGCATAGGCATGGCGGTAATCTCATAGGCGAAGCTCGCCGCCCGCACCTTGTCGTAACCCTCTTCCATTTTGCGCACCATCATCTCCACCGCAATGATGGCGTCATCCACCAGCAGCCCGAGCGCAATGATCAGCGACCCCAGCGAAATCTTGTGCAGGCCGATGCCCCAGTACCCCATGCCCAGAAACGTGACCGCCAGCACCAGTGGAATGGTGATGCCAACCACCAAGCCGGGACGCATGTCGACGTAGTAGCGGTTGTACCAGTGGGTGCTCGCAGGGCGCTTGTGCAGGCCCAGACTGATGAAGCTGACCGCCAGCACGATGCCGACTGCCTCGACGAGAACCGCCACAAATTCGCCCACCGACTTGGCCACTTCGTGGGGTTGGTCCTGCACCTTGACCAAACGCACCCCTGCCGGCAACGTGGCTTCAATTTTTTCCGTCGCTACCTTCAACGCCTCGCCCAGCCCGATGATGTCACCGCCCTTGTTCATGGACACGCCCATCGCGATGACCTGCGTTCCCTGGTGCCGCACTTTGACCAGTGGCGGGTCGACATATCCGCGCTTGATCTGGGCAATATCGCCCAGGCGCAGCTGGTTGCCCGACGCGCCACGGATTGGCATGGCTGCCAGTTCTTCGACCGCCTGAAACTGGCCCCCAACGCGCACCTGGATCACATCCAGAGGGGTTTGCAAGGTGCCGGCACCCTCCACCGCATTTTGCTGTGCCAGTTGGGCCAGCACCTGGTTCATATCCAGGCCCAACTGCGCTAACCGCCTTTGCGAAATCTCGATGAACAGTTTTTCATCCTGCACACCAAATAGCTCCACCTTGTTGACGTCGGTGACACGTAACAACTTCTGGCGCACTTCATCGGCGAACGACTTGACTTCGGTCTCCGAGAACCCCTGTGCTTCCAGGGCGTAAATTACCCCAAACACGTCACCAAATTCGTCGTTGAAGAACGGGCCCTGCACGCCGGCGGGTAAGGTCTGGCGGATATCGCCAATTTTCTTGCGCACGGTGTACCAGGTATTGGCGACATCGGCCGCCCGGGTCGAGTCCTTCAGTTGGAAAATGATGGTGGTTTCGCCCGGCTTGGAGTAGCTGCGTATCTTGTCGGCATGCGGCACCTCCTGCAAAGTGCGTTCAATCTTGTCGGCAACCTGTTCGGCCATTTGCTGTGACGTGGCACCGGGCCAGAAAGACCGTACCACCATCAGCCGAAAGGTGAATGGCGGGTCCTCGTCCTGCCCCAACTGAAAGTAGGCCGAAGCGCCCAGCACCATCAGCACGATCATCAAAAACCGGGTCAAGGGCGCATGCTCGACCGCCCAGCGCGAAAGATTGAACCCTTTTTCAGGGTGCAGGTGTTGATCACTCATGGCTGCCTCACTTGCCACTGGCGGAGGAACCGGTCGCCGCAGCGGAAGCCGGATTTGCTATTATTTTAGTAGCTTCTTGCGCAATATTGGCGGGCGCTGCAGCCTCTTTTGGCTTGTAAATCGTGACCTTCTGCCCAGGAGACAACACGTGAACCCCCGCCACCACCACCTGCATTCCCGGCTGCAAGCCGCTGGCTATCACCACGTCATTGCCATCGGCGGTGGCAATCACCACCGGCTGCAGACGCACGGTCATGCTGGCGGTGTCCAGTACCCACACGGCTGCCGACTTGCCATCCTGCCGCAAGGCACTGGTGGGCAACTTGATCGCTTGCAGCATGCTGCGCTCCAGCGCGTTTGGAGTCACGGTCACGGTAGTTCCCAAAGCCAGTGACTCCTTGCCATCCAGCGTCACCTTCACCGTAAATGTGCGCGTCACCGGGTCCGCACTGGCCGCCACTTCGCGCACCTGCCCCTTCATGGCGCTGCTTGCGCCCCAAGGCCGGACATCCACCGCTGAGCCGGGCTTGATCCGTGCGACACGGTCTTCAGGCACGGCAAACACCGCATCGCGCGGCCCATCCAGCGCAATCCGAACCACCGGTGTGCCGGCAGCCACCACCTGCCCGGGCTCGGCATCGACCGCGGTCACCACCCCTGCAGCATCAGCCACCAGTGTGGTGTAGCCCGCCTGGTTACCCTGGCCCGTCATTTGGGCCTGCGCTTGCTCCAATTGGGCTTGTGCGGCCTTCAGTGCGGCATGCCTGCGTTCGAGCTCGGCACCACTGATGAAATTCTGTTCGCGCAAGTCCTTGAAACGCTTGTAATCCGCAGCTGCCAGGTCGCGGTTGGTTTGTGCCGCGGTCACCTGGGCTTTGGCAGCGCTGGCGGCCAATTGGTAATCCTGCGGATCCAATTGGGCCAGCACGTCGCCGGCCTTGACCCTCTGGCCCAACTCGGCGTGGCGGCGTGTGATCTTGCCACCCACCCGAAACCCTAACCGCGCCTCCACCCGCGCCCGCACCTCTCCCGCAAACTCTGCGCCAGACTCCAGCGGCTGCTCTCCCACTGTGATCAGCTTGACAGAACGCACGGGCTCAGGCGGCGGAGCCGGCTTGGAACAGGCGGCCAGAGCTGTCACTGACGCCACCACATACATGTACTTCAAGAAGGATTTGGAACGCATATTGAATATTAATGACTGATGGGTTAGTAATTTATGTGAATTGCAAATGACTGTCAAGCCACAGAGGCACAGGACCAAACTGGCTGCGAACGCAAGCGCCTCAGACCCGCAACGTGCAAAATCGCCCCCATGACCCGCCCTGCTGCGCCGCCGATACCCACCGCAACGCCCATCGAACACTACGAGAATTTTCCGGTAGCGTCGTGGTTATGCCCACCACACTTGCGCGCCGCCATCACGTCGATTTACCACTTCGCGCGTACCGCCGACGACCTCGCCGACGAAGGCGATGCCACACCGCAACAGCGTCTGGCCGACCTGGCGGCCTACCGGGCCGACCTTTTTGCCATTTGCGATAACCCTCCAGCGCCGCCCGGGTCGCGCTGGCCTCGCGTATTTGCAGCGCTGCAATTGGCCGTGCAGCAACACGCCCTACCCAGCAACTTGCTGCACGATCTGCTCGACGCATTCGTGCAGGACATCGACAAAACGGCGAATGCTGCCCACTATGCAAACCAGGGCGTACTGCGGGATTACTGCCGGCGTTCTGCCAACCCGGTTGGTCGCCTGCTGCTGCACTTATACGGCGTGGACCAACCGCAGGCGTTGCAGCAAAGCGACGCGATCTGCACCGCGCTCCAACTGATCAATTTCTGGCAAGACCTGAGCGTAGATATTCCCCGCGGACGCTTTTACCTGCCACTGGACGAATGCCAACGTTTTGGCGTTGCACAGAGCGATCTACTGGCACGCAACCAAACCCCTCCCGCTACGCTTCTGATAGCGTCTTGCGCAAGCTCAGCAAGGTCGGAGATGGAAAAAGGCATGCAACTGGTGCATCAACTACCCGGGCGTATCGGCTGGGAGCTTCGATTTGTAGTGCAGGGTGGACTGCGCATTCTGGACAAAATCGAGGCCATAGACTTCGCCACATTGCGAACGCGCCCACGATTGCATTGGTGGGACTACGGTGTGATCGCGTGGCGCGCCCTCTGGATGTAACAATGCCAACATGACTCCTGCGCAATACGTCCAGCAAAAAACCGCCGCCTCGGGCAGCAGTTTCTATTACGCGTTTCTGTTTCTCCCGGCACCAAGGCGTTCCGCCATCACCGCTTTTTACGCTTTTTGTCGGGAGGTGGATGACGTGGTGGACGACTCTACCGACATGGCCGTAGCACACACCAAGCTGGCCTGGTGGAAATCGGAAGTAGCCAAGGCCTATGCCGGCCAGCCCAGCCACCCGGTGATGCAGGCACTCATGCCGTGCGCCACCAGTTTCGGCATTGAGCAAAAGCACTTGCAGGCGGTAATCGATGGCTGCCAGATGGACCTGGACCAGACCCGCTACCTCGACTACCAGGCCTTGCAACGCTATTGCCATTTGGTGGCAGGTGTTGTGGGCGAAGTCGCCGCCCGGATATTTGGTCAAACCCAGGACCAGACGACGCCCTACGCACATACGCTGGGCCAGGCACTGCAACTCACCAATATCATCCGCGATGTGGGCGAAGACGCACTGCGCGGTCGGATCTACCTGCCGGTCAACGAGTTGCAACAGTTCGATGTCAAGGCCCACGAGATACTCAAACGCACTTACTCAGACCGATTTACAGCGCTCATGCAGTTCCAGGCCCAGCGTGCCCATGCCCTCTACGACCAGGCACTCGCCCTGTTGCCGGAAGTCGACCGGCGCGCCCAAAAACCGGGCCTGATGATGGCCAGCATCTACCGCACCCTGCTGCGGGAAATCGAAGCCAGCCAATTCCAGGTGCTTCATCAGCGCATTCGCCTTACCCCGCTGCGCAAAATGTGGCTGGCGTGGAAGGTGCAGGCGCTGGGGAAGATGAAATGATGGCCCTCACGCTTGCCATTGCATGGGCGGCAAAGCGGGGACGTCGGGCGTGAGAGTCGCGATTGTGGGTGCCGGCTGGGCCGGGCTGGCGGCTGCGGTCACGGTGACGGCAGCCGGGCACCATGCTACTGTTTTTGAAGCAGCTCACGCAGTCGGGGGGCGCGCCAGGGCAATAAACGACACATTGCCGGATGGCACGCCGGTCACGCTGGACAACGGGCAACACATCCTGATTGGCGCCTATACCGAAACGCTGCGGCTGATGGCGCAGGTTGGCATGCACGAACCACAATGCCTGCTGCGAACCCCCTTGACCCTGCAATTCCCCGATGGCGACGGCCTGCGCCTGCCCCGTTGGCCTGCCCCGCTGGACGCGCTAGGCGGTATCGCCATGGCGCGTGGCTGGACGTTGGCCGACAAATGGGCGTTGCTACGCGCCGCCACAGGCTGGCAACTTGGTGGTTTTCGCTGCGCTGCCAGTACCAGCGTGGCACAACTGTGCAGCGGGTTGCCTGAGCGCGTCATGGAAACGATGATCGAGCCACTGTGCGTTTCGGCGCTCAACACACCAGCACCACGTGCCAGCGGCCAGGTGTTCTTGCGGGTGTTGCGCGACGCGTTGTTCGGCGGCAGTGGCAGCTCCAATTTGTTGCTACCCACTGTCGATTTGGGACGTCTCTTTCCCCAGGCCGCCGTCACCTGGCTCGAACTGAAGGGCAGCACGGTGCTGCTCGACCAGCGCGTGACATCGCTCCAATCGACTGGTGACGCCAACACACAACGCAGCACGACTCCTGCGGCTTGGCGCGTCAACGGCATTGCATTTGACGCGGCAGTGTGGGCAACTTCTGCATCGAATGCGGCTCTAGCGCTTGCGCAGCAAGCGCCAGCAGCTCCTGATTCCATAGCAGATGCATTGCGTACCTGGGCTGCTGTGACCGAGCAACTGCAGCACGAAGCGATCGCCACGGTCTATGCCTATGCGCCAGGGCTGCAATTGCCCCAACCCATGCTTTCTTTGCGCTGTGATGCCGATCACCCGGCACAGTTTGTCTTTGACCGCGGGCAACTCGGCGGCCCGCAGGGCCTGTTGGCGTTCGTGGTGAGCGCCAGCACCCAGGATCGCGTCACGCTGCAGCAGCAAGTACTGCACCAAGCCGACCTGCAATTGGGTGCATTGCTGCAGGAGCGCACCCTCTCACCGCTGCAAACCGTTGTCGAAAAGCGCGCCACATTTGCCTGCGTGCCGGGCTTGGTGCGGCCACCGCAGCAGGTTGCACCCGGCCTGCTGGCGTGCGGTGACTATGTGGACGGACCCTATCCTGCCACGCTGGAAGGTGCGGTACGCAGCGGCGTAGCGGCGGCAAGTCTGCTCATGCCCGCCTGAACATCTGCAGCCGCACTATGATCAGGCCCTCCCAACCCCCGCAGTTATTCGGAGAACCCCCTTGAAAACGGCATTCAAAATCATTGGTTTGCTGCTGGCTTTTGTGCTTTTGGCTGCGGCAGGCGCAGCGGGCTGGTACATCCATACCAAGCAACCGGTACGCAGCGGTATCGCCACGCTGCAAAAGCTGACATCCCCCGTTGGCGTGCACTTTGACGACCGGGGCGTTCCGCACATTCAGGCGCTGAATGAGCCTGACCTGTACCGGGCGCTGGGTTACCTGCACGCACAGGATCGGCTGTTTCAGATGGAAATGGTGCGTCGTCTGGCCCAGGGTGAACTGGCTGAGGTGCTTGGCCCGCAATTTCTCGATACCGACAAGTTGTTTCGCACGCTCGGCATTCGCCACCACGCCGAGCAGGAAGCCAAAAAATTGGACCCCGCAAGCCCAGCCGGTATCGCCCTGCTGGCGTACCTGGACGGCATCAATCAGTACCAGACTACCCATCGCGCGCCCATGGAATTCGACATTCTGGGCATCCCCAAACGGCCCTTCACACCCCAGGACACTCTTGCCGTCAGCGGCTACCTGGCCTACAGCTTTGCGGCGGCATTCAAGACCGAGCCCGTCATGACGTACATCCGCGATGAACTCGGACCCGAATACCTCAAGGCCTTTGACATCGAGTGGCACCCTGAAGGCGTCATTGATGCCACGGCATTAAACCGGCAGGACCTGCACGGCCTCACCCGACTGGCGCAGATCAGCCAGCAGGCCATGGACGCGGCCGGAGTACCGGCATTTGAAGGTAGCAATGCCTGGGCGATTTCCGGCAGACGCACCGTTTCGGGCAAACCTTTGCTGGCGGGTGACCCGCACATTGCTTACTCGGCACCGGCGGTCTGGTACGAAGCACACCTGCAATCTCCCGGGTTTGAGCTGTACGGCCACTTCCAGGCACTCAACCCGGTGGCGCTCCTTGGCCATAACCGGGATTTCGGCTGGAGCCTGACCATGTTCCAGAACGACGACATGGACCTGGTGGCAGAAAAACCCAACCCAGCGAACCCCAACCAGGTCTGGCACCAGGACCAGTGGGTGGACCTTGCCAGCCGCACCGAAACCATTAACGTCAAAGGGCAGGAAGCAGTGCAGTTGAAACTGCGCCAATCGGTGCATGGGCCGATCATCAACGATGCATTCAAGGACAATTTCGGCAAAACACCTATTGCCATGTGGTGGGCTTTTCTGAAAACCGAGAACCCGGTGTTGGAGGCGTTTTACGAACTCAACCGCGCCGACACGCGCGACAAGGCACGCGAGGCGGCGTCCAAAATTCACGCACCTGGACTGAACGTGGTGTGGGCCAATGCCAAGGGCGACATCGGCTGGTGGGCTGCCGCCAAGCTGCCGATTCGCCCCGAAGGCGTGAACCCCACGTTCATTCTGAGTGCCAGCAAGGGGGAAGCCGAGAAATCTGGCTTCTACCGTTTTGCCGACAATCCGCAGGAGGAGAACCCGCCACGCGGCTATATCGTCTCGGCCAACCACCAGCCGCAACCGCGCAGTGGCGTGCCGGTACCTGGGTATTACAACCTGGCCGACCGTGCCCAGCGTTTGGACCAGGTGCTGCGCGGCGCCGACCACAAATGGGACATTGCCGCCGCGCAGGCCCTGCAGCTCGACCCCGGAAACGGCTATAGCGCACGCATCCTCACGGAACTGTTGCCGGTGCTCAACGAAGTGATAACCGACCAGGGAGACAAGTTTTTCCTCGAGCCTTTGTCCAAGTGGGATGGCACCTACACGCGCGACAGCCTCGCCGCGACGCTTTTCAGCCAGATGAACTATGAATTAGCCAAGGCAGCCTTGGCCGATGAACTTGGGGACGTCCAGTTTGCCAATCTGCTGCGTACCCGCGCCCTCGATTCGGCATTGCCATTGTTGGCCGCCGACCCGGACTCCCCCTGGTGGGATAACAAGGATACCCCTGCGGTGGAAACACGTGCCGATACCATGAAGCGAGTCTGGAAGAACACTATCACCCATCTGCAGACCCAAGTGGGGACCAGCCTGCTCGACTGGCCCTGGGGCAAGACCCACACGCTGACCCACAACCATCCCCTGGGCATGCAAAAGCCACTGGATCGTTTCTTCAACGTGGGACCTTTCAGTGTGCCAGGTGGACGTGAAACGCCCAACAACCTGTCTTTCGCCATTGGGCCAGCCCCCTGGGCAGTGACCTACGGCCCTTCAACCCGCCGCGTGATCGATTTTGCGGATGCTTCAAAGGCCGTGGGCATCAACCCAGTGGGACAAAGCGGCGTGTTGTTCGACAAGCATTATTCCGACCAGGCGGAGCGGTTTGCCGAGGGATTCTATGTGCCGCAGTACCTCAGCCCGTCTGATATCAAACTTCACACCGAGAGCACGCTGACATTGCGCCCATGACCTTCCGCCCAGAACCCCCCTACTCCCACGGCCAGCAACCCCGCACGGCCGTACTGTTGTGCAACCTGGGCACGCCCGATGCACCCACCGCCAGCGCAGTGCGCCGTTACCTGGCCGAGTTTCTGAGCGATCGCAGGGTGGTCGAAATCCCCCGCCTGCTCTGGCTGCTGATTCTGCACGGCGTCATCCTGCGCGTCCGCCCTGCCAAATCGGCCGCCAAATACGCCAGCATCTGGACGCCTGCAGGCTCCCCGCTCAAGGTCTGGACCGAGAAGCAGGCCAAATTGTTGCAAGGGTGGCTTGGACAACGCAATCACCACGTGAAGGTGCGTTGGGCCATGCGGTACGGCAGCACGTCCATCGCGTCTCAGCTAGACGCCATGAAAGCCGACGGCGTCACACGCGTGCTTGTCCTGCCCGCCTACCCACAATATTCAGCAACCACCACCGCCAGTGTGTTCGATGCCGTTTACGCCTGGGCCCAGACCTGCAGAACGCTGCCTGAGCTGCGCTTTGTCAACCACTACCACGACGAACCTGGCTACATCAGCGCTCTTGCCATGAGTGTGCTGCGGCACTGGAAAGCCAAGGGTTTGCCGGACCAGTTGGTCATGAGTTTCCATGGCGTACCAGAGCGCACGCTGCACCTGGGCGACCCCTACCACTGCGAGTGCCACAAGACCGCTCGCTTACTGGCTGAAGAACTCGGACTGAACGCCAAACAGTTCAGGGTCACCTTTCAATCGCGCCTGGGGCGTGCCAAATGGCTGGAACCGTACACCGAACCGACCCTGATTGCGATGGGCAAGGCCGGCGTGGGGCGCGTCGACGTTATATGCCCAGGCTTTACCAGCGACTGCCTGGAAACACTGGAAGAAATCAACATGGAAGCCCGCGCAGCCTTCCTCAAGGCCGGCGGCAAAGTGTTTCATTACATTCCATGCCTGAATGAAGACCCGGAGTGGATCACTGCGCTGTACAACCTGACGCAGCGGCACCTGGCGGGCTGGAATACCCTGACCCAACCAGAGCCGCAAACCCTGGCTGCATCCCGCGCAGCAGCACTCGCGCTGGGCGCAAAACAATAGAAATCCGACAAATTTGTGACGCACCTCAAGCAGGTGCGTCGCGGCGAGGCATCCCAGCGACATTTTTCGCTCAATTTCGAGTACAAGAAGGACGTAGCCGACGTTTGATGTCTTGGTGAAAAGGAGCAACTTGTGAAGAATATGAAAATCGGAATGCGCTTGGGACTGGCGTTTGGTTTTGTGCTGGCGCTGCTGGCTGTCATTGTGTTTGTCGCGGTATCCCGCCTGTCCCTTTTGTATGAAAACACCAGCCTGATCGTCAACGATGAATACCCCAAGGTCATTGAGGTTTACGAAATTGAAGGACACCTCAATCTGATCGCGCGATCGACACGCAATATGCTGCTGATCAATGAAGAAGCGGGCATCAAGAATGAAGCGGAACGCATCGTGAAGGCCCGTGCCGCCATCTCGGAAAGCATGGCAAAGCTCGACAAGATGGTCGCCAGCCCCAAGGGCAAGGAAATTTTTGGGGCACTCAAGGACGCACGCGCTGCGTATGTGGTTGACCTGGAGGCTTACCTTAAGCTGGCCGCCGACAACAAGCGTGAGGAGGGCATTGCCTTCATGATGACCAAGTTGCGTGCATCGCAGGCTGCCTACTTCCAACGTCTCGATGCCATGATCGAGCACCAGAATGCCAAATTGAAATCTACCGGCGAAGAAGCCGAGGCCACATCGCTCAATGGAAAGATTACGATATTGATTCTCGCTGCAGCGGCATTGGCACTTTCTGCAGTGATGGGCGCTCTGGTGACCCGAGGCATCGTTGGCCCCATCACGGTGGCATTGAAAACAGCGCAAAAGGTCGCCGCGGGAGACTTGTCATCCGACATCCGGGTTGAAAGCACCAATGAAGTCGGGCAGCTCCTCAATGCGCTGCGGGAAATGAATGAAAGTCTGTTCAAGGTGGTTTCATCGGTGCGCCAGGGGGCCGAGGGTGTGTCGACTGCCAGCGCGGAAATCGCCTCTGGCAATAACGATCTGAGCGCTCGCACCGAAAGCCAGGCCAGTGCACTGGAGCAAACTGCTGCCTCCATGGAAGAGCTGAGTTCTACCGTGCGGCAAAACGCCGACAGTGCACGGCAGGCCAACCAGCTTGCCGTAAGTGCCAGCAATGTCGCGGTCAGGGGCGGCGAAGTGGTGGGCCAGGTGGTGGAAACCATGAAGGGGATCAACGATGCTTCGCGCAGAATAGCCGACATCATCAGCGTGATCGATGGTATTGCCTTTCAGACCAATATCCTGGCGCTCAACGCGGCAGTGGAAGCGGCCCGCGCTGGCGAACAAGGGCGCGGTTTTGCCGTAGTGGCCAGCGAGGTGCGTTCCCTGGCAGGGCGCAGTGCCGAAGCCGCCAAGGAGATCAAGACCCTGATTGGTGCCAGCGTGGAGCGTGTAGAACAGGGAACGGTATTGGTCGATGAGGCCGGCAACACCATGACCGAGGTCGTTGCAAGCATCAAGCGCGCCACCGACCTCATGGGCGAAATCAGCGCAGCCAGCAACGAGCAGGCGGCTGGGGTTGCGCAGGTCGGAGAGGCAGTTTCACAAATGGACCAGGTCACGCAGCAAAATGCCGCGCTGGTAGAAGAAATGGCGGCAGCGGCCAGCAGTTTGAAGTCGCAAGCGCAAGACCTGGTAGGAACAGTCGCGGTGTTCAATCTGGGGGGTGCGGGGCAGGTATTTGCACCTCCCAAGGCCGCCGTTCGCTCCAGCGCACCGAAGGCAAGCAACTTCAAAGGCGCTGAGCGCAGGGCTGATGCAGCTCCCCTGCGGGCTGCCCCTGCAGGAAAACCGGCGCCCGCTTCAACGCCACCCAAACTGGTACAGGTAGTGACCCCCAAAAAACCGACGCCTGCCAGCGGTGATGACGACTGGGAAACGTTTTAATGGGGGCCTGCCAACGCGGCACCTACGCGCTAATTGGGAACCGACAAGGATGTCCCTGAAAACACGATCTGGTCACTAACTGGTGGCGTAGCCGCGATGCCAGGCACATTGGCTGCAGTAATGGCTGGCGCAGCCCCTGGCGCACCACCTCGGGCCGTGGTGCGAACCACCTGGCTAGGTGGCAATGCTTTGCCATCCTTCAGTTTGGCATACATCGCATTCATGGCGTGGACGAAATAGGTGTGCAATGGAACATAACGGGTATCGAATCCCGAAAATGCGTTGAATGAGTCAAAGTGCTGCGCATTCGTCACTTCGATGTAGCTCAACTGGCTTGCGGAACCTTCGACCAGACGGTTGTATGCGGCATAGGCACGCTCCGAATTGTTGATGGGCAGCAAGGCATCACTGCGGCCTGCCAGCATCAGCGTGGGCTTGCCACGCAGATTGCCATTGAGCAGCACCTCTGCAACGCCCGCCTTGACTGCGTCACTCTGCGCCTTTGTTGGCGTTGAGCTTGCCGTCAGCGCGACACCCGTTACCGTATCGACCCCAGTAAAGAGAGCACGTTGACAAAGCGCCGCATCCAATGCGAAGTCCGCAACGCCTGAGCTCGGGGACACGCCCAGGTTCCATGCTTTGGCACCACCCACTGAGTCGTTGTAGATCACGGTGGCCGGAGTGCCGTTCACCGTTCCATTGCCGGTGGCATAACTGGCGGCACGTACATTGGCTGCCATCGGTGCCGGAACACCTGCCGCAACCGCCGCGGCGCTCATACCACATAGGTTGTCAGCGACGGAAAATTTTCCGTACGCGTTGGTGTACATCATCGAGATGATGACTGCATTGCCCAACGCGTAATGGGCATTGTGCATGGCGTCGTTGTCAGCCGTCCAGCCTGCCGCACGCAACTTGGAGAGCGCACTCGTGGCCCGCTCGGCGGTGGTAGCACCGGCCACGAGTCCCTTGGCGGCCAGTTGGTTGCAGCGGTTTGTGGCTGTTGTTGTTTGTGCGGTCAGTCCAATGTAATTGAAGATCGACACCTCGGTCAGCGCGGCGCTGGGTGCCAGCGCAGCACAGGGTTGGTACAGGTTGGCAATAGTGAAGTAGTCCATCAATGGTTTGCCATAGGCGGCAACAGGTGCGCCCGCAAACTGCACTCCGTAGCCGGTTGTGCTGCCGGGTTGCGCACTGGGTTCCCCTGCAACCACGCCATCAATAATGCCCGCCGTATCCTGCTCCGCAGCGCGCAGCACCGCAGCACCGCCGTTGGATACCGATGCGGCAATGACCATGGTGTTGTCAGCGGTGAACCGCACTGTCTTGGCATTGCTGGCCATACTCGCTGACGGACCATATTGCTGGTTCAACGCATACATGGCGTACTGGGCCGCAGCGAGTGTGTCATTGCCCCAGTCCTTCTCGGGGTTCATTTGCGAGTGCGCGTGTTTGAGAGCCAGGCGGTTCGGAAACGCTGTATTGAACGCCGCGCGCGCAGCGTCCGTGATGTTAGCGGCAAAATTTGCCAGTGATCCCGCCACCGTACGCGACGCACGCGTACCGTCCACTTTGTGGACACTATCGTCCGACAGGTCATTCAGCCCCATCCCCTTGCCCGAATCGGTCAAGGCCACTGCACAGCCGCGCTTCAGACCCCAATCACTTGCGGTGCCGATAGCACCATACACACCACGTGAGCCAGAAGAGGGGCCAAGCACCACACAGGGCGCGTTGACATCAAAGCTGTCAGGAATCTGCACCGCCATGGTGACCCGCTTGCGACCCGACCCATCATCCAGCACGCCGATGTACTCGACACCCGGCACCAGACCTTCTCCAAGCGTGCTCTTTCCTGCCAGATCGATATTGGGTCCGTAAAGCACGCCAAAGCCACCGCCGACGGTGTTGTCGACCAATCCACGGTAATTGGACTGAACTGCATTGCGACGTAATTCATCAGCCGTTGGATTGACTGGGTCGACAAATGCCGCAAGCGTGGCAGCTGCGGTATTGACCAGTCCGCTCCTGCCCAAACCGGCCGTCAGCAGATCTTGTCCCGCAGCGGTACTGGCCGACCCCGTGGCGGTGGCGCGGTACACCTTGAATCCCAGGTCGGTGACACCGCTTGGCACCAGGTTCACCTCGGGCAGTGAGCCACCACCACAACCCGCAACCACAACCGCTACCGCGGCGGCAGCCGGAATCAAACGTCCATTCACATTTTTTTGCATACCTGTCTCCTAAAAATTATTGATGTTTAGCGCAACCATGCGGAAAAAATGCCCCGAGCAAGCGTGCACACGCCACCCGGAACCCAACGGTGGCGCTGGCGTCAAGCGCTAAAGCTGCACGCCCCGCTTCTTAAGAATGCGGGGGAGAATCAGCACGCCCACCACCACCACCATCATGATCACCGACACCGGGCGCTGGAAAAACACCATGGCACTGCCTTCACCGATGGACATGGCATTGCGCAATTGCGCCTCAGCCAGTGGCCCGAGAATCATGGCCACGACGACGGGCGCCGAAGGAATGCTGAATCGGCGCATGACCAAACCCAGAACTCCGATTCCATACAGCAAGAACAAGTCGAACATACTCTGACGCATTCCGTACGCGCCCACCGTGGCAAAGATCAGTATCCCTGCATACAGGCGAGGACGGGGAATCTTGAGCAATTTGACCCACAGTCCGACCAATGGCAGGTTCAATACCAGCAGCATCACATTGCCGATGTACAGCGACGCAATCAACGCCCAGACAAGACCGGCCGAATTGGTAAACAACTGAGGCCCTGGCTGAATGCCGTAGTTCTGGAAAGCTCCCAACATGACCGCCGTCGTATTGGATACCGGAATGCCCAAGGTCAGCAGCGGAATCATTGCCGTGGTTACCGTTGCATTGTTGGCAGCCTCCGGCCCAGCGACACCCTCTATTGCGCCGACGGTACCGAATTCCTCGCGGTTGCTGCCTTTGGCCATGTTCTTTTCAACGGCGTAACTCAGGAACGTGGGTATCTCAGTACCCCCCGCAGGGATACAGCCAAATGGTGCACCAATGGCGGTGCCGCGAATCCAGGCCGGAATCGAGCGGCGCCAATCTTCCCGCGACATTGTCACTCGGGTCAACTTGTGTTCACGCTGGTCCACCTTGCCCTCAAACAGCACCACGTGCATGGCCTCGGCCACCGCAAAGAGCCCCACTGCCACCAGCACGATGTTGATCCCGTCCAGCAACTCGGGGACGCCCGCGGTGTATCTGGCCTGGCCGGTAATCTGGTCCATTCCAACCAACCCGATCGCCAAACCTATGAACAACGCCACCAGGCCACGCAACGTGCTTTGACCCAACACCGCGCTCACGGTAGTAAATGCCAGCAACATGAGCATGAAGTACTCTGGCGGCCCCAGCTGCACAGCGTAATGGGCTAGCATGGGTGCAAAGAGAGTCACAACGACGGTCGCAAACGTACCGGCGATAAATGAACCTATCGCCGAAGTCGCCAACGCAGCACCGGCGCGGCCACTCTTGGCCATCTTGTTCCCTTCCATGGCGGTCACCATGCTGGAGCTGTTGCTCGGGGTATTTAATAAAATGGAGGTAGTGGACCCGCCGTACATCGCGCCGTAGTAGATGCCAGCGAAGAAAATCATGGATGCAGTAGCATCGACTTTCGCCGTGATTGGCAGCAGCATTGCTACGGCTGTTGCCGGTCCGATGCCCGGCAGCACACCCGTAGCCGTGCCCAGCGCACATCCCACAAATGCCCACATCAGATTGGCCGGCGTGCCTGCAGTCGCAAACCCCTGCAAAAGATGGTTCCAGACGTCCATTACAGCCACCCACTCTGTGTCAAACCTGGCAACTTAATGGCCAGAAACATGCCAAAAACCCAATAGACAGGTGCCGCAATCAAAAGCCCGCTGACGATATCCATCACCCAGGGTTTCCAACCACGCAGTGCCTGACCTTCCGCGGCACGCAACCCGCGCCCCGCCAGGACAAAACACAAGGTACAACTGAAGATGAAACCAATGGTGTCAATCAGCGATGCGCCCAGCAACATACCTGCCGACATCCAGACAAATCCTGCCCAAAATGGCGGCGAACCGGCACCATTGCCCTCCTCCATCTCGCGAAATCCGCCGGTGCGGACCTCGTAGATCAAGAAGAAGCTGCACAACAAAAGTGAAACGGCAACGACCCAGGGCAGGAAGTTTGGTCCCACCCCGGCGTAGCCCGCATCAGACGGAATGTCGATGGCGAAGTAACCCATCGCCAAGGCGACAAGCAACGTTCCAACGGCAACCGTCATCTGGTATCGACGACTTCTATCGTCGAGCATCAGACCATTCCAGCCAAATGCATGATGCCGCGCAGACTGCTGAACTCGCTATCGACAAACTCGTCAAATGGCTTGCCAGTCAAGAGTGCAGGAGTCCAGTCGTTCTTCGCCAGGGAGTCTGCCCAGGACTTCGACTTGGTTGCCTTCACCACCAGTTCCGTCAGCGCAGCGCGCTGCTCCGCAGTGATACCAGGAGCACCATACACGCCGCGCCAGTTGCCCAACACAATGTCAAAGCCCTGCTCTTTGAGGGTAGGTGTGTTGTTGCCTGTGAAGCGTTTGTCGGAAGTCACCCCGATGGCGCGCATCTTTCCGGCCTTGATGTACTCACTCATCTCGCTCATGCCACCGCCACCGACAGTCACATTGCCGCCCAAAATGGCAGCAACCGCTTCACCGCCCCCTCGGAATGCAACGTAATTGACCTTCTTCGGATCTACACCTACCTTGGTGGCCAACATGGAGGCACAAATGTGTTCCGTGGAACCACGCGAACCACCGCCCCATTTCACACTGCCGGGGTCCTTCTGCATCTGTGCCACCACGTCCTTCATGGTCTTGAGGGGAGAGTCTGCGGGCACTACAAAGATGTTGTACTCGCTCGTGATACGTGCAATGGGAGTCGCCTTGTCCAACGCAATTTGCGGCTTGCCGGTAATGATGCCGCCAACCATCACTGCACCGGTCATCAGCAGCGCATTGGGGTCACCCTTGCTGCCGTTCACGAACTGGGCAAGCCCGATGACACCGGCGGCACCACCCTTGTTGTCGAACTGGACCGTATCGGCGGCCTTGGAGTCCAGCAATGCCGCACCCAGGGCACGCCCCGTCATATCCCAGCCGCCACCCGGGTTGGCGGGAATCATCATCTTGATGGCAGCACCGGCTCTCGCAGTGAGAGGAAAGCTTCCAGCAACCGCCACGGCGGCCAACGACTTCAAGAACATATCACGACGCATGGGAATCTCCTTGTGTTGAAAACCGACCTATGATGCGCTCGCTGACTGTCAATCCGCTGTCTGAAAGACTAGGGGAAAACACCAATAACAACCATGCATCTATTGCTCATTGAAGATGACGTTTCGTTGCAGACCACGCTGCGACGCAGCTTTGTGCGCAGCGGAATGGATGTGGACGTATGCCATGACGGTACCCACGCGCTTGCACAGTGGCAGGCCAATCCACCGGACGTGGTCGTGCTGGATCTCAGCCTGCCAGATATGGATGGACTTGATGTGCTGGAGCAGGCACGGGCCGCAAAACTCGATACCCCGGTGCTCATTCTCACCGCTAGGGGCACGGTCGGTGACCGCATCCTGGGTCTGAATTCGGGGGCAGATGATTATCTTTCCAAGCCATTTGACCTTGATGAACTCGAAGCGCGCGTACGTGCTCTGCACCGACGCCACAGCAGCAACGTGCGAGATGCCACGCATGACGATCATGTTCACTGGGGACACTTGCGCTACGACCGGGAGAGCGGGGCGATTTACCACCAGCACCAATTGTTGGACTTGACACCAAGGGAGTCAACGCTGTTGCGAGCACTGATGGCCAAGGCCGGCCATGCGATCTCCAAAGAGCGCCTGTTTGAACTGGTGTTTCCAGGCGAGCGCGAGGTTCAGTTCGAGGCCATCGAAGTGGTGGTGTACCGCTTGCGCAAGAAGCTCTCGGACAAAGGAGTGCAACTTGTGACCTTGCGGGGACTGGGATATCTCCTGAAGTCCGAAGCCCTGCATGGCATCTGAAAACACGCGACGGATGGGCCTGTCCCTGCGCCGCCATTTGCTGGTGGGCATTCTGGTGCCGGTCGTGCTGTTTGTGCTGGTCGACACCATCAGCCTGTACCAGCAGGCGCTGGCAGCCGTCAACGTGGCCTACGATCGCACCTTGCTGGCATCGGCCAAGGCCATCGGTGAACTGTTGGATGTGGAGGGTGTCGATGGCAAGGCACGCATCCAGGCACGCATTCCCTACACCGCTTTGGAACCCTTTGAAGTAGACAACCGCACGCGCATGGTCTACCGGGTTGCAGATGCGCGCGGGCGTTGGGTGGACGGCGTGCAAGACCTGCCGGCCTGGACCGGCAAACTGCCTGACCAGGGGCCGTATGCGGCACTGGTGGACTTTTACGACGATGAGTTTCGCGGCGATGCGGTACGCGTAGCGGTGCTATTGCAGCCAGTGTCGAGCCAACGGGGTCTGTCAATGGCCACCGTACAAGTCGCCGAAACGCTGGAACTACGGCGCACACTGGCGCGACAAATCCTGATCGACACCCTGCAACGGCAGGCAATTCTGATCAGCGTGATTTTCGTCGTCGTGCTGGTTGTCGTTCAGCGCGTGACCCGGCCCGTGCGTCGTTTGAGCGAGCAATTGGCGCAACGTGCTGAGGATGACCTCACGCCCATCGAGGCCTCTGACCTGCCATTGGAAATACGCCCACTCACGGATGCCACCAACCAGGTCATGGTGCGTTTGCAACACCTGCTGGACAACCAGAAGCGCTTTGTGCGCGATGCGGCACACCAATTGCGTACGCCCCTTGCGGTACTCAAGGTACAAGTCCAGTCGGCTCTACGAGGCGACTTGCCGGCACAGGATGCACTGAAGGAAGTGCGGGCCACGGTAGATCGCGCGACCGCATTGGCTAACCAGATGCTGTCGCTGGCCAAGGTGGAGCAATTGCGCCAGCAGCAGGACTTCTTCGTGGTTGATTGGGCCGAGGTTGTGCGATCAGTGGCCTTGGACTTGTCACCCCTTATCGTGCAGCAGGACCTCGATCTTGAAGTCAAATGCGAGCCGTGTAACGTTCTTGGGCACGACTGGATGCTGCGCGAACTTGTCCGCAACCTCCTGCACAATGCCATCCACCACGGCCCGTCGCATGCACCTTTGCAAATTAGCGTGGGACCGGCGGGCGGGAGCGCACAACTCGTCATTCGCGATAGCGGTCCGGGTATTCCAGACACGCTTCGCATGCGGCTTTTTCAGCCATTCTCGGCTGGCAACGCACAGCATGGTACCGGACTAGGTCTCACCATTGTTGGGGAAATTGTCACCGCACTGGGCGGCACCATTCAGATGGTCAACCGCTATGAGAAGGGCCTCGTAGTGGGAATGGACGCGGTGGTCACGCTTGCAGGGCACGACACAAATAAGGATGATGCAAAGCATTGATGCGAAGCTCAAATTGCGACAAAGGTCCTGTTGCTGTAAATTAGGCGTTACGCATACAGATATTTCAATTACCGAAACTGACACAAAAGAACCGATGGCTACCCACAACCCTGCCCCACCCCCGACCGGGAAGTTCCCAGAGGATCGCTATGTCCCAGGAGACCCAATTCCTGCAGCTGAAGCAATCGAAGCCGATTCCGATTCGGTATGGGCGCTGTTCACAGAAGAGCCCAAAGAGCCGGAGCCCGAGTTTCCTGAAACCCAGCGGGCGCCGCTCTAGGCAACCGACCGCCTCATGGCGGATATCTCGCCCTGAGCTGCGAAAGGGGCAACCTCATAGGCGCCTCGGCGCTGCCGAAAATGGATATCTCAGACCATGGATGGTCCTTGTCAAACTTTTTCCAGACCTTGGTTGCAACAGCCAACTGATCGCCCTCAACCCGCAGCACGATCCAATCCCATCGATAGGCAGTCTCGTTGTAACCTCTTTTACGGTCGTAGTCGAGCCATTCGTTGATCCGGGATTCTTCGGCAGCCCGGTAGCGTGCCATCACACCCAAATCGGCAGCACTGACATCGCCGGAACGTGGTTTTGCCGTTGGAAGAGGCGACACCGTGAGCTGATCTCGGGCACCACGCCAATACGCCTGGATAACTTCGGCACGATGCTCACGCAAGTAGTCTCGCTGAAAGCGCAATTCCATACGCGCCACAAGATAGGCGTCAATCTGTGCCCATAACGCCCGATCGAAGCGCGTCCCGATAATCTCCTTGTTCAAGCCCTTCGCGCGGATCATATCGTCATAGATGCGCTGTTTGAGGGCGTTGTAGGCACTTCCCATTCCAGTGGCGTCGTTGTAGGCCGTTTCGATGACTTCAGGGCCCCCTCCTGCGTGCAGATCACCGGCAAGCCGCGAGGAACGGTAGCGCTGGTACATTTGCTCGTCCCAGCGCGGAAGAACCACCCAGTCGCGCAACCCTTCCAACGACGCCTTGTACAGGGTTACCGCAGTCAGCACAGTGGCTGCGGGCCCCGTGATGGCCTTGTCCTTGACCTTTCCAACAGCCTAATCCACTGCCGTGGATGCCGCTGCGTCATCGCGTGCATCTGCAAGCTGGCTCACAATCTGAACAGCAGCCAAGTAGTTCTGAGCCTTTTCAAGTTTTCCCGGCGTGCTCCCCAGGCTCAATGCTGCACTGTCTCCCGCAATGCCCGCGCCATGGGCGAACTCATCGATCACTTGCGACGGGAAGTATGCAAAAGGGTTACTGCCTTGGGCCAGGGCTGGCCCAGCCAAGGGCACCACCAAGAACAAAATCGCACAAACTCGCAGCAAGCGTGTCATTGGGCAACCCTCATCAAGAAACCAGAATCACGCTCCTGTGTATGGCCAAGCCACGCAGGACATCCTAGTTCCGTCCAGCTTAGGATAAACAAAACGCCCCGAAGGGCGTCTGTTTATTGGCTATCTGGCGGAAACGGAGCCCGCCTATTCAATGTTCACACATGGTAATGATTCGGTGAACCCATAGGGCAGTGCAGAAATTGCTGGACACAATCAACTTTTTCCCCTACCGTTGCACTTGTGCGTGCAACCT
>JAIFLV010000143.1 GCA_020048895.1 Rhodoferax sp. | reverse complement strand
GGACCACTCGGTCATGGTGGACCACTATGGCAAGAAAAATTCGCTGGACCTGAACATGAAGCTGGAGTTCCAGCGCAACCGCGAGCGCTACGAATTCATGAAGTGGGGCATGCAGGCGTTCGACACCTTCCGCGTGGTGCCGCCCGGCTTTGGCATCGTGCACCAGGTGAACCTGGAGTACCTGGCGCGCGGCGTGCACAAGACGGCCAAGGAGGTGTACTACCCGGACACGCTGGTCGGTACCGACAGCCACACCACCATGATCAACGGCATTGGCGTGGTGGCCTGGGGCTGCGGTGGCATTGAGGCCGAGGCCGCCATGCTGGGCCAACCGGTGTACTTTTTGACGCCCGATGTGGTGGGCTTTAAGCTGACCGGCCGCCTGCGCGAAGGCGTTACCGCCACCGACCTGGTGCTCACCGTGACCGAGATCCTGCGCCAGCACAAAGTGGTGGGCAAGTTTGTGGAGTTTTATGGCGAAGGCACCGCCTCACTGGCGTTGCCAGACCGCGCCACCATTGCCAACATGGCACCCGAATACGGTCCAGACCGCGCCACCATTGCCAACATGGCACCCGAATACGGTGCCACCATGGGCTTTTTCCCGGTGGACGAGAAAACCCTGGACTACTTCGTCGGGACGGGGCGCACCAAGGCCGAGATCGAGGCCTTTGAGGCTTACTTCAAGGCGCAGGGCCTGTTTGGCGTGCCTGGCGCTGCGGGTGCCTCCAAAACTTTGGACGACATTGAATACTCGCAGGTCGTGACGCTCGATTTGGGCACGGTGACCCCCAGCCTGGCCGGCCCGAAACGCCCGCAAGACCGAATTGAGTTGGGCAACGTGGCCAGCCAGTTTGCATCACTGTTCTCCAAACCCAACGCCGAGAATGGCTTTAACCAACCCGCAGACAAGTTGGGCCGCATGTTCCAGGTCGGGCCGCCAACGGACGCCAGCCCAACCAATGGCAAAGAACCAACACCGCTCTTGGTGAAAAACGGCGACGTGCTGATTGCGGCCATCACCAGTTGCACCAACACCTCCAACCCCAGCGTGCTGTTGGCCGCTGGCCTGCTGGCAAAGAAAGCCGTGGAGGCGGGGCTGAAGGTGCAGCCACATATCAAGACCTCGCTGGCGCCGGGCTCGCGCATCGTCACCGAATACCTGACCGAAACGGGCCTGTTGCCCTACCTGGAAATGCTGGGCTTTGCCGTCGCCGGTTATGGTTGCACCACCTGCATTGGCAATGCGGGTGACCTGACGCCCGAGCTCAACGACGTCATCACCCAAAACGATTTGATTTGCGCTGCGGTGCTGTCGGGCAACCGCAACTTCGAAGCGCGTATCCACCCCAACCTCAAAGCCAACTTTTTGGCCAGCCCGCCGCTGGTGGTGGCCTACGCCATTGCCGGTACGGTGACCCGTGACCTGATGACCGAGCCTGTGGGCCAAGGCAAAAATGGCAAAGACGTTTACCTGGGCGACATCTGGCCGACCAGCGATGAGATCTACAAGCTGCTCAAATACGCCATGAAGGGCAAGGCCTTCCGCGAGAACTACGCCAAAGTGAAGACCGAACCCGGCCTGCTGTGGGACAAGATCAAGGGTGTGGCCGGTCAGGCCTACACCTGGCCGTCCAGTACCTACATCGCCGAGCCACCATTCTTTGCTGATTGTGCTATGAAAAAAATAGCTGCTCGCGCAGGTTCTACGGGCGCTACAGGCCAGAATGGTTCATATAATTGCGCCGAGTTAAGCAGCCGCAACAGCGTGCAGGGTGCGCGCATCATGGCGCTGTTTGGTGACTCCATCACCACCGACCACATCTCACCGGCAGGCTCCATCAAGGAGACCTCCCCCGCCGGGCAATGGTTGCTGGCGCATGGTGTGCAGAAAGCCGACTTCAACAGTTACGGCGCGCGCCGTGGCAACCACGACGTGATGATGCGCGGCACCTTTGCCAACGTGCGCATCAAAAACCTGATGATCCCGCCCGACGCCACCGGTTCGCGCGAAGAAGGCGGTGTGACGATTTACCAGCACGTATCCGCCAGCAGCACGGGCGATCCAACCCGCGCCCCAGGGCAAAAGATGCCTATCTTTGACGCCGCCATGCAGTACACGGCCGACGGCGTGCCCACGGTGATTTTTGCGGGTGAGGAATATGGCACCGGGTCGAGTCGCGACTGGGCCGCCAAAGGCACCCAGCTCCTGGGTATCAAGGCCGTGGTAGCCAGAAGTTTTGAACGCATTCACCGCAGCAATCTGGTGGGCATGGGGGTGCTGCCGCTGCAGTTCAAAGGCACGGACTCCTGGCGGTCGCTGGGCCTCACCGGCAACGAGGTCATCGATGTCATCCCCGACGCAGCGCTAACCCCGCAGAGCGACGCTACGCTGCGTATCACACGGGCGGATGGCTCAATCCAGGAAGTGACGCTGACACTGCGGGTGGATACGCCCATCGAGGTGGACTATTACAGTGCAGGTGGCATTTTGCCGTTTGTATTGCGGCAGTTGCTGGCATGACGGTGCCCAGAGCGGACATCATGGTCAGCGTGCTTGCCGCAGTTTCGTTTGTTTGGCAACCCCTATGTCAATGCTAGATCGCCTGGCCGCGTTGATTCCCGGACACTGGGAAAAGGTCATTGTCACAGCCCTGCTGATCGGCATGGCTTTGCTCGCGTCGCACTTGTGGGCACGCTACCTGTCACGGGGCGGGATCTCGGCGGAGAAACGCCGCATCCATCTGGTTTGGGCGCGCAACATCATCTGGTTTGCGGCGCTCCTGATCATCGTGTCGGTCTGGGCCTCCACCATTGCCGGGTTTGCGCTGTCGGTCGCGGCGGTGGCGGGTGCCATTCTGATCGTCAGCAAAGAACTGGTGATGTGTGTACACGGGTACTTGTATGTCACCGTGGTGCAGCCCTACAAGATTGGCGACGTGATCGAATTCAACCAGTTGCATGGCCGTGTCGTTGACATCGACATGTTCGCCACCACGCTGGTGGAACTTGACAAGGCTGGCCAGCGCACCGGCAAAGTGGCCGAGTTTCCCAACGGATTGTTGCTCACCCACCCGCTGATCAATTCGTCGCCCAACGGCGCCTATGCATTGCACGCCATCCAGATTCCCATCCCCGAGCGCGTTTCGCACGATTTGGACCGGATCGAAGCGGCCGCCTCCGCCGCGGCTGACCGTGCCACGGCCGCCTGGCAAGAAGAGGCGATGGCCCACTTTCGCAAAGCGTCTGAAGAAAACTTCATCGCACTTCCCTCCGGCCGAACCAAGGTGTCGTGGGACTTCTCAAACCCCGAGCACCTGATGCTGGTGGTGCGGGTGGCCTGCCCAAGCGGGCAGCGCGCCAAGGTGGAACAGGCTGTCTTTCGCGACACCTGGCGCGCGCTTTCGCCAGTCGAACCAAATTGACACCGGAGCCCCCAATGTTTTTTGTCTATGGAACCGCCGGTCGAACCTTTAGCGGAACTTTGGAGAGTTTCATGCCCTTGTCCGGCGTTGTGAAGGCGCGCAACCCCCGCAAAAGTGGCAACGGGCTTCTGGACTCGGACGGATCAATTCATGAAATTACCCGCGAAAGCGAAACCCCGCGCATTGAGCACGATAGGTTTGCCCAAGCTGCCAAGGCCTACGACAAAATGCATCGACGGGAGAATAAGCGAACACCGGTATGCCACGCCTACCAGGTCATGAGCCATGACGTCTTGACCCTTCATCCCACCGGCACGGTAGGCGCAGCCTGGCTACAACTGGCGGAACGGAAGGTGCACCAGGCCCCGGTGCTAGGCCCAACAAAAGAAGTGGTGGGATTGGTCAGTGACCGTGACTTGCTCATGGTCACCAATCTGGAAGGCAATCTGCTCACTGGTCTGCTCAATCGCCCTATCAGTGAAGTGATGGTGACCCCAGTGGCATGCTCGGCACCAGTCACCGATGTTCGGCGCATCGCGCGTGTGATGCTCGCCACCGGCCTCAGTGCTGTGCCGATTGTTGACGATGGGGGCCAACTGCTCGGCATTGTTTCCAGAGGCGACATCTTGCGTGCCATTGTCAACGACCCGCCATTGAGCCTGTGGATCTAGGTCAAAGAAGCAGAGATTTCCAGATACTCGGCCCGGCGCACCTGAAGGATCACGTCTTCTCCCGTCTCCCAGTGCGGCAGTGGGACCCGCCACTTTGAGGACGGGTTGCAGATACTTCGTAAAAAACGAAACACAGGTCAACTTAATGCTGATTTTTTGGAAGTTAAAAACCAGCGAATATCCGTTGACTCTTATCACATGACCCGCAGTTACCAGACATCCTTGTAATCCCGCAACTTCATCTTTATGGACATCCTGATTCCTTTTCTATTGGCTGACTTCCTGGGTAAACCCGCATGGGTCTGGCTTACTTTCGTCGGTATCGTCGTTGCGCTGCTGGCGTTTGACCTTGGCGTGCTGCACAAAGACGACAAGGAGATCGGCGTGCGTGAGAGCCTGCTGCTATCGGCCGGCTACATCAGTGCCGCGCTGATCTTCGGTGCCTGGGTCTGGTGGTACCTGGGTGCACAGAGCGGTATGGATTACTACACCGGGTTCATGATCGAAAAGTCGCTTTCCATGGACAACGTGTTCGTCATCGCCCTCATATTCAGCTTCTTTGCGATACCGCGGCAATACCAGCACCGTGTACTGTTCTGGGGCATCCTGGGTGTGATCGTCTTGCGCGCCATCATGATCGGTCTAGGCGCCACCCTGGTTAGCCAGTTCAGCTGGGTGCTTTATCTGTTTGGTGCGTTCCTGATTTTTACGGGCATCAAGATGTGGATCATTGCTGACCACGTCCCCGACATCGCCAACAACCCGTTGCTGAAGTTCCTCAAGCGGCATATGCGGGTGACCGATGGGCTGCGGGGCAATGCCTTTTGGGTGAATGAACCTGACCCCGCCACTGGCAAAGTAGTGCGCTTTGTTACACCGCTGTTCCTGGCTCTGGTGCTGGTGGAGTTCGTTGATCTGGTGTTTGCGGTCGACTCTGTGCCTGCCATATTCGCCATTACCACCGACCCGTTCATCGTCTACACGAGCAACATCTTCGCCATCCTGGGATTGCGTGCCTTGTACTTTGCGCTGGCGGCCATGATCCATCGTTTCAAGTACCTGAAGTACGCGCTGGCCCTGGTGCTGGTGTTCATCGGCAGCAAGATCTTCCTTGTAGGCATCATCGGAAAAATTCCGGCGGTCATCTCGCTCAGCGTGACCTTTGGCCTGATCGCCGGCGGTGTGTTGGTGTCATTGTGGAAGACGCGAGGCGCCCCCGCAGCCACTGTGCCAACACCCTAAGTTTCACTGAAAGAAAGCCTTGGACATTAACTTCCTTTGGATTGCCAGTGCAGCACTCATCTTGCTCGGTTTGGCGGGCACGGTGCTGCCACTTTTGCCTGGCACATTGCTGGTTTGGACTGGTGTGCTCTTGGGGGCATGGATCGACGATTTCACGCGTGTGGGCGTCAGCACCGTGGTGATCATCAGTATCTTGGCGGCACTGGCGTGGGCGCTCGATTTTGTGGCGGGATTGATGGGGGCAAAACGCGCAGGCGCAAGCAGGTTGGCCCTTGTGGGCGCAGCGGTAGGCACCGTGGTAGGGATATACATGGGTTTGGTAGGGGTGCTTTTCATGCCCCTGGTGGGTGCGGCTATGGGCGAGTACTGGGCGCAAAGAGACCAGCAGCGAGCGGCCAAAGTGGCATTCGCAACCTGGCTTGGCCTGATAGTAGGCATGGTGGCCAAGGTCGTGCTGTCGTTTGTGATGGTTGGCATCTTCCTGGTGGCTCTCTGGCTGTGAAACCACCGCTCTTGCCCGCGCCCATGCCTTGGTCTTGGCAACACTTCGTTTTTGTTTTTAACTTGGAAAGCTGTGAACTATGAGTGCTCAATCGATACTGGATCAGCTGTTGAAGTCGGGCATGTCCCTGCTCGATAGCAAGCGAAGCCCCGCTGGTGGCGCGTCAAGCCCTGGCTTTGGCCAGCTGGGTACAGGAATCGCCGCAGGTGGCGTTTTGGGTTTGTTGCTGGGCTCCAAGCGGGGTCGCAGCATAGGGGGCTCAGCATTGAAGTATGGCAGCGTGGCAGCGCTGGGCGTTGTGGCATTTCGTGCTTACTCCCAGTGGCAGGCGCAGCAAGCTGCTCCGGTCGCGCCCTCAGGGTCCACCAACATTGCGGCACGTACGGTGAACCTGCTGCCTGCACCAGAAGTCGAAACCCATAGCCGGGCGATGTTCAAAGCCTTGATTGCGGCAGCCAAGTCCGACGGCCACCTGGACGAGCGCGAGCGTGGCCTGATCGATGCCGAAATGGTGCGGCTGCAGGCGGATGCGAGTGAACGCACGTGGCTGGCGGCGGAGTTGCAGCGCCCCTTGGATCCTGCCGAAGTAGCGCGCGCTGCGTCCACCCCCGAGTTGGCTGCAGAGATGTATCTGGCCAGCTTGCTCGTCATAGACGACACCAGCTTCATGGAGCGCGCGTATCTGGACGAATTCGCCCGTCAACTGAAGTTGCCCGAAGCACTCAAAGCAGAGTTGGAAAAGCAAGCCAGTGCGAATTGACGAGCGCCCCATGTTGCAAAGAACTGGGTGCTGATTTGAACCACCGTATCTATACCAAAGGGACTAAGTAGTGGAAAATTTTCTGTCGAGGGTCGGTTCCCTGTTGTACGGCATGCGTTTCACCATGCTGTTTTTCTATATTGGTCTGGTGGCGATCATTCTCGGCATCTTGGGAAAGTTTCTGCTGGAGACGTACAAGCTGATGATTACGCTGCTGTTTGGCAATTTAGAGAAGATCGAACTGATCATCAAGGTACTTGAACTGGTCGACATGACGATGGTCGCGCAACTTGTTTGGGTGGTTGCGCTGGCGGGCGTTTCGTTGTTTGTGACCACAGGGCACTTTGACAAGACGGATTTGAAAAAGCCAGACTGGCTGGACCACGTTAACACCTACAACCTCAAGTTAAAACTCGCCTTTGCCATCATCTCCATTTCAGGCGTTCATGCACTGAAGACTTATTTGAGTGGAGAACTGACTATAGAAAACATTCAGATAGTCACGATGGTCGCCGTCATCCACTTCACGTTCGTGCTTTCGGCGATGGGCATCTCCTTCGCAGAAAGATTGACGCGGGATAAAGCTTGATGGCGGCTTCTCTTTTGATAACAATCACCGCATGACCACGGGCGGTTGAACATGGTTAATTGTCATCAAGCAGCAAACGGCCGCTCCTGCAAAAACGCCACAAACGTGGTGATGTTTAGCGCCAGCCATTTGCGTGCGGGGTACACGGTGTATCCAGCTGTGTGCCAGCGCGTGCCAGGACCACCTGCGGTTGCTCAGTTCCAAAGTGGGTGTCGGACAGGTGCAGCACCACACTCATGCCACACCCCCGGCACGTTGGCCGTGCAGTCTTCGCCGCAGGTCATAAGCAGGTACAGGGGTTTGTCAAGCACACGGCTGTCGATCGGTGAGCGCATGCGCTCCACCTCGCCGTCAAACGCCACCACCACCTCCTTGCGCCCACGGCCACCACCGCTGAGCCGCCTGCCGCTGCGGCCGCTGCAGCCTCGGTGGCCACCCGGGGCAGAGCTGCCGGGCCACAGACCCGCAGCGTGCCCTGGCGCCCACGCACCGCAAGGGCTGCTTCAATCACCCCGCATTTGTCATCAATGTCTTGTGCGCCTGAACACGAATTGATGACAAACGGCAATGAAGCCGTGGGGTCAGAACGCAGGACACTAGCCACTAATCATGCCGTAACAGGTCGCCAAAAACCGTGTGCTCGCCATCCCTGCGGTCTGGCCCGGGCGCGTCGTACAGCACGAGCCAACGGGGTTTGCCGCCAGCGATGGCAGGTGGCAGGTCGCAGATAGCTTCCGCGCGGTTCACGCCGCGTCCGTGGGGCAAAGTAACGGATTCGGACAGCGCCGCTTCGAATCGCGCGACTTCCTGATTGGCTCTCAATACAGGTCTGGCTTGCGGCCACTTGAAGACTCGGATGTCGCCATTGAGCACCATGGTGGGGCCAGCCAGAATGTAAAGGTCATCGCCGGAAAAGTGTAGGTCGCGGATGCCCAGGCCATCGAGCTGCAGAAAGTGCTTGCGCAACAGCGTGCCGGTGGCGTCCAGAGGCATCAGGCGCAGGTGCCCGCCGTGGGCCTCAACCGCGATTTCGATTAACGCCGACCAGCCGCGCAGCACCGGGCCCCGCAGGCCGAGCAGCAGGCGGTGCCCGTCTACCGCCATCCCTTCAATGTCAAAGCCGTTGTCCTTGCCTGGTATCGCCATGTAGGGTCCAAAGTGGGGGTCGTCGGCGAGTGCGCGGGTCAGCAGGTTGGTCTGTGCATCACCCTTCAGTCGCAATGCCCGCCTGCCATCCCGGGCCTGCCTGACCAGGCAGGGCTGGCCATCGGCATCGTGCTCAATCGGCAGGCACGCCAGAAGGCGGCGGTTGCCGTCCAGCGCCAGTTTGGCTAGCCGCTTGGCATTGGCGGCGTGGCTGCGGTCGGGCTTGGCGTTTTTGCGTTTGAGGCCGTGCGACCCGACGACCCACATGAAACCATCGGCAACCGCCATGCCCTCCAGATCAGCCTCTTCTTCCCGCGTGCCGGGTAAGTCGAGCAGGTCAGCCAGCGGAAAATCGCGCACATCCCCATAACGCAGGGTTTCGCCACCCACCGCATCAAGACGGCGCAGTCGGTCCAGACCGCACGCTTCATCGCCAGCTACCCAAAGCCAGTCGCCCGTGAATGCGGCACCCGACAAGTTGGTTTGAACAAGACAATCGGGTGAGAACTCAAGGCGAACGGCGTTGGTGTGTCGGGCGTTGGGCATGGTGTGGTCTTTCGGTAGAGTGCGCAAAGCGGCTTGCACGCAAGCTGGCAAGGCACGGGGCAGGACAAAGCTTGCAGTGTGCGGGAAAAACAGTGGTGCTATGTCAGCTTTTCTCGATGCTTAAGATCTGCAAAAGCTTCTTTTTTGGAACTGTCAGGCAGCTTATGTTCTTTCGTTTTGCCACTTGCAGTCGCACCCCTTGTCAATGAGCGCGGTTTACCCGGGGGCCCGAAGATTCAGTGCTCTTCAGCAGGCGGGTTGGGAATGGCGCGTGCCCGCAAGATGGTCGCCAGAACGCCGCTGGTCACAATCACGGCAATACCGGTCCACCCGATGGGCGCAATCTGGTCGCCAAACAGCAGCAGGCTGTAAATGGCCGAGAACACAATGCCGGCGTACTGCATGCTGGCCACCACCAGGGTGGCACCCTTGCGATAGGCGCGGGTCATGCACCACTGCGCCACTGACGCCAGGATGCCAATCGGTATCACCCAGGCGGCGGCGGTCCAGCTCACTTTCGACCAGGGCGTAAAACCGGTGAAAAGGGTGCCAACGATCCCCACCACCGCGGTGCCAATGGAGAAATAGAACACGGTGCGTTCTTCGGGTTCACCGGCCTTGCCCAGAGCAGTGACTTGCAGGTAGGCCAAGGCTGCACCGATGCCCGACAGCAGGCCAACCACGCCGGCGAACAGTTCGTTCTGGTCGATGGTGGGGCGCAGTGTCATGACGACACCGGCAAACCCCAGCAGCACGGTCGCAAACAAGGGTCCCTGGCGGTCCGATTGGCCGTACAGCAGCGCGCCACCCACTATGAAGGCCGCGACCCAGACGCCACTCATATAGTTCAGCGTCATGGCGGTGGCCAGCGGCAGGTGCGCGATCGCGTAGAACCACGCAGTCAAGGAGAAGACACCCACCGTACTGCGCCACAAATGCATCATGGGCACCGGTGTGCGCAGGGTTGCGCCGCGGGCGCGCACCACCAGTCCCATGAACACGATGCTCACCACACCACGGTAAAACACCAGCTCCAGGGTGCCAAAGCTGTCTGATGCGAACTTGATGCCAACCGCCATGGTGGCGAACAGAAATGACGCCACCACCATCCAGAGCGCTTGCATCGGCAGAGATCCTTAACAAAATCGGCTGTAGCGCCCGTCAATAGTGCGCAGGCTGCTATTAAAATGTGAGTGACTTGGCACCCATCTGGCGGCGATACCAGCTGTGAAAGTGCTGCATGCCGTCTTCCATGGGGCTTTGGTAGGGTCCCACTGCATTATCGCCCCGTGCCAACAACGCAGCGCGTCCGGCATCCATACGCTCGCCGATCTCATCGTCTTCGATACAGGTCTCCATATAGGCGGCCTGCTGGGCTTCAACGAATTCCCGCTCGAACGCCACGATCTCTTCCGGGTAATAGAACTCCACCATATTGAGCGTCTTGCGTGGCCCCAGCGGGTGCAAGGTGGACACCGTCAGCACGTGCGGATACCACTCGACCATGATGTGCGGGTAATAGGTGAGCCAGATGGCACCTTGTGTGGGGGGTACCCCATTGCGGTAGGCCAGCAAGGCCTTTTGCCAGCGTTCATAGACAGGCGAGCCACCGCGCGCGTCGGCCTTGCCCAATCGGTTGGCAACGCCGACGGTTTGCACCGAGTAGCTGTCCTTGAACTCCCAGCGCAGGTCGTCACAGGTGACAAACTGGCCCAGCCCCGGGTGAAACGGACCCACGTGGTAGTCTTCCAGGTAGACCTCAATAAACGTTTTCCAGTTGTAGTTGCACTCGTGCAGTTCAACCCGGTCGAGCGCAAAGCCATCAAAGTCCAGTGCGGCACGCGGCCCCATGCCAGCCAAGTCCTGAGCGATGTCGCGGCCATTGTCTTCAAACAACAGGCCGTTCCATTCCTGCAACCGGTAGTTGTTGAGGTTCAGGCAGGGATCATGCGGAAAATGGGGTGCGCCAATGAGCGTACCGGCTTGCGGTGACTGCGGTGCAGCGGCGACGCCACTGTAGGTCCAGCGGTGCAGCGGGCACACGATGTTGCCGCCGGTACTGCCGCCCGTCAGCGTCCCGCGCCCCTTGAGCATGACGGCCTGGCGATGTCGGCACACGTTGGAGACCAGCTCCACTCCCTGAGCCGTGCGAAGCAAGGCCCGACCTTCCAACTCCTGTGGGAGTGCGTGGTAATCCCCCACGTTGGGAACACTCAGGCTATGGCCAACGTAGCGCGGGCCACTCTGAAATAGTTGCCGCAGTTCCAGTTGGTACAGCGCTTCGTCGAAGTAGCTGGAAACAGGCAACTGGGTAATCCAGGGGTGGCCAGTGTCGGCCAACGGGGGCTGCGGTTTGGGCAGCGATGGGGAAGTGTTTTTGCACAATGTTTGCACAACTCGGTCCTTCTAGGAGGCAAAAAACCCCTGAATCAGGGGCTTGAAGGGCAGCTACCTCGAGAGCTGCCGGGACACGAATTGTAGTCGCTTCAGAAATGGCAAGCGAAGGCACACGCCTGGGTCGGCAAGCCCGTAGACCATGGGGTGTCATGGAGGTGCGCCTAAAATGGCGTTCGTCTTTCATTGCACCCTCTATGTCCAAGGCCAACGCCGAAACGTCTGTCACGTCATTTTGCCTCGATGCCTGGAGCAAGCTGCGCCTGCAGGAGGTGGAGCAAGCACTGAGTGACTGGGTGACCGACGAAACACCGTTGGGCCTGGACCACGGAGCACCTGCCGACTTGGTGGCAGCGATGCGTTACGCGGTGCTCGATGGCGGCAAACGGTTGCGGCCCCTGCTGGTCCTTGCCGCCTATGAGGCGGTGAACACATCTGCGCAGTCTGCAGGGCAGGCAGCCGCGTTACGCGCCGCCTGTGCCGTGGAATTGATTCATGCCTATTCCCTGGTACACGACGATTTGCCGTGCATGGACAACGATGTGCTACGCCGGGGCAAGCCCACGGTGCATGTGCAGTTTGGCGAGGCCAGTGCCTTGCTGGCCGGTGATGCATTGCAGGCGCTGGCGTTTGAACTTCTGACACCGCTGGATGGTTCGGTACCCCCTGCAATGCAGGCGCGGCTGTGCGCCTTGTTGGCGCGGGCGGCCGGCAGCGCAGGAATGGCAGGCGGGCAGGCGATTGACCTTGCCAGTGTAGGCCAGCCATTGACTGAGTGGCAGTTGCGTACCATGCACCAGCTAAAAACCGGTGCCTTGCTGCAATGCAGTGTCTTGATGGGCGCACATTGCGCCGATGTACCCTTGCGCCAGGCGCAGGCCTTGCGTGACTATGGAGCCGCCATTGGACTGGCGTTCCAGGTGGTGGACGACATCCTCGATGTCACCGCTGATTCGGCCACTTTGGGTAAAACGGCCGGCAAGGACGCCTGCAACGACAAGCCCACCTACGTGTCTCTGTTGGGGCTCGACGCCAGCCGCCGTCATGCCCTGGAGTTGTTGGCGCAGGCGACTGCCGCACTCAACGATGGTGGTTTGGCCGATGCTGCAGCGTTGCACGCGCTTGCCGACATGGTCGTCAATCGGGTCAACTGACTGGCCTCCAGCCCTTTATTTATATGCGTAAGCAGCTCCTGAAATAATAGCGTATGCCGAATAATCTGTACCCACTGCTGCACACCATTCACGCACCCGGCGACTTGCGCAAGTTGCCGCGTGAGCGGTTGCACGAACTTGCCAATGAATTGCGCGCCTACCTGCTTGACAGCGTCGCCAAAACCGGCGGGCATCTGAGTTCCAACCTGGGTACCGTCGAACTGACGGTGGCCTTGCACTATGTGTACAACACGCCTGACGATCGGCTGGTGTGGGATGTCGGGCACCAGACCTACCCGCACAAGATCCTGACCGGGCGGCGTTCACGCATGGAAACACTGCGCCAGCTGGGGGGCTTGAGTGGTTTTCCGCAGCGCGCCGAGAGTGAGTACGACGCCTTTGGCACCGCCCACTCCAGTACCTCCATCTCAGCGGCCCTGGGCATGGCCATGGCGGCCAAAATTCAGGGTGTGGAGCGGCATAGCGTGGCGATCATCGGCGATGGTGCCATGACCGCCGGCATGGCGTTTGAGGCACTCAACAATGCCGGTGTGTCGGACTGCAATCTGTTGGTAGTGCTCAACGACAACGACATGAGCATCAGCCCGCCGGTGGGAGCGCTGAACCGTTATTTTGCGCAACTGCTCAGCGGGCGCTTTTATGCCACTGCCAAGAACATGGGAAAAACCGTGCTCAAAGGTGCGCCGCCGCTGTTTGAATTGGCCAAGCGCCTGGAGGAACACGCCAAAGGCATGGTGGTGCCAGCCACATTGTTTGAAAAGTTCGGCTTTAACTATATCGGCCCCATCGACGGCCACGACCTCGAATCACTGATCCCCACGCTGGAAAATATCAAGTTGCTCAAGGGGCCGCAGTTTCTGCACGTGGTTACCAAAAAGGGCCAAGGCTACAAGTTGGCAGAGGCAGACCCGGTGGCCTACCACGGGCCTGGCAAGTTCGACCCGAGTGTCGGCTTGCTCAAGCCGGTCGTAGCGCCCAAGACGACTTTCACCCAGGTGTTTGGCCAATGGCTATGTGACATGGCTGCCCACGACGCCCGGCTGGTCGGCATCACCCCCGCCATGCGCGAGGGCTCGGGCATGGTCGAGTTTGAGCAGCGGTTTCCCGAACGCTACTTTGATGTGGGCATTGCGGAGCAGCATGCCGTCACGTTCGCTGCGGGTCTGGCAGCCGAGGGACTCAAGCCGGTGGTGGCGATCTATTCCACGTTTTTGCAGCGCGCCTACGACCAACTGATTCACGACGTGGCGATCCAGAACCTGCCCGTGGTTTTTGCCCTGGACCGCGCCGGCCTGGTCGGCGCCGATGGAGCGACCCACGCCGGGGCTTACGACATCGCCTACCTGCGTTGTATTCCCAATATCAGCGTGGCGTGCCCATCCGATGAGAACGAATGCCGGCAGTTGCTCAGCACGGCATTTGCGCAAGACCACTCTGTGGCCGTGCGTTATCCGCGGGGTGCCGGTGCCGGCGTGGCGGTGCAAAGCAGTCTGGAGGGGCTTCCCTTTGGCAAGGGCGAAGTGCGTCGGCAGGGCAAAGGGGTTGCGATTCTGGCCTTTGGCACCTTGTTGTATCCGGCACTGACCGCGGCGCAAACGCTGGATGCCACAGTCATCAATATGCGTTGGGTCAAGCCGTTGGATACCGGCTTGCTGCTGGAAGCTGCCCGCAACCATGCCGCATTGGTGACGGTGGAGGAGGGGTGCACCATGGGCGGTGCCGGTAGCGCAGTTGCCGAAGCACTGCATGCCGCGGGGTTGACGGTCCCCTTGCTGCAACTGGGTCTGGACGACAAATTCATCGAACATGGAGATCCGGCCCACCTGTTGAAATTGCAGGGGCTCGATGCGCCAGCCATGCTGGCTGCGATCCAGCTGCGATTTGGTGCACTGGTGCAACCCGTTGCACTGGCTGCCTGATTCCATTTCTAAATCATTCCTGTCGTTGTTGCTTGGCCTGGTCCTCCCAAAGCATATGGCAGATGCTTTGGGACACGCTGTAACACTGCCTTCGGCTTCGCGCCAAGACAGAAATGATGTGTAAACGGAACTTCTGCAGGGACAAAATCTGCGTCTGAGTTGCGCTGGATCAGCCTCCTGAGGGAAAACCCCAAACACGAGTGACAAGCGGCTTCCTACAATGGCAGTTGGCTCTCGACCGGATGGGGTGCATAACCCCTGTCTGTCTGGAGCAAGCTTTCCCATAACTACTGGAGTAAGTCGAATGGATCGTCGTTCAATCATCAAAAACGCTGGCATTGCTGGTGTGCTGGCTGCAGGCTTGGCTGCATGCGGCAAAAAAGAGGAGGTCGCGACCCCTGCGGCTGCTTCCCCTGCTGTTAGTAGCGGTGTTGTACGGTGGCGCCTGGCGTCGAGTTTCCCCAAGTCGCTGGACACGATTTATGGTGGCGCCGAGGTGTTTGCCAAAGCCGTGAAGGCCATGTCGGGCGGCAAATTCGAGATCTCGGTCCATGCCGGTGGCGAGTTGATGCCGCCTTTTGGCGTGATCGATGGCGTTCAGAACGCCACGGTGGAAATGTGCCATACCGTGCCTTATTACTTCTACGGAAAGAACCCCGCGTTTGCACTGGGTTCGGCCATCCCGTTCGGGCTCAATGCGCGCCAAATGACCGCCTGGATGATGCACGGCAATGGCCGCAAGCTGATGAATGAGCTCTATGCAGGCTACAACATGGTTAGCTTTGCGGGTGGCAACACTGGTACGCAAATGGGTGGCTGGTATCGCAAGGAAATCAAGTCGTCGGCAGATTTCAAGGGCCTGAAGATGCGCATGGGCGGCGCCCTGGTCGGCGAGGTGGTCCAGAAAATGGGTGCGGTTCCTCAGAGTATTCCCGGTGGCGAGGTGTACCAGGCGCTGGAGAAAGGCACCATTGATGCGGCAGAGTGGGTCGGCCCTTATGATGACCAGAAATTGGGCTTCAACAAAGTCGCCCCGTATTACTACTATCCTGGGTGGTGGGAAGGCGGTCCCGAGGTGGACTTCTTCATCAACCAAAAGGCATTCGACAGCCTGTCGGCGGAAAACAAAGCCATCATTGAGGCAGCCAGCCAGTTTGCTGCAACGGACATGCTGGCCAAGTACGATGCGTTCAACCCCAAGGCACTGAAACAATTGGTGGCGGCCAAGACTAATGTGTTGCCCTTTTCGCAGCAAGTGCTGGAAGCATCTTTCAAGGCAGCCAAGGAAGTTTTTGCGGAAAACGATGCCAAGAGTCCCGAGTGGAAGAAGATTTACGCGGACCTGCGCGAATTCCAGCGCGACCAGGTATTGTGGTTCCGCTTTGCCGAGTCACGTTTCGACAGCTTTATGGCGTCGCAGAAGTTGTAACTCCGCTTCCCAAAACGAGAAAAACCCCGCTCTGCGGGGTTTTTTCATGGCGCGCCAGGGCACGGAGCACCGCCCTGTCGTCACGTTCTACTTCTTGTTCTTTTCCATGGATTCCAACATAGCCTTCATGGGATCGTCATCGGCCACAGGTGGCGCACTCGACGCCGGGCTTGACGGAACTTCCGGAGCCGACGCATCGATCGAAGGTGCCGGTGCCTCGGGGGTTGCTTGCTGCATATCGGCCTGCATTTGCGCACCAATCTTGTCCATGTCATACACCTCTTGCTTGTCCAGGCCACTGGACACAATGCCGGGGAAGAAAATAATCAGCGTCACCATCACGATCTGAATGATCACGAAGGGCACCGCGCCCCAATAGATCTGCATGGTGGTCACCGGCTCGATCATCTTCTTGGTGATACGGTCGGTGTAGGCGCGGGAAGCGGCAACGCTGCGCAGGTAAAACAGTGCAAAACCAAACGGTGGATGCATGAACGAGGTCTGCATGTTCACGCCCAGCAGCACGCCAAACCAGATTAGGTCGATACCCAGTTTCTCCGCTACCGGTGCCAGCAAAGGCACCACGATGAAGGCTAATTCAAAGAAGTCCAGGAAGAACGCCAGGAAGAACACCAGCAGGTTCACCACAATCAGGAAACCGGTCTGACCGCCGGGCAATCCGGTCAGCAAATGCTCCACCCATTTCTGGCCATCCACGCCCTGAAATACGAGGCTGAAAATGGTGGAACCTATCAGGATGAACAACACGAAGCTTGCCAGCTTCGTCGTGGAGGTGAGCGCCTGTTTGAGCAACTTCATGTTCAGGCGTCCGCGTGCCATGGCCATCAGGAACGCGCCCAGTGCACCCATCGCACCGCCTTCGGTGGGAGTGGCAATTCCCAAAAAGATCGTGCCCAGCACCAGAAAAATCAGCAGCAGCGGGGGTATCAGCACAAACGTGACCCGCTCGGCCATGCGCGACAGCATTCCCATACGGGTGACCTTGTTGATGGATGCAATCACAAAGGCCAGCGTCACACCCGCGCACATGGACACGACAATGGTTTCGTCTGTGGCCACAGTTTCAATTTTTTCACCCTTGAACCAGGTATAGACGTCGGCGTAATGTTGGCCAAAGTACACCGCCACAGCGGTGGTGATGATGGTCAGGATCACTAGCGACGTGAGGCCGCTTTTGCCGTTGTCCTCCCGGATGGTGCGGGCTTCGGGTGGCAGGGCGGGCACCATCGCCGGACGGAAGATTGCCAACAGCACCACCCAACCCACATACATCGCCGTCAGCATGAAGCCGGGGATGAAGGCGCCCTTGTACATTTCACCGACGCTACGGCCCATCTGGTCGGCCAGAATGATGAGCACCAACGACGGCGGAATAATTTGCGCCAGCGTGCCCGATGCGGCGATGACGCCGGAGGCGATGCGGCGGTCATAGCCATAGCGCAGCATGATGGGCAACGAGATGAGACCCATGGAAATCACCGACGCGGCCACCACACCGGTGGTCGCGGCCAAGAGGGCGCCCACAAAAATCACTGCAAACGCCAGTCCGCCACGTATCGGACCAAACAACTGCCCAATGGTCTCAAGCAGATCTTCGGCCATGCCACTGCGTTCCAGTATCAAGCCCATCAAAGTGAAGAACGGAATCGCCAAGAGCGTGTCGTTTTGCATGATGCCAAACAACCGCAATGGCAGCGCCTGCAGCAGGGCTTCGGGCAGCATGCCCAACTGCACCCCCACAAACCCGAAGAAGAGCCCGCAGGCGCCAAGGCTGAACGCCACGGGAAAGCCCATCAACAGAAAGACAATCAACCCCGCAAACATGATGGGGGCCATATTGTTGGTAATGATTTCCATGGTGCTGGTCTCCGTCAGGCAGTTTTGCTCTTGGACTCGGCCAGGGACCGGATGGCCTCTGCCAGATCTTCCTCAGCGGTCTTCTCGATCCTTTTTACCGTTGGATCTTCAATCAACCCTTGCAGGAAGGCGAGCCGCTTGATGAGTTCCGACCACCCCTGCAGCAACAGCAGAGCAAAGCCCAGAGGCATCATGGCGTAGACCGGCCAGCGAATCAGCCCCCCGGCATTGGACGACATCTCACCCGTGTGGTAGCCCTTGAGGAAAAAGGGGATGGAGTACCACAGGATGGCCAGGCACATGGGCGTGAGGAAAAAAGTGAAACCAATCACGTCGATCCAGATCTGCGCACGCTTGGATAATTTGCTGGAGATCACATCAATTTTGACGTGTTCGCCATTGAGCAGGGTGTAAGCCGAAGCAATGAGAAACGAGGCCGCAAACAGGTACCACTGCACCTCCAGAAATGCGTTCGAGCCCACGTTGAAGACTTTGCGCACCACAGCGTTGATGGCACTGATGACCGTCGAGGCCAAAATCAGCCAGATCACATATCTGCCAAGCTGTCCGTTCAACCAGTCGACGGCCTTTGAAAATTTGAGTAAAGCGTTCATGGCGTTTCTTCCAAAAGGTAAACGATTCTAGTGAGTCAGGTTGTACTGCACGATGTACACCATGGCACCGCACAAATAGCCAATCAGGGCCAGCCAGCTGATCTTGCGCAGGTACCAGCCAAAACTGATTTTTTCCAGGCCCATGGCCGCCACACCGGCGGCCGATCCGATGATCAAAATGGAGCCACCCGTACCAGCGCAATAGGCAATGAACTCCCACAGAAAACTGTCGGTAGGGTGCTGGGCCATGTTGTACATGCCCATGGACGCTGCTACCAAAGGCACGTTGTCCACGATGGCGCTGACCAGTCCGATGATGATGACGATGACATCGAGTCGCCCGACCGTCTGGTCCAGTGCCTGCGCAAGATTGGACAGGATATGGGTGTGCTCCAGTGTCGCAACCGCCAGCAGAATGCCAATGAAGAAAACAATCGAGGCCATGTCTATGTTGGTCAACGCCCGCACCAGGGTCAGGTGCTCCTTGTCGTCGTCGGGCTTGCCACGGTGCATAAAGTCGCCCACCGCCCACAAAACACCAAGACCAAACAGAATTCCCATAAACGGTGGCAGGCCGGTAACGCCTTTGAAAAGCGGAACCAGTACCAGCACCCCCAGACCCAGATAAAACATCAGGCTTCTTTCAAAGTGGGAAGCCTTGCATGTGATGCCACCGGCATTGCGCGGTGGCGCGATCACATCGCGGCCCTTGAGTGTGCGGGCGGTGATGGCAAGCGGCACCAGAAGGCTGACAGCCGACGCCAGAAACACCGACTTCATGATCGACAAAGAAGTGATCTGTCCACCTATCCACAGCATGGTGGTGGTGACATCGCCAATAGGGGTCCACGCCCCCCCGGCGTTGGCGGCAATGACAATGATGCCGGCAAAGAACAGTCGATCATCCTGTTTGTCGAGCAGTTTTTTCATGAGCGACACCATCACAATGGTGGTGGTCAGGTTGTCGAGAATCGCGCTCATAAAGAAAGTGACGAAACCCACCAGCCACATCAACGTGGCGAGCTTGGCCGTTCTGATGCGCGAGGTAATCACGTAAAACCCGTCGTGGGCGTCCACCATCTCCACGATTGTCATGGCCCCAATCAGGAAAAACACAATCTGTGCCGTCCCCATGAGCGACTCGCCCAATTCCGCACTTACCATGCTTTGTTTGTCGGCACCCAACGCGTAAATCGTCCACAGCAGACCCGCTCCTATGAGGGCCGATGCCGATTTGTTGATCTTGAGCGGGTGCTCCAGTGCGATGGCAGCGTATGCCACCACAAAGACGACGACGAGTGCAGTAATCACGGTGCTTTCCTATTCGGGAGCCGAGGCGGGGTGGGCCTGTATAAACCGGGTTGCATGGGAATCTCGGTCACGTTGCATGAGCCACCAGGAAGCCCGCGGTTTTCATGCCCAACACGGTGAGCACGAGAGACCCGAACAAGTGCAGCGCCGCTGTTGCCAGAGCCAGCACGTAGCGTTGCTGCCCCAGCATGGCGACCACCTCGGCCGAGAAACTGGAGAACGTGGTGAGTGCGCCCAGAAACCCGGTGACCAATGCCAGTCGCCAGACCGGGTCGATGGCGGGCAGTGCCTGAAAAACGGCTACGCAGATGCCCACCAGGTAACCACCGACGAGGTTTGCCGTCAGTGTTCCGAGCGGCATCACCTGGCCAGCGCTGTCCAGCGGGTTGAACCACAGGCCGAGCTGCCAGCGCGACAAGGCCCCCAACGAGGCACCGATGCAAATGGCAAACACGGACAACATGGGTGCTATTGTGCGCTCGGAAGTGGGCGTTTCTTGCGCGCCGCGATTGCAGTGAAAACGCAGCGACTCAGGAGCCCGAGGGGCGCTGCGGTAATGGCTAGCCAGATGACCACGGTATTTCCAACTACGAACGTTATGGTGCTGCAGAGAGCATATTGCAATTAGCGCTTGCTGGACATGGGTCAAACCCGAACACGGCGCACATGCAGGCGTTGCTCCGCAGCGTTAGCACATGGGCATTATTGTTTCATCTGTTGCGGCAGCCAGGTCACAATGCCCGGCACAAAATAGATCAGCAATACCGCCGCCACCATCAGGAAGAACATGGGCAAGGCCACGCGGGCGATGTAGGGGAGCTCTTTGCCGGTCATGCCCTGCAGCACAAACAGGTTGAAGCCTACGGGCGGCGTGATCTGCGCCATCTCCACCACCAGCACAACAAAGATGCCGAACCAGATCGGGTCAATACCGGCGGCCAGCACGGTGGGCATCAGCACCCCCATGGTGAGCACCACCACACTGATGCCATCCAGAAAGCAGCCCAGAATGATGAAGAACACCATGAGGGCCAGGATCAGGCCAAACTGACTCAGACCCAGGCCGCCAATCCATTCGGCCAGATGGCGCGGCAAGCCGATGTAGCCCATGGCCAGTGTCAAGAATGCAGCGCCGGCCAGAATCATCGCGATCATGCAATACAGACGCGTGGCGCCCATGAGCGACTCTTTGAAAGTGACCCAGCTCATGGAACCCTGCACCGCCGACAACACCAGTGCGCCCACGACACCCACGCCTGCGGCTTCCGTGGCCGTGGCAATGCCGGCATAAATGGAGCCCAGCACCGCAGTAATGAGCAGCACGACGGGAATCAAGCTGCCCGACTCCCTGATTTTCTCGGCAAAAGTCATGCGGGTGTCACGCGCCGGGATCTGCTCCGGATGCAACAGCGACCACACCACGATGTAGCCCGAAAAAAGCGCAGCCAGCAAAATGCCTGGGATTACTCCCGCGATGAACAGGTCGGAGATCGACACATCGGCCGCTACACCGTACACAATCATGATGATGGAGGGTGGAATCAAGAGGCCCAGGGTGCCCGCGCCGGCCAACGTGCCGATCACCATGTCGTCGGGGTAGCCACGTCGCTTGAGCTCGGGCAGTGTCATTTTGCCGATGGTGGCGCAGGTGGCAGCGCTGGAACCCGACACGGCGGCAAAGATGGCGCAACCCACCACATTGGTGTGCAGCAGTCGCCCGGGCAGGGCTTGCATCCACGGCGCCAGGCCCTTGAACATGTCTCGCGAGAGGCGGGTGCGAAATAAAATCTCGCCCATCCAGATGAACAGCGGCAGGGCGGTCAGCGTCCAGCCGGAGGACGAGCCCCAGATGGTTACCGCCATGGCATCCCCCGCGGCGCGCTGTGAAAAAATCTGGATCCCGATCCAGGCCACGCCAGAGAGTGTCAGGCCAATCCACACGCCACTGCCCAGTATGAGGAACAGCGCGCCGATCAGCATCCCCGTGATAGCGAACTCATTCATACCATGCCTCCAGGAGCCTATTCGTTGCGCAGCATTTCGGCACTGCTCAGTTGCTGGCGTTTGCCCTGCAGTTCGAGGATGAAGTCATCGACAAAGGCAATGGCAAATACCACCGTGCCTACCGCCATCACCAGCTGGGGGATCCACAGCGCAGTGGCATCCACGCCGGTGGACACGTCGTTGAACTGCAGCGAGTCCCAGACCAGCTTGCAGCTGTAAAACGCCATCACCGTGCTGAGCACGCAGGCAAAGCCCAGGCTCCAGATCTCCAGCGCTTTGCGCCAGGGGCCTTGAAGTGCGTTCAGGATCAGGGTCACCCGGATGTGCTCCCCCTTTTTGAGCGTGTGGGCCAGCGCCAGAAATCCAGCACCCGCCATCAGGTAGCCAGCATAGGCATCCGTGCCACGCACATTGAAGCCGATCTGGCGACTCACCACCGAGAGCATGACCATGGTGAGCAGCCCTACCATACAAAGCGCCGCGAGGGCGGCGGCGCTGTTGTACAGGCCATCCAAAACACGCCGCATCATTTCGCGCCGCTTCGCTTAGGGTTTGCTGAATACATCAATCAGGGTCTTGCCTTCGGGGCCGGCTTTCTCAAGCCATTCCTTGAGCATGGTGTCGCCCACTTTCTTCAGGTCGGCCTTGAGTTGGGCCGATGGAGGCAACACCTGCATGCCAAAGCCTTTGAGCTTTTCCAGGGTGTCGACGTTGACCTTCTTGCTGGCCGCCAGGCCGCGCACTTCCGCTTCGGCAGCGGCTTTCAGGACCGCGTCCTGGGTTGGTTTGTCCAAGGCGTCGAACGCTTTCTTGTTGACCAGCACCGCATTCTTCGGCAACCAGGCTTGCGTGTCGTAGTAGTACTTCAGACTCTCGTAGAGCTTGCTGTCCACGCCGGTGGCACCCGAGGTCATGGTGGAGTCCACCACGCCGGTGGCCAGCGCTTGCGAGAGTTCGGCGGCCTGCACGGTCACTGGTTGGGCGCCCACCAGTTCGGCAATGCGGCTGGTGGCCGGGCTGTACGCACGCCACTTGATGCCTTTGAGGTCGGCGGCCGAGTTGATGGGCTTCTTGGTGTAAATGCCTTGGGGTGGCCACGCCACTGCATACAGCAAGCCCATACCTTGTTCAGCCAGTTTCTTTTCGATCAGCGGTTTTTGGGCTTTGTACAGCTTTACCGATTCGTCGTAACTGTCGGCCAGAAATGGCAGGCCATCTGCACCATAGATTTGCCACTCGTTCTGGAAGTTGGCAAAAATGATTTCCCCGGCCTGGGCCTGCCCGCCTTGCACTGCGCGTTTGATTTCAGGGGCCTTGAACAGGGACGCGTTGGAGTGCACCGTGATCTTGAGTTTGCCGCCGGTGGCCTTGTCCACATCGTTGGCGAACTGCACCAGGTTTTCGGAGTGGAAATTGGTGGCGGGGTAGGCGCTGGCCAGGTCCCATTTGGTTTGGGCAAATGCACCTGCTGCAGCGCACATCAGTGCGGCGGTGACCATACGGCTGATCTTCATGGTGACTCCTGATTCAAAGGTTGTGGTGGTGGGTGAGGATAATTCAAAATCACAGCCCACGGAAACACAAGGTAGCCATGATCAAGCAGCAGAAGGATTTGGACCGCGAAGAGCCGCATGTCGGCTTGAAATCGCGCTGGCAGTTCTGGATTGACCGGGGCGGCACATTTACCGACGTCGTGGGCCGAAAGCCCGATGG